>JACNJF010000169.1:55478-58514 GCA_014382695.1 Gammaproteobacteria bacterium | reverse complement strand
TCGGCTCCTTAAGCGCTGGTAGCTCAGTTGGATAGAGTATCTGGCTACGAACCAGAGGGTCGGGAGTTCGAATCTCTCCCAGCGCGCCATACATAAAATAACCCGCCTCATGCGGGTTTTTTTATGTGTGGAGGGTTGGGGGTAAGATGAGGACTCCTAGTTCGACAAATCCGCCGGGAGCGGATTTGAATGAGCGAAGCGAACCCGCAGGGCGAGGGCAGGGATAGCCCGAGTAATCTCTCCCAGCGCGCCATTCCTTTCTTCAGGCCCCCTTTCATTCAAGCCTTAAAGTGGGTTTTAGGTTCTGCACTCTTTACTTACGTTTTAGGAGCTCAATTAAAAATGTATCACTCAATCCCCTGAATCTGATTATAATCTACTGTAATGCACTCTTAAGGTCGCATATTCTAATTCTGTACTTTTCTCTGAAGTGATTTGATTAAACGTATTAAGGTTTTGCGGTAATTAGCTGAATGTTGCCCCAGGAAAGAGAAGTGTAATAAAAATTTAAGCATACTTATAGTTTTGAGGCTAAATGCAAAGTTCTACAAAAAATAAAATTACTGATATTTTACAGACCTGTGTGAACCGAGCTATTGATAGAGTAAAGAAAGATAAAACATACCGTCCATTTCACGAAGCCTTATTAACTCAAAAACTTGTAGCAGCTTCAACTTTTGAGAGATCCTTTTCGACTTCTTTTGGCCAAGGGCCTATGGAAGAGATTTCACAAATTCTGGCAATTTCTAATGGCGCTGAAAGCATTAGACAAAAGGAAACGATGGTCAATGTTAACAAAGGAGCAGTTGACGAAATTGAAAGAATTTTAAGTTCTCTCAGAAGTGGGGATAGCAAGCCTAATTGGGAAAAGGAAATCACCAAAATAAAAGCATTTAATAAAGGGGATTATGTAGTAAGGCGTATTATTTCAGATTTATGGATAAAGAAGGATGAAACCGAAATCTTTATATCCATTAAAACTGTAAAGCCCAATATTGATCAGACTGAAATAGTAAAAAAAGATATGCTGCTTTTGAAAGCGCACAATCCAAAATGTGAGTCATATTTAGGTCTTTATTATAACCCCGGGGGGCCTAATCGATCAGATTATAACTGGTCAATTCCCTCAAAAATATTCAATATGAGTCAGGACGTGTGCGTTTTAATTGGGCGGGAGTATTGGGATTTTATTGGAGGGGAAGGCTCATATGACGCACTGTTGGAGATTTTTAAAAAAGTAGGAAATGATACTAGGGCACAGCTGAAAGAAATTGGGCACTAGCTAAAGCCTAAAGTTTAATCCGTTTAAAAGGGATCGATTAGCTAAGTTGAATTTCATTTTGTATGGTGCCTGATTGAGTGGACTTATTATAGGCATCAAGAAATTGTCTCTCCCATTCATGGTGGCTAGTATTTCTGTATCTTGAATAGCAAAAGCCATTGATCTGTTTTATTTTTTCTTTGTTTAGTAAATCTTTTATTAAATTACCAACTGCAAACCCCAAGCTTGTTGGTACTGCATTACCAACTTGTTTATATTGTTGAATAAGTGGCCCCGCTAACTCCCAATTATCAGGAAATTCTTGTATTCTTTTGTATTCTTGTATCGATAATGGACGATCTTCAACTGGATGGGCTAAATCTGTTGCAGGCATGGCTGGATGGGTAACCAAAGTTGGAGAAGGTTTATTCCAGTCCAGTCTTCTGAGAAAGCCTGTTTTACCACCGCCAGCGTAAAAAGATTTACCTAAAGCTTCTTTTTGTAGTTTTTCAGGTAATTTTTTCCAGTTTTCGCCGGGCTTTAGCATTCTGTAATACCTCAGCCTTTTCTCAGGAAAGTTTATATGATGATGTTCGTTTAGGCCTTTGACCGCTTGCTTGAATACTTTCCATTTTGGTAAAGAAAACTCGTTATTCTGTGAATGTGTAGGTGATAGGTATGGAGGAACCTTTCCATCTTTTGAGCATATAATTATTATTCGTTCTCTGATTTGAGGAGTACCAAAATTGGCGGAATTGTAGAGATTAAAAGAATATGTGTAACCAGATTTTTTTAATTTAGATAGTATGAAGTTCAAAGCGCCGCCTTTCATTTCATCAGCAGATAAATCAGGAAAATCTATTCCTCTTTCTTCATGTGGCCTATGGTCTAAAGGGCAGGAGAGTAGTCCCCTTACATTCTCAATAACAATATATTTGGGCCTTAACTCGATCGCCAGGTCAATATACTTGAGAAATACATTACCTCTGTCATCTTTAAAGGCTTTACGCTTTCCTGCAGTGCTAAATGCCTGGCAAGGAGGGCCGCCAACAATAAGATCAATTTCTTCAGACTCATTTAAGCAGGCAGCTTTTAATATGTCTTGCTTAGAATAATTATTTATATTACTTAATAAAGCCATTTTAGGCTTATTAATGGCGATAGTTTGCCGACAATACTTATCAATCTCACAGGCTAGTCGAATGTCAAACCCCGCTCTTTCTATTCCTATATCCAGCCCCATTGCACCTGAAAAAAAACTCAGAGCTATCGGCTTTTTATTTATATTGTTTCTTGCATCATATGAAGGATGATCCTCTGCAACGGTATGGGCAGTTCGTAACCCATAATGCCTTACTGAGTTTTCATCAAGCATCCAGGAGCGTCCAAATTTTTTTGAGGTTAGAATGCCGGAACGGCACAATGTTCGAACCCTTTGTTGGCTTATGTTAAGTAAGTAGGCTGCTTCATTTATTGTAATTGAGGTACTCATATTATTAACTCTTAACGAAACTATAAGTAAGTACCCAATTCTAAATAAACTGCCAAATGAGTCAAGGGTAAAAGTAAATATAATTCTTTCTTTTTGTCCGCTATTCTAACACCGTAACATTCATGATTTGATTTTAAGCTTGAACATCTATTCGACAGATCTGTTTTTTATTCTGCAATATTTAGGAATAATGTTTTATTTATCCACCCATAAAAAAGCCCACTGCACAGAATTGAAATTGTCATAGTAGTGATTACTAAGATCGATATACTGGTGTGAAAAA
>JACNJF010000169.1:0-54947 GCA_014382695.1 Gammaproteobacteria bacterium | reverse complement strand
ACAGCGTGATGCTGCGTGAACATATTGAAAAAAAGGCGGATATATCGGTGGCCTGCATCGAGGTTCCAGTCGAGGAAGCGCGCGATTTCGGTGTGCTGGGTATAGATCAGGATGAAAATATCATCACTTTTGTGGAGAAGCCCGAGAACCCGCCGACCATTCCGGGCAATCCTGAACGCAGTCTTGCCAGTATGGGGATCTATATTTTCAATGCCAGTATGCTGTCCGAAAAGCTGGCGTCTGATGCGCTCAATACCCATTCCAGTCACGATTTTGGCAAGGATATTATTCCATCGTCCATCGGCCTGTATAAGATTGTTGCGCATCCCTTCTCACGTAGCAGCATTCAAAATGTCAGTTACGATGAACCTTACTGGCGCGATGTGGGCACCTTGAGTGCGTACTGGCAGGCGAATATTGATCTGACCAAATTACTGCCCCGGCTCGATCTGTATGATGACAGCTGGCCGATACGTACCGTGCATTACCAGCGTGCAGCGGCTAAATTTAATTACAATTATAAAGAACGCCTGGGCACCGCGATTAATTCGGTGGTATCGGCGGGCTGTATTGTGTCTGGTTCCACCGTCGAGCAGTCCATCCTGTTTAATAACGTCAGGGTTAACTCGTTTTCGGTGTTGAAGGAATGTGTGGTTTTACCGGGCTGTGATATTGGCCGCAATTGCCGCCTGACCCGTGTAGTGCTGGATTCCAATTGTCAGGTTCCGGAAGGCACCATCATTGGCGAAGATGCCGCACTGGATGCACAGCATTTTTATCGCAATGAAGATGGCATCGTACTGGTGACTTCTGCCATGATTGCAAAACTTGCTGCCACCTGAGTCTAACGAATTAATTGCGTATTGAACTTGTCTGCGAGCGGGCTTTGATTGAGGACTGATATCCAGTCGTTCATGGATAAATGTGCTGCACCTGTTACTGACAAAAGTAATCGTAGATGATGTTAGTCTGCATCTCTACCACAAATACATCGATGCACTCCTGGCTGCCGATGAGTTCATTGTCGGCGTATACATAGCCTTCCGATACCGGCCCACCCTGCAGCGTGGTATCGATGATCATGTCCGGTTTGCCGTAGGCGCTGAGCAGATTGAGCGCAGGTTCTCCCTCCCATTGCTGCTTTAGCGCGTATTCTATCTGCTCGGTGTCGGGTGTGGTGCTAACGTTGTGCGAGTCTGTTGCAGCGCAGCCAGCGAACAGTAGGCCGAGGGCTGGCAGGCAGAGCATTTTTAGGTGGACTAATTTCATTTTAATGACGCTGTTTTTTTAACCTTGGCAATTATGAGGAATAAGGCGTGTTCAGGCTACTGATAATTGAGCCGAAGGCGGAGTTTTGATCGGTTCCGATGATGACACTAAAACCTTAAAATTATTCCAGGTTAAACATACCCTGTGTTTCACCAGCTATACCATTTCAATGCAATAGATCCAGCGGTTTCAGAGTGCTATCATTGCGCGATAATTATTTTAATGTTTTAGCGGCAGATACTATGAAACCAACTGTTTACGAGTTAGAAGTACGTCCTGTTATCCCCCAGAAATTACTGGGTATGAATGAATTGTCCAACAACCTTTTATACAGCTGGGATCGTAATGTGCGAGGGCTTTTTTATCGCCTTGATCTGGAGCTGTGGGATAAGTGTGATCACAACCCGAAGGTTTTCCTGCGCCGGATTTCTCAGAAAACACTGGATGATGCGGCCAGAGATAACGTGTTCATGGAAGAATATAACCGGGTCATGTCGGCCTATAACAGTTACCTGAAAAAAATTACCCACGATGAAATCGATGGCTATCTGGATGCCGATACGGATCTGATTGCGTATTTCTGCGCGGAGTTTGGTTTGCATGAAAGCTTTCCGATCTATTCCGGTGGACTCGGAATTCTGGCGGGCGATCACTGCAAGGCGGTAAGCGATCTGGGGGTACCGTTTGTGGCGATTGGGATGCTCTATCGCAAGGGCTATTTCACCCAGCGTATCGATGGCAACGGTAATCAGATCGCCCATTATTCGACCACCAGTTTCAGTGAGCTACCGATCGATGTAGCGCTGGATAAGGAAGGCAATCGGATCTATGTTGAAGTTGAATTCCCCGGTCGTGTAGTCAAGCTGAAAGTCTGGAAAGCGATGGCCGGACATACCTGCATGTATCTACTCGACAGTAACCTGGAAGAGAATAGTGAAGCCGATCAGCAGATTACCTTCCAGCTGTATGGCGGTGGCAAGGTGATGCGCATCCAGCAGGAGATCGTACTCGGTATTGGTGGCGTACGCCTGATTCGTAAGCTGGGTCTGGAGCCAACCGTGTGGCATATCAACGAGGGTCATGCGGCGTTTATGGTTCTCGAACGCTGTCGCGAACAGGTGGAAAAAGGGCTGGATTTTAACAGTGCGCTGGAGCTGGTTGGGGCGGGTACGGTGTTTACCACGCATACCCCGGTGCCTGCCGGGCATGATATTTTTGATTACGATCAGATGAAGGAGTATTTCACTCCCTGCTGTAAGAATTTGAAGATCGAGTTTGATCAGTTTATGAAACTGGGTGACTCTCCGAATGGACACCAGCGTTTTAATATGACTGCGCTGGCGCTGCGTGGGTCGCGCTTTCATAATGGGGTGAGCCGTATTCATGGCGGCGTTTCTTCGCAGATGGAGTCGTATGTGTGGCCACAGATTCCACCCGATGAAAACCCGATTACCTATGTTACCAACGGGGTACACGTGCCGACCTTTCTGGCACGCGAATGGGTCAACCTGTTCGATATGCGGTATCGCGAATGGCGTAACCAGTTATTGAATCGCAGTTACTGGAAGTGTATCGACGATATTCCCGATCACCGTTTCTGGAGCCTGCGCCAGGAGCTGAAGACCCAGATGCTGGAAAATATTCTGCGCCTGACCGAACGCCGTTATAAGAAGAATCATGCCAACGATGCGCTCACGCGGCGCATCACGCAATACATTGGAACCCCTGAGCTGGATGTACTGGTGATGGGCTTTGCACGACGCTTTGCCACCTATAAGCGCGCGACCCTGATGTTCAAGGATAAAGACCGTCTGTCACGATTGTTGAACGATCCTGAACGTCCGGTCATTCTGGTGTTTGCGGGTAAGGCGCATCCGAATGATGAGCCCGGTCAGGACCTGATTCGGGCGATCCATAACTATGCGCATATGCCGGAGTTTCAGGGCCGTATAATCCTGCTGGAAGATTACAATATGTCGATGGCGCGCAGCCTGGTGACGGGTGTGGATGTGTGGATCAATACGCCAGAATACCCGCTCGAAGCGAGTGGAACCTCGGGTGAAAAAGCGGCCATCAATGGTGTGCTGAACCTGAGTGTGCTGGATGGCTGGTGGGGAGAAGCGTTTAACGGTCGCAACGGCTGGGGGATTTCACCGCATGGGGTCGGGGTTGATCCTGAGATCCGCGATCGCGAAGAGTCGAATGACCTGCTCGATATCATGGAGCATGAAATCATTCCTATCTTTTATAATCGCGGCAAACAGGGCTATTCAAAATACTGGGTGAAGCTGTCGAAGGGCTCGATGAAGTCCTGTATCCCGCGCTTTAATGCCTCACGCATGGTGATGGACTATGTGAAAAAACTCTATTCTCCAGCCAAAAAACAGAATCAGATTCTGTCGCAGAATAATGCTGAGCCTGCCAGAGAGCTGGCGGTGTGGAAGAAGAAGGTGAGAGATAACTGGCATCACATTCGGATGGAGCGAGTGTTTAATGAAAAGGACTTTATCAAGACGGGTGAATCCCTGAATATTCAGGTGAGTGCGTTTCTGAATGGCCTGTCATCGGATGATATCGTGCTGGAGTGCGTGGTGGGCCAGTATAATGAACAGAAAGATGAAATGAGCGGCTGTGAACATCACTTTTTCCATTACGACAAACAGGATAAGGATAACCATATTTTTTCACTGCAGTTGAAGCCATCCAACTCCGGCATGAATCATTATCGCATCCGTATGTATCCATACCATAAGTTGCTGAGCCATCCACTCGAAACCGGTTGTCTGATCTGGCTGTAATAGCCTGCCTTTAATCGTCATCTAAGGCCATCGGCGCAAAGCCGGTGGCGTTAGATTCAATCAGGATGACGTCCGTAAAGCCGAACCAGTTTGGCCAGGTCGGTGGCCAGACCCGGCCACACCTGTTTCCATTTGAAGCGCCATTGCCAGTTACCCTGCATAGTGCCGGGCGTGTTCATGCGATGGTTTGAGTCGAGTGATAACAGGTCCTGCATCGGCAGTATGGCGAGTTGCGCGACCGAAGACAGGGCCAGACGATTGAACGCCCACGGCATATCGAGCGCGCCGTTCGGGTTATGCCCCAGATATTCATGGCACTGTGTTTTCGCGACGATATCCAGACTTTGATACCAGCCGAGGGTGGTATCGTTGTCATGGGTGCCGGAGTAGACCACGCTGTTATGATGATGGTTGTGTGGCAGGTAGAGGTTGTCATTCTGAGCGTCGAAGGCAAACTGCAGAATCACCATGCCGGGCAGATTAAACTGATCACGTAGTGCTCGTACCGGGGCGGTAATCAGGCCCAGGTCTTCGGCAATCAGTGGCAGCTGATGGAAGTGATCGTGCAGGCGTTGCAATAATTTTTCGCCGGGAGACGGCTCCCAGTGTCCGTGCACCGCGCTTTCCGATGTAGCTGGAATATGCCAGCAGGCTTCCAGTCCTCTAAAATGGTCGAGGCGGATAAAATCAAACAGCTCTAGCTGGGTTTTGAAACGACTGATCCACCAGCTGAAACCCTGCGCCTGCATGTTGTCCCAGTTGAATAAGGGGTTGCCCCAGCGCTGACCCAGATCGGAAAAAGCATCCGGTGGCACACCGGCAACAAATTCGCAGTTGCCATTCGCATCCATCAGAAAATTGTCCTTACGCGACCATACGTCGGCACTATCCATCGATACGAAGATAGGCATGTCCCCGAACAGTTTGATGTCCAGTTTTTGCGCGTATTCACGTAATTCATGCCACTGGGTGAAAAACACAAACTGTATAAATTCGATGGTGGTAATCGCTTCTGCACAACGCTCGACAGCCTCAGCGAGTGCTGCCGGATCACGGCTTTTTATGGCTTCCGGCCAGTCCATCCAGGCGCTATTCTGATGCGCTTTTTTTAATACCATAAACAGCGCATAGTCCGGCAGCCAGTCGCTGTTCTGTTCGGTAAAGAGGTTAAACCTGGTGAGCCATTGTGCCGAGCCCTGAGCAAAGAAACGCCCGGCTGCCGTTTCCAGCAGGGTGTTTTTAGAGGAGCCGAGATAAAAATTATCCAGCTCACTTTGCTTCAGCCATTGGTTCTCAATCAACCAGTCGAGGTTGATGAGTTCCGGATTACCGGCATGCGCCGACAGGCATTGATAGGGCGAGCCGTCTTCGTGGGTCGGGCCGATCGGTAGCATCTGCCATACCGACAGGCCACTATCCGCCATGAAGTGCAGAAAATTGCGCGCTTCCTGTCCGATATCGCCCTGCTTGAAGGCGCCGGGAAGTGAGGTCGGATGTAATAGAACGCCAGCGCGGCGGTGATCCAGAATGGTTTCGGTTTGTGGCTGTCCGTTAGGTAATGTGGTCAAGGTTGATTAGTCCTGTTTGCCGGGCAGCATGACGCCGCCCTGACTGGATTGGCTGCCGCTGGAAAAACCATGCGACAGGTATTCGGGTGCTTCGTGATGTAAAAGGTGATACAGGTTGCACAGGTGCATGCGGAACTGTTGATCAAATGCTTTCACCGATTCGGCCGGGTTGTAGTCGCCAAACCACCAGAACCAGTCGGAACTTTCACAGGTGGCGAGCTGTTTTTTTGCGCGTTTGACTTCTTCTTTATCCAGCGTGTTATTCTCGATGACGCTGTCGAAGGCTTTTTTAGCATCGACCAGCATGTCCCAGGCCCGGTTTTTATCGCTGGAGCCGATCCAGGTTGAAAATGAGCCATACACCCAGCTGCCAGCTGCCAGATTACTGAGTTGTCGGGGTTCAGGGTTCTGGTCCAGGTAGTCGCTGTAGGTGGTCAGATTGAGCTGTGGATGGCTGGCCAGTCGCTGATACAGCGCAGTTAAAAAATGATAGCCATTTTCCGGGTAGTATTCCCAGGCGTTTTCCCCGTCCAGTATGATGGAAACAATGGGGGCAGGGTGATTCTGGCAGGCCTGAGCGATATGTTGCAGGGTTTCCAACAGATTGCCGACAGCATCGTCGGCATGCCAGTCCGAGAACTTGAAACCGATGCGGTCGGAAAGTTGATCGTCGCGAAAAAAACAGGTGGTCGTGGTGTCAGCCAGCTGGTATGCGGTATGGATACAGCCCTTATCGGTCAGCTTCGATTTGTGTAGCGAGTTGCGCAGGACGGTTTCGCCACTGGCAAGCCAGCGGAAACCGAACTCTGAACACTGCTTGACTGTTTCTTCGCTTACACTGCCTTCAGATGGCCAGCAGCCTGCAGGCTTGAAACCAAAGTTTTTTTCAAAGGTTTCGATGCCTTTCTTTAAATGCCAGGCACTCCGTTTGTGTCCACCCGGATAGCATTTTGCTTCCGGTAAGGGTGCTTCCGGCATGGCTTCTGAGGCGGAGTTAAAGTCCAGCAGCAGGGGCATGATAGGATGTGCAAACGGCGTCATGGATAACTCAATGCGTCCGGCTTCAGCCATAGCCTTGTAGCGTCCAATCACGCCTGACATCAGTTCATGAATCAGTTCAATCAATACGCGTCGATCATGAATGGTGTAAAAGCGTTCTTTTTTTATCAGCTCTTTTACGCGCTGATCTTTACGTTTTACGGTTTCACCGATCCAGGCCAGGTGATACCAGACCAGCAGATCGATCAGGAACTGGATGTCGTAATAACGAATACTTTTGGTGTCCAGCAGTATCGCCTTGGCCATGCCTTTCAATGTTTTGAACGCAGGATAGCGATGAATGATTCGGTCTTCATTGGCTCTCAGGCAATTCTTGATCAGGCCAATGCGGGTTTCCTTGTTGGCGGTAATCACCGGATCGGCCAGCGCGGCCAGCATCGGGTCGGTCAGGGCGCCACCATGATGCAGGTAGCTGTCCAGATGTTCGCTGTAATCGTTGATCTGCTCCAGCAATATCGGGGCAAAGTTGACAACCGCACGCGCGTCCGGATTATCTTCAATATGCGCCACCATATCGACATAATCCTTGATGGTATGTAGATATGTCCAGGGCAGACTGTACTGGCCATTGCGCAAGTCCCTGTATTCGGGCTGGTGCATGTGCCAGTAGAGGACGACATTGAGTTTAGGATTAGCGGTTGGTTTCAGTGGAATAGTCTGTTCAGTTAACATGATGGATGAATTGCCCGAGCATTTCTGGAGTGACCAAAACTATACCATTGGGCGAAACAAAGAAACGCTTTTTGTCTTCTTCAGCGTTAATCCCTATGCTGGTGCCATCCGGGATTTTACAGCCTCGATCGATGATGGCATGGGTAATGTTACAGCTTTTGCCAATCACCACTTCCGGTAGTACTACGGTTGAATCTACCACGCTGTAGTCATCCACACAGACATTCGAAAAAAGCAGTGAGTGACGAATCTTGGCACCGGAAATGATGCAGCCACCGGACACCAGGGAATCGATCGCGACGCCACGCCGGTCATCTTCATCGAAGATAAATTTGGCTGGGGGTAACTGCTCCTGATAGGTCCAGATGGGCCAGTCTTTATCGTATAGATTGAGCTGTGGTGTAACCCCGATCAACTCCAGGTTGGCTTCCCAGAAAGCATCCACGGTACCGACATCACGCCAGTAGGATTGCTTGCCACTTTTTTGCACATCGCGGAAAGGATAGGCAAATACACGGTATTTATTAATCGAGGCCGGAATTATGTCCTTGCCAAAGTCATGGCTGGAGCCAGGCGTATCATGATCGCGGATTAACTGCTCAAACAAAAAGCCGGTGTTAAAAACATAGATACCCATCGAGCATAAAGAGGTGTTTTCACTGCCAGGTAAAATGTCGGGATTCTCGGGTTTTTCGGCAAAGCTGAGTATTCGGTTACTGGTATCGACACCCATTACGCCATATTCTCTTGCCTGATCAACCGGAACCTCAATGCAGCCAACCGTGATGTCGGCTTCATTCTCGACATGGTGGGCCAGCATAGCGCCATAATCCATTTTATAGATATGATCACCGGCCAGTATCAGTACATGCTTCGGTTTGTGCAGGCGTATAATATCCAGATTCTGGAAAATTGAATCCGCTGTGCCGGTGTACCAGGATTCTTCCACGCGTTGTTGCGCTGGCAGTAATTCGACAAACTCATCGAACTCACCACGAAACATACCCCAGCCACGCTGTATGTGCTGTATCAGTGAATGCGCTTTATACTGGGTCAGTACGCCGATTCGACGAATGCCGGAATTTACGCAGTTAGAAAGAGGGAAGTCGATAATGCGAAATTTCCCGCCAAACGGAACAGCCGGTTTAGTACGCCATGCGGTGAGGTCTTTAAGTCTGGAGCCACGGCCACCAGCCATGATTAAAGCCAGCGTATTACGCGTCAGGTTACTAATATAGCGGGGGGAATTCTCATTACTCATTAAACTATCCTGTCAGGAATGACTCATGTTTTAATGGTATTGTAAAATAAAGTTTAAATAATTGCTCTGGATCATGATGTGTTTATTTATCATAGTTCAGAATGTTCTGGTAAATTAAACATTTAAATCTTCAGGTGATCGACATCAAAAAGCAGCCCATACAATTTAATTCCGATCAGAGTAAAATCATGGCCGCAACTCACCATGATCCCTTTTCCTATTTAGGTCTGCACCGCGATGGTGATAAAGCTTGCCTGCGTTTGTATGCACCCAATAGCAAAAAGATATTTTTTGGAAAATCGAAAAAGCCAGTCGAGCGTCAGAGCGGTTCTGATTTTTTTGAGTGGACGGGATCTTCGGATGCGATTGGTGACCATGAAAAAATCACCCGTATTGATAATCTGAATCAATCGATAGATTTTTTTGATCCTTACAGCTTTGCGGTGCAGATTGAAGATTTCGATCTTTACCTGTTTGGGGAAGGGCGGCACTGGAACATTTACCGCGTTCTGGGAGCGCATAGCAAGGTCGTCGATGGCGTAGCCGGGGTACTGTTTGCGACCTGGGCTCCAAATGCTGAAAGAGTCAGTGTTACCGGTGATTTTAATCAGTGGGATGGTCGCATCCATCCGATGAGAAACCTGGGAGCGAGCGGGGTCTGGGAGTTATTTATTCCTGGTATACAACAGGGCAATCTGTATAAATTCGAGATCCGTAATCGTGCCACCGGCCAGGTTATGAGCAAGATAGATCCGTATGCCTCCGGTTATGAATATCGCCCAAGTACGGCTTCCATCATTGCCCAGGAACAGGCCTATGACTGGGGTGACCTTTACTGGATGGCGGCGCGTGAAAGTGCGGACTGGCTGCATCAACCGATGTCGATTTATGAAGTGCATCTGGGTTCCTGGCAACGCGATGATGAGGGTGGTTTTTTAAACTATCGAATACTGGCAGATCGTCTGGTTGAATATCTCAGGAAAACAGGTTTTACCCATATTGAACTGTTACCCATCACTGAGCATCCATTCGATGATTCCTGGGGATATCAATGCACCGGCTATTTTGCCCCGACCAGCCGACTTGGCAGTCCTGATGACTTCCGTTACTTTGTGGATACCCTGCATCAGGCTGGCATCGGCGTTATTCTGGACTGGGTACCGGCTCACTTTCCTAAAGATGCTCATGCTCTGGCACATTTTGATGGCAGCGCCCTGTATGAACATGAAGACCCACGCAAAGGTGAGCACCCTGACTGGGGTACGCTGATTTATAATTTTGGTCGTAACGAGGTGAGTAACTTCCTGTTATCCAGCGCTCTATTCTGGCTGGAAGAGTTTCATCTGGACGGCCTGAGAGTGGACGCTGTGGCTTCCATGATTTATCTGGATTACTCCAGAGAAAATCAGAACTGGGTGCCGAATATCCATGGTGGCAATGAAAATCTTGAAGCCATTGCCTTTCTGCGCCAGCTCAACTCGGTGACCCATAGCGAGTACCCTGGAACCATGGTTATCGCCGAAGAGTCAACGGCCTGGCCTCAGGTTACACGTCCGGTGAATCTGGGTGGCCTGGGTTTTTCCATGAAATGGAACATGGGATGGATGCATGACACCCTGAATTACATGCAGAGAGATCCGGTCTATCGCCATTATCATCATAATCAACTGACGTTTGGCCTGTTGTATCTGTTTACCGAGAATTTTGTGCTGTCCTTTTCGCACGATGAAGTGGTGCATGGCAAGGGTTCGATGATCAATAAAATGCCGGGCGATGACTGGCAGCGATACGCGAATCTAAGGCTGCTGTATACCTATATGTATACCTATCCCGGTAAGAAGCTTGTTTTTATGGGGTCAGAGTTCGCGCAGACCAGTGAGTGGAACCATCATAAGCAGCTGGACTGGAATTTGCTGGAGTATGCACCGCATTTTACCATGCAGAACCTGGTGAGTGATCTGAATCATCTGTATACCGCCGAGTCAGCTCTGCATCGCTTTGATTTTGAGCCGCAGGGTTTTGAATGGATTGAGTGTAATGACTCCGATCAGTCGGTTTTGTCGTATCTACGGCGCAGTGAAAATGAGCTGATTATTGTGCTGCTAAACTTCACCCCGATTCCACGCAGTGGATACCGTGTAGGGGTTCCACAGGCGGGTACTTATCAGGAGATACTGAACTCGGATTCGAGCTATTACAATGGTTCAAACATGGGCAATCATCAGTTCATCAATAGCGAAGAGAAGAGCTGGATGGGGCGTCCCTGTTCGCTGATGTTAACCCTGCCTCCTTTGGCTGGACTGATATTAAAATATGTTGCGAAATGAATGTCCTGTTTGTCACTAGTGAAGTCTATCCACTGATAAAAACGGGTGGGCTGGCGGATGTGTCCGCTAGTTTGCCGCGCGCCCTGCTGCAACAGAATCAGGATGTGCGCATCCTGGTGCCTGCCTATCAGTCATTGCTGGCAAAGCTTGATAAAGTGCGCGAGATTGCGCAAACCCAGCACTATGGCTATACGGTACGAATATTACAGACCACGTTGCCATCCACCCGGGTTAAGGTTCTACTGGTAGACTGCCCGGCGCTGTTTGATCGCCCGGGTAATCCCTATCTCGATTCTACTGGTGTTGAATGGCATGACAATGCGTTACGTTTTGCACTGTTGTGTCAGGTCGCGGTCGATGTCGCGCTGAATCGTCTTGCGTTTGACTGGGCGGTTGATGTGGTGCACTGCAATGACTGGCAAAGCGCTCTGGTGCCGGCATTACTGAGTCGCTTTGAGCAGCGTCCGGCGACGGTTTTTACTATTCACAACTTGGCCTATCAGGGCCTGTATCCGAAGCAGACCTTCATCAATCTGGGTTTACCGGCCGAGCTATGGACGATGCATGGCGTTGAATACCATGATTATTTCTCCTTTATCAAGGGTGGCCTGAACTACGCTGACCGATTGAATACGGTGAGTCCGCAGTATGCGGCTGAGATTCAGACGGAGCAGTTTGGTTTTGGTCTACAGGATCTGTTGTTGCATCGATCCAGCGAGTTAAGTGGAATTTTGAATGGGATTGATACCGAGGTGTGGAATCCGGGGCGGGATACGTATCTGCATCAGAAATACAACACACGCAGTCTGGATAAAAAAGTTTTGAACAAGCTGGCGCTGCAAAAACAGTTCGCGCTGACTGAGGATAGTGAAGTTCCGCTGATCGGCCTGATCAGCCGCCTGGTGGAACAGAAAGGGCTGGATCTGATACTCGACAGTATGCCCGAGTTACTCAAAATGCCGTTGCAGCTGATATTTTTGGGCAGCGGTGAAGCGCTGTATCAGGCCGAGCTGAAAAAACTGGCGCTGGCGCATCCAGATTCGGTTGCCGTGCATATCGGTTATGATGAAGCCTTGTCACATCAGATGGAGGCCGCCTGCGATCTTTACCTGATGCCATCACTGTTTGAACCCTGTGGACTGAATCAGTTATACAGCCTGCGCTATGGCACCATTCCACTGGTCACTGCGGTTGGTGGTCTGGCCGATTCGGTGGTTTCATATACCGACGAGAGTCGTGCAAACCATACCGCAACCGGCTTTGTGCTGAACTCAGCGAGTGCCGCTAGTCTGGTCGAAGCGGTCGCTCTGGCGCTGGAAGTGTATGCGCAAAAAGAAACCTGGAGACAGCTGCAGCTGAACGCGATGCAACAGGATTTTTCCTGGCAGGCGAGTTCGCAGGAGTATCTCAGGCTGTATCAGCAGGCGGTACTGGATACTGAATAGCTATCCAGCAGAAAGCAGTTGTGGCATAAACAGGGAGGCCAGGCTAAGCACCAGAAAAAAGCCTGCCATATCGGTCACGGTGGTGAGTAGCGGGCCGGAGGCCACTGCCGGGTCTACCCCGAAACCTTTCAGGATCAATGGAACCGTGCCCCCGATTGAAACGGCTATCAGAGTGTTGACTGAGAGCGCCAGTCCAATCACCAGTCCGAGATAGGCGTTGCCTTTCCAGGCCCAGGCCACAAGTCCGATCAGTATGCCAAGCACGATGCCGTTGATGATGCCAACGCTGAATTCTTTTCTTAACACATGAAACAGGTCAGTCGGGCGGGTTAAACCGAGTGCCAGCTCGCGCATACTAACCCCGACGGCCTGATTACCTGAGCAGCCACTCATGTCCGAAACCATCGGTAGAAATACCGCGATTGCAATCACTGCGGCCAGTGTTTCTTCGTACGCCGAGATCACGCTGGCGGCGATTATGTTGAGTACGATATTGGAGGACAGCCAGGCCAGTCTTCTTCTGGAGCGCAACCAGGTGGGCATCGAGCGTAATTCATCGGCCACCTGTTGACGTGAACGACCTTCCTGTTCAACCCGTTCCAGTTCTGCCTCAGCAACCGAGAGTCTGGATACGAAGCCGAGCAGTATGCCGGCTTTATCGACTACTGGCGCGCCCAGAAAGGCTTCATGCTCATCAAAAAACTGTTCCAGCTCATCCTGTGTCATTTCTGGTGTGACACTCAATGGTGTAACCATAATGCTACTGATCGGAGTGGCGCGTTTGTTGCGCAGCAGGTTTCTGAGCGAGATAACCCCCAGCAGTTTATCGGCGTGGTCGACGACATAGGGATGCTGGCCGCGATGGCGGTCAAACTCATCATCGGTTGAGATCATTCGTTTCAGTACGGTGCCAACGGTATCATCGATATGGAAGGCAAAGGCATCCAGTTCCATCAGGCCACCGGCGGTGTCTGCATCGTACTGGGACAGATTGCGCACGTCTTCGACATTTTCCGGAGCCATCTCGGATAGCAGCGCTTCGGCACTTTCCGGTTCCATCTCCTGCACAATATCGGCCTGCATGTCGGAATTCAGTTCCTCCATGATTCTGGCCGCGACGATCGAGTCGAGTCCTTCGATCATCGCGACGGCCATTTCAGCCGGTGCTTCTTCGATCAGTTCGGCGGCCGCTTCCGGTGTCAGCAGGGTTAACAACTGGTCACGATCATCCACATGCAACAGTGACATCTGACGCAGCGCTTCCTGGCTGGTCATGTTTTCTACCAGTTGCGCGATGCGACTTTCATCTGCAGATTCGAGTGCAGTTTCCAGCCTTTCTAGAGGAATCTCTGCGTTATTATTCTCTGGATCATCATTCATCGTTAACGTCTTCCTGTTTATCGGCTTTCGAAAGCTGGTTCGTGGGGCATTATCAGGCTGTTGTAGTAAAAAACGCTTTTGTTCAGGTTTTTTGGTGAAGGGTATTCGGACAATCTAATCAAACATCGCCTAATCCATTTTCTTGTGGCGGGAAACATGTAATGTTTCCCTGTTATATCCCTGACAATCGCCGGATGAAAAAGGTTACAACAGCGGGGTCAATTAAATTTCGCAGATTGCGCTAAGTTACCCAAGCTGATCCGTTCTGCTTTTAGCTATTTGGGTATGGAATCGTCACTCAGTGCATGGCAGTTCAGGCAATAGGCTGAAACGGATCCGGCCAGATAATAATTCGGAGTTTCCTGCTCCAGTCCGATGCGTGCATTGACGATGTTCTGTCGAAACTGATCGATATTAAACGACACGATATTGTGATTGGAACTGAGGGTTTGAGTGCCCAGGTCAAGGCTCAGGCTTTCCATTTTATCCAGAATCGAGATCGCATTCTGACGCTGCTCAGGGGTGACCGAAGCGGTGTCGCGCAAACTGTTATCCAGTAAGGTCGTATACCAGGCAAACTGATGCATCGTGCCCTGCAATTTCTGTTTTGAAATATAGTTAAAGTCGGGTGGATAGGTGACTTTTCTAACCGTTTCCAGAACCCCGGAACTACAGGCTGCGAGGGTCAGCGACAGCGTGAATAACAAGCTAAGGTAGTGCAGTTTAATGTTCATGAGTGGGTCTCTTCCGGTGCCGCAATGTGCTTCATTATAACGCCATTTCAGGCACTAATCATTACTGCTTTGCGGTGGATTAAAATAGAATGCCGGGGCGGATAATCAGCCGGGTCTGATCGCCATTATCGAGTGAGCCGCTGTATTTATCGATGGTCTGATTGATACCCAGACCCAGGGTGTAGATGACCTGTTGTTTCGGCCAGCGTTTTTCAACAAACAGTTTTTTCTGCACGGTGGCTGAGTTTTCGCGGGAAAAGTCGATGCGGAAGTCTATCCCGGTATTTTCCAGAAACTTGTAGCTCTGCAATTCGCTATTGAACAGTTCGCGCCTTATACCGAAATAACTGACATCCTCAATTTCCGGATTGGCGTGCATTTTAACCCCGAAACGAAAGCTCCAGCTGTGGTAAACCGGTCCGATGCGGCGGTCACCTTTCAGCTTCCATTCGATTTCATACCACTGATCATTGATCAGGGTATTCTGCTTGATGTGCTGATCACCGAAGCTGATGACAAACCCGGAGTAACCCTTGTTGATGGCCTCGGGCTTTTCTTCGTCCGGCAGCTTAAAGCGGATGACATTACCCACAAACAGAGAGATCGCATAGGGTTCTTCGAAGCCTTCGGTGAGTGCCTCGACCAGGTTTAGGTCCTGGCTGACCTGCGCCTGATCATACACGTTCTGCTGCTCTTTCTTCAGCCAGGCACCGAGCACGGGTAGCGGGTTGATACTCGCTTCAAACAGGAAAAAGCGTGGGGTAAAGAGATCTTTGAGCAGGGTCAGGTATATTTTTTCTTCCAGCTTCAGCTCGACCGTACTGATTTCTTTTTCGGTCAGGGGGACGTATACACCTACGTTGCTATAGTAAGGGTCCAGTTCGACTTCGACAGAAACTTCTGCCTGGACGGCGAGTGAAGTTAACAGTAACAGAGTAAGCAGAACAAGACGCATGGGGACTGTTTAAAATTCTCTAAATGAACTAATCATAGCTTTTTGTCAGCAAAATACTGTGAAGACGGTTAAATTAATGCTGAACTTTGATCGATTAGCGCCAGTTTCTGATCCCTGGATAACGCTTTGATGGCCATTTCCCGTTTGCTGGCTTCACTTCGATTGTTCGCGGCTTCACGGTAAACCAGCGTGACCGGTTGCCGGCTACGGGTAAATCGGGCACCACATTTATTGCTGTTGCCATTGTGTTCCTCGACGCGCCGCTCCACATCGGTGGTGATCCCGGTATACAGGCTGTCATCAGAGCAGCGTAATATGTATACCGCCCAGTTCATTGCGGGCTTAAAGGCGGTTCGTTGAGCAGAGAAAACTGTTCACGTAACTCGAGGATATGCTGTTCCCAGTAGCGTTCTGTATTGAACCACGGAAAGCTGTGTGGAAAGGCGGGGTCCTGCCAACGGCGTGCCAGCCAGGCACTGTAATGCATGATGCGTAAGGTGCGGAAAACTTCGATCAGTTGCAGTTCGCGCAGGTCAAAATCGTTAAACTCAAAATAACCATCGAGTACCTTATTCAGCTGAATGGACTGCTGTTCACGGCTGCCGGATAGCAGCATCCAGATATCCTGTACCGCTGGCGCCATACGCGCATCATCGAAGTCGACAAAGTTTGGGCGCTCATCGCGCCACAGCATATTGCCGGCATGGCAGTCACCATGTACGCGGATACTACGCACCGTTCCAGCGCGTTTTATCGATTGTTCGAGCGCATTGAGTACATCCGCAGCGAGACTGGCATACGCGGTTTTAAGCCCAGACGGTATAAAGTGCTGACTGATGAACTGTGCGCTGTCATAGCCATAGTTCTGGATATTGATAGAGGGTCGATGCTGAAACTTTGCTCTGGCACCGATCAGATGCATTCTACCGAGCAGGCGACCGAGAATGGAAAGATTATTCTGATGATCGAGTTCGGGGGCATGTCCACCCTTGCGTTGAAACAGTGAAAAGCGAAAGTTCTGGTAATGGTGCAGGCTGTCGCCAGCATTATTTTTTAACGGGGTAACAATTGGCAGTTCCTGTTGCTCCAGCTCATAGCTAAAGTCGTGCTCTTCCAGAATCTGCGCGTCACTCCAGCGGTCCGGGCGGTAAAATTTGGCAATGATGGGTTCCGCATCTTCGATGCCGACCTGATAAACCCGGTTCTCATAGCTGTTCAACGCCAGATTACGGCCGTCGCACAGATAGCCCTCGGTTTCTATGGCCTGCATGATGAAATCAGGGGTGAGCGTTACAAACGGGTGTGGACTCGACATCGATGTGGTTTCAGTGAGGTGACAGTTTATTGAGTTCTTCCAGAATGGAATCGACCAGCTGGCGTCCCTGTATACCCATGCCCCGGCTCAGTATTTTCGGGTCACGTTCACCGTTGATCATCTTGCGAATGATACCGCCCAGATTTTTCATGTCGCCGCCGGCCTGGGACATCTGTTCGGCCATCTGGCTGATCACTTCGAGCGCCTGTGGATTGCCCGATGAAGCCTGATGTACCATCTGCGCCAGACCCGGTGCAGCCATGCTGGCATCGGCAGTTTTATTTGGATCGGGCAGGGTTGACGGATTCTGCAGCCCCTGCAGGATGGCCGCTGCAATGGTGCTGTCTTCTTCGTCCAGCCCGCGCAACAGTTTTACATCACGCTCGCCGCGTATGATGCGGCGAATCACAGCAACCAGATCGCCCCAGCCATTTTTGACACTGGCCTGCAAAATTTGCTCGGTCTGTGGCATCAACTGTGGGTTGGCAATACTCTGTACCACCTGCACGATGACGCCGGCATGGGCCTGGATAATCTGCTGTTTGCGATCGATCATGCGGGCACCCTATAGCGCTCTGATTTTATCCGCCTGTGCCTGCAGGCTGCTGAGGGCGGATTCGGCTTCTGCCAGCTTTTCGCGTTCCTTGTTGATCACCGCCTGCGGTGCTTTGTCGACAAAATTGGCATTCCCCAGTTTACCTTTAATGCGTTCCGCTTCGGCCTGTAGTTTGGCCATGTTCTTATCCAGACGTGTCAGTTCCGCTTCCTTGTCGATCAGGCCCGCGAGTGGAATCAGCAGGTTCATATCGCCGACCAGAGCGGTAGCGGACTCGGCAGCTATTTCAGCGGAGGTCAACCAGGTGACCGATTCCAGCCTGGCGAGCGCGGTGAGCAGGGTCAGGTTGCGCTGGATGCGTTGCTGATCCAGCTCGGCGCCGTTCTGACACAATACCGGCAGGGGCTTACCCGGTTTGATGTCCATTTCCGAGCGAATCTGGCGGATTCCCATGATGAAGCTTTTTACCCAGTTCAGTTCTTCGCTGGCGGCACGGTCGATCAGCTCCTGATTGGCGAGCGGATAGGGCTGCAGCATGATGGTGTCGCCCTGAATGCCGGCCAGCGGGGACACTTTCTGCCACAGCTCTTCGGTGATGTAAGGCATGATCGGGTGCAGCAGGCGTAAAATGGCTTCGAGTACCCGTACCAGGGTCTGGCGCGCTGCGCGCTTCTGTTCTGCGCTAGAATGATCGGAATAGATTACCGGTTTGGATAGCTCGATATACCAGTCACAGTAATCGTTCCACACAAACTCATACAGCTCGCGCGAGACCAGGTCGAAACGATAACTTTCGATGTGGCGTGCGACTTCGTCGGCAACCTGTTGCAGGCGCGAAATGATCCAGCGATCGGCCAGTGACAACTCGACGGCTTCATTGTTGAGTCCGGTATCTTCTGTTTCGGTGTTCTGCAGCACGTAACGAGTGGCGTTCCAGATTTTATTGCAGAAGTTGCGATAGCCATCGATGCGGCCCATGTCGAATTTTACGTCGCGTCCGGTTGAGGCGAGGGCGGTATAGGTGAAGCGCAATGCATCGGTACCATAGCTCTGGATACCATCGGGAAATTCCTTGCGCGTCTGTTTTTCGATCTTTGCCGCCAGTTGCGGCTGCATCATACCGCTGGTGCGTTTACTCACCAGTGTTTCGAGGTCGATGCCATCGATCAGGTCGATCGGGTCCAGCACGTTGCCTTTCGATTTGGACATTTTATGGCCCTGCGAATCACGCACCAGCCCATGCACGTAAACCTGTTCAAACGGCACCTGGCCATCCATGAACTTGAGGCCGAACATGATCATGCGCGCGACCCAGAAAAAGATGATGTCGAAACCGGTGACCAGCACCTGGGTCGGGTAAAAGTCCTGCAGGCGTTGTGTCTGCTGCGGCCAGCCGAGTGTCGAAAAGGGCCACAGTGCGGACGAAAACCAGGTGTCGAGTACGTCTTCATCCTGTGTTAGCTGGACCTCGGCAGGAATGTTATGACGAGCGCGGATTTCTGCTTCGTTGCGTCCGACGTAGAGGTTTTTGTCCTTGTCGTACCAGGCCGGGATGCGGTGTCCCCACCAGATTTGACGGCTGATACACCAGTCCTGGATATTGTTCATCCATTCAAAGTAGGTGTTCTTTGCATTTTCCGGAATGAATTTGATGCGACCGGATTCGACTGCTTCGATTGCCGGGCGCGCCAGGGTTTCGGTTTTTACGTACCATTGATCGGTCAGAAAGGGTTCAATCACGGTACCTGAGCGATCACCGCGCGGCACCATCAGTTTATGCGGATCGATCTTTTCCAGCAGGCCCTGAGCCTCCAGATCGGCAACGATCAGTTTGCGCGCTTCGTAACGATCCAGCCCGACATAACGCGAGGCCAGCAGTTCGCCCTCCTCGGGTAAGTTCTGGCGTATCGAGGCATCGATGGTAAAGATATTGATCAGGCCACCATGTGGTTGATTGAGTATCGCCGTTTCCTGATTGTGCCGGGTCCATACTTCGTAGTCGTTAAAGTCATGCGCCGGGGTGATCTTGACACAGCCGGTGCCAAACTCGGGGTCCACATGTTCGTCGATTATGATCGGAATCTGACGACCGCTAAGTGGTAGTTCTACGGTCTGTCCGACCAGATGGATATAGCGTTCATCGCCCGCGCTGACCGCAATCGCACAGTCGCCCAGCATGGTTTCCGGGCGAGTGGTGGCAACCACCAGATGGCCTTCCCCGTTGGTGAGCGGGTAACGCATGTGCCACATGCTGCCGTTCTCTTCTTCCGAGATCACTTCCAGATCCGAGATGGCGGTATGAAAGCGGGTGTCCCAGTTAACCAGGCGCTTACCACGATAGATCAGGCCTTCTTCGTACAGGCGCACAAACACTTCCTGCACCGCATCGGACAGACCATCATCCATGGTGAAGCGCTCGTGTTCCCAGTCCAGCGAAGAGCCAAGCCGGCGTAACTGGGAGGTGATATGACCGCCGGACTGTTTTTTCCAGTGCCAGATACGTTCGATCAGTTTTTCACGTCCGAGATTATGGCGTGACTGACCTTCGGCTTCGAGTTGTCGCTCCACCACCATCTGGGTGGCGATACCCGCATGATCGGTGCCGGGCTGCCATAGTGTTTTATCCCCGCTCATGCGGTGGTAGCGAATCAGCGTATCCATGATCGCATTGTTAAAGCCATGCCCCATGTGCAGACTACCGGTGACATTCGGTGGCGGGATCATGATGCAATAGCTTTTGGCCTGGGTCTGATCGGCAGGGTTTGCGTTGGGGGCGAAATAACCTTTCTGTTCCCAGTGTTGATACCAGTTTTGCTCAATTGCGTGGGGGTCGTAGGTTTTTTCCATGGCGCATCGTTAACAGTTAATTTAAAGCTCGGGATTATACATGCAGGATCGGGCTTTTGTCAGATTGTATGCGCCCAACTGGCAGCCTTTGTTGCTGGATATGGAGCCTGAACGGACGCTGATTTTTCATGCCGATGTCATGGAAGCTTGCTATTATGCTGTGATTATTCTTGTTTCAGGGTTCATACAATGAGTTCTTCTATTCTTGCCCATGTTGCTGAGCAACGTGAGGTTTTAAAATCTCTACTATCCGACAATATGTTTGAACTGGCACAGCAATGCGCCGGCCTGATGCAGCAACCGCATGAACTGGATAGCCTGTTGCAGTCTCATCTGAAAGATTTAACTTATTGCAAACATCTGTTTGTGCTGGATCACAAGGCCTATCAGTTGACCGCGACAGTGGCCAGAGATCGATTGCTGGAAACGGAGCGCGGGCGAGACCGGGTGGCTCGTCCGTATATGCAAAGTGCATTAACCGGTAATCAGTTTTACCTGTCCGAAGCCTATATCAGTAAAAACCGTAAACGCCCCTCATTAACTTCAGTGCAGACGATTACCAATGCTGATGGTCGGGCCATTGGCTATCTGGGGGCAGATTTTGATCTGCGCGAACTGCCGTTGACGGCGAAACTGAATCTGACCAAGCAGGGCTGGTTGCAGATGAAGGGCGATCCCGCCATTCGCGGTGGATTATTTGCGCAAAAGCGTACCGAAAGTGCGATGGACACCAAGATTGATGATGTATTGAATCTGATGAAGGAACTCATGATTGCGCATGGTGTATTTCATGCCAAATTTCACTTTTCCAGCAGCCGCGCCACGATCTGGCTGGTCGATAACCCTTACGATTATCAGATCCTGAATAACGATGAATTGAGCGATGCAGATCTGTGCCTGGCATTTCCGCAGCGTGATTATTTTGAACGGGCCAAAGTACCTAAAAATAAAATCGGTGACGTCTTCGCGCAGTTTAAAAAATTACGCTTTGCCGATGAAAATATCTATCTGCGCTCTGCCTCACTGAATATCGTGAATCAGAAAGTCGGGCTCAATTTCTCCTGTGATGGTTCACATTATGTGAACTACGATGAATTTCTGGAAAAGGACAACAGTTTCTGGTTCGGAGTGAAATAGCGGTCTGAATAAGCATAGTAATCGCGAGAAAGTCTTATGCCTGAATCGATTGGCCCCTTATTGAGACAGCGCTGGCAAAGGCTGAGTGCACTGCCTTTCGGTCGCTGGTTGTTCAGTCGGATGGTCGGTTTTTTTGCGCCTTATTCGGGCAGCATCGGTGCTAATGTGGTATCCCTGCAACTGGGACACGGAGTCGTGACGCTGCAGGAACGACGTAAGGTTAGCAACCATCTGCACTCGGTGCATGCGATTGCGCTGGTTAATCTGGCTGAAATGGTGACAGGGTTAACCCTGCTTAATAGTTTACCAGATGAGACGCGTGCAATCCTGAGTGCTATTCAGATGTTCTATCATAAAAAAGCACGCGGTTTACTGACCGCGAGCTGTCACTGTGTAATTCCGCTGGATAACCACGAGCAGATACTCGAAATTTCAGCGGATATTAAAGATGAGCATGGGGACGTGGTCGCCACGGCGGTTGCCAGCTGGCTGATCGGGCCGGAAAAAAGTGCAGCTGATATGATCAGCCCGCAATAGGGCTCAGCCCGTTTTTTTGTGTAACAGTTGAATGATTTCTGTATACGCATGATCCATATGTTTCACCAGTATCATGCGAATCTCTTCTTCGTTGATGATGCAGGGCTGCTCATGCGCCGGCTCTTCCTGCTCGATTACCAGATCTGAATCAGCATCCCTGGAGGGTGCTTCTTTTTCGGCCGGCTTGTCCAGATGACCACGATACAGCAGGTCATTCAGCAGCGGGATTTTTGATTCGTCGTTCATAGCTTGTGATGCTGTAGTGGATACCCACGGTCTTTATAGTAGCTGTAATGCGAGCGAGCGGTCGTTTTGTTTTCGTTGGTCACCAGTTCGATGACACGCTCAAACTGCGCGAAATAGAGTGGGATCTGATCGTTCAGATTGATCAGCAACTGCCTGTCACCACGAGGGTCAGCCTCATGATTGAGCAGTATCGGTGTCAATAACCCTTCCTGTTCCTGCTGGTCATGCGGTAGAAAACTTTCTTCTTCGCTAGTCCACAGCAAGCGGTCGAGGCGATCCGTATGTTGCTGACTGGCCGTCAGCAACAGAACCTTCTGCTGACCTTGATAGGCTTTATGGCATAGTTTGCAAACCAGGCTATCGGCCGTGTGTGCAGACTCGGTGATTTCATAAAAATCGATTCTGGTCATGGATACGGGTATCGTTGCTACTCAGGGTTATGGATTAATCCGGTCCAGTATATATTGTGTCAGTAGCGGAACCGGTCTGCCTGTGGAACCTTTATTTTCACCGCTAATCCAGGCGGTTCCTGCAATATCCAGGTGTGCCCATTTGTATTTTTTGGTGAAATTGGCCAGAAAGCAGGCTGCAGTGATGGCACCACCGTCACGTCCGCCGATGTTGGCCAGATCGGCGAAGTTACTTTTCAGCTGTTCCTGATATTCTTCCCACAACGGCAGCTCCCATAATTTATCTTCTATCTTCTTGCCGGATCCGATTAGATCATTCACCAGTGGACTGTGATTGCCGAGTACCGCGGAAGGGTGGCGACCCAGCGCAATAATGCAGGCTCCGGTCAGGGTGGCGATATCGATGACTACGTCGGGATCGAATTTTTCGGCATAGGTGAGTGCATCACACAGGATCAGTCGCCCTTCGGCATCGGTATTCAGAATCTCGATGCTAAGACCGGACATGCTGGTGACGATATCGCCTGGTTTGGTGGCCATGCCATCGGGTAGATTTTCGGTGGCCGGGATAATGCCGACAACATTGATCGGCAGTTGCATTTCGGCCACGGCTGATAGCGTGCCAAGTACCGCAGCGGCACCACACATGTCGTATTTCATTTCATCCATGGCAGCGCCGGGCTTGATCGAGATCCCGCCCGAATCGAAGGTGACGCCTTTGCCCACCAGAACAATCGGTTTTTGATCGGCCGGGCCACCATGGTATTCCATGCTGATCAGTTTTGGTGGCTGCCGGCTGCCGGCAGCGACCGATAACAGCGAACCCATTTCAAGTTTTTTCATATCCGACTCTTCCAGAATCACCACGCTGATGCTGGGGAAAGTTTTACCCAGACGTATGGCCTGTTCTGCCAGATAGGTCGGGGTACAGATATTACCCGGCAGATTACCCAGATCCTTGGCCAGACTGACCCCGGAGCTGATGGCGATGCCCTGCTGGATCGCCTGCTCACCCTTGTTCAGGTCGCGCCGACTGGGCACGTTCATGACCAGTTTACGAATGCCGCGCGGGGCTTCATTTTTTTTACTTTTTAACTGGTCGAAGTTGTAACGGTTTTTTTCCATGCGCATCACGGTCTGGATGATTTTCCAGTGAATATCGCGCCCCTTGATATTGATGTCGGTGAGATAGGAGTAAGCTTCCATTGCACCGATATTCTCCAGCGCTTTGGACAGGCTATCGAGCACTTTAAGATAACTCTGTTCGTTGAGGTCCTTTTCCTTGCCGCAGCCGACCAGTAGAACCCGGTCTGCCAGCGTGCCGGCCACATTGTGTAACACCCGGGTTTGTCCAAGCCGACCATCCATATCACCACGCCGGATAATGGTAGATAGAAAGCCATCGCTCATTTTATCGATCAGTTTTCCGGCACGCGATAATTTCCGTGGTTGCGAAACGCCGATAATCAGGCATGCCGTACGTTGTTTTTCTGGATTACCGCTTTTTACATTAAATTCCATCGATACTTACCCTATAGATTTTCAGGTGAACAATTTTGAGTGATCAACATTAACGAACGCAGAGCCATGATAAAATCAGCAGGCTATTCGATAATAAAATGGTATAAGATACGTCAACTTAGAATAAACAACCAGTGTGATTTCGCTTTGTTTCCTGTCTTTTACCTGTTCTTAACCTCATTCCACTAGAATTCTCAGATGATTAGCATCGTTCAGCGTTACTTAATTTTCGAAATACTGAAAAACAGTGCGGCTACTATCCTGATTTTGTTCATTATTTTAATGAGTAACACGCTCGGCAGGGTGTTATCCGATGTATCGGATGGCGAAATCCCGGTAGATGCACTTTTCCCGGTATTTCTGGGGCAGTCCATTCAGGTGCTTTCGTTATTGATGCCATTCGGATTTTTTCTGGGCGTGGTGTTTGCGTTTGGTCGTCTGTATAAGGATCATGAACTGGTGGTACTGCATGCCTGTGGCTATGGTTATCGACAGTTATATCAGGTGCTGTTTCTGGCGATGTTTCCGGTTTTCCTGTTTACGCTGTGGTGCAGTGTATGGCTGAGTGCCGAGGCTTTACAGCAAGCCAAAAATATTGTGGATGAAAAGAAGGATGTACATGAGTTTCAATCTTTGAAGGTAGGGCAGTTTAATCTGAGCAAAGATAAGGAAAGTGTATTTTTTATGCAGTCCATGTCGGCCGATAAACTGCAGATACAAGATATTATTATCACCCAGAAAAGCAGCCGCAGTGAGTCACTTGAAACGGCCAAAGCCGGGCGCCATGTGATCGATGATAAAAGCGGTGATTTATTCCTGGAAGTTGGTCCAGGAACTCGTTATGAAGGCAAGGCGGGGAGCGTGAACTACAAGATTATCGAGTTTGATAAACATGGTATTTTACTGGAAAAAAATCAGTCTAAAGTGGCGGCTTTGAAACCCCAGGAAAAATATTTGAGTCAGATTATTAACTCAAACCGGTTGAGTGACCGGGTTGAACTCTACTGGCGTATCAGTATCCCTGTCTCGCTGTTGATCCTTGGACTGTTAGCGGTTCCGCTTTCGTATATTTCACCGCGTCAGGGACGCTACGGTAAGATTGGTGTCGCCTTATTGATCTTTATTCTGTATCTCAATCTACTTGGCTTCAGCAAGGGTGCGCTGGAGAGAGGCGGGCTGCCAATGTGGCTCAATTTCTGGTGGGTGCATCTCGTCTTTTTGCTACTGAGTCTGATGTTACTAAAACAACGTATCCGTGGCTCTATTTTTTTCTGGCGTACTGAACAATGATTTTTACTCGCTATCTTGCGCAGAATATGATCAGGGGTAGCGCTCTTGTGTTGCTGATTCTGGTCAGTTTGAATTTATTTTTTACCCTGATTCAACAGATCGATAATCTGGGCAGGGGTGAGTTTGGTCCCTGGCAATTTACTCAGTATTTGCTGTTACGCATTCCCAACATGGTGGTTGAATTTATGCCGCTGGCAACGTTGCTGGGCAGTATTTTAAGTCTCGGTAGCCTGGCTTCCAATAGTGAGTTAATTGCGTTTCAATCGGCGGGTCTGTCATTCAAAAAATTGATTGTTGCGGTTATCCAGATTGCGGCAATGCTCGCTATAATGGCGTTTGTGATTTCCGATTTTGTGGTTCCCTACAGTGAAACCACGGCCAGAGAGATAAAAGCTTCAGCGATTATGTCCAGGGTCAACCTGCAATCCAGAAATGGGGTTTGGATCAAGGATGGGCATAATATTCTTTTTATCCGCCAGCTTTATCCGGATGGTAACGCGCAGAACATTGAGATCTATCATCTGGATAAACAGGACAAACTGGTCGCCACAACGGTTGCTCAAAAAGCACTCTATACCAGCCAGGGCTGGTTGTTACAGAATGTTAAAAAATCGTTAATCTCTACAGACAAAATTACGCTCAGTACCGTTCAGGAAGAGCTGTACAGCGGTAAACTGTCGGATCAGTTGCTACAGTCTCTGGTGGTGGATCCGCGTCAGATGTCGAGTCTCCATCTGTATGGATATATTCAATTTCTGAATGAAAATAATCTTAATCATGCAGCGGAGTCGCTCACGTTCTGGCAGAAAATATATTCGCCACTGACCGTGATCGTAATGGCACTGCTGGCCATTCCCTATGTGCTGGGTTCACAACGTAACAGTAATACCGGCCAAAGGATTATGACCGGGATACTATTAGGTCTGGTGTATGTGATTTTAAATCGTTTGCTAATTCAGCTGGGCGAACAGTTGCAACTGGCGGCCTTTATTAATGCATTAATTCCGACACTGATTTTCATGGTTTTTACCGGTTGGATGATTCATCGAAAAATGGTCCAGCTGTAACTGGATCTTATTTTTTTTCGAGCGCTATTTTAGCAACATCGATAATGCGGGTCTGACTAAAATGATCATGCCAGGTGTAAGGCTTGAACAGTCTCCACCAGTAACCGAGACCAAAACAGCCGATTGAGATTAAGGCGAAACAGAGGCGTAAGAAACATACCGGCCAGGAAGGATTGAAACCGTTTTCATTGATGATTCTGATTTTCCATACCTTCATGCCAAGAGTTTGGCCTGAAATATTCCAGAACCAGCTGTAAAAAATAAAAATAATAATAAATAAATAAAAAGTATAAAATTGATTATTGATGGCTTCACCCTGGTTAAAGGGAAGCAGTATCGCGGTTGCAATAAATAAAATTGAAATAATGAGTAAGCTGTCATAAACCATTGCGATCATTTGTTTTATTAAACTGGCGGGTGGACATTGCAGTAGTATTTTATGATTCATGATGATTAATTCGGGAAATTAATCGATATAGTAAAAAAAAATGTCATAATCAACAATATATTATTGAATTATCTAAAACCCTTTTTATAATCAGTAGTACCTAAACCACCCAACAGGATCAGCGAATGGCTATTAAAAAGAAATCTGTTAAATCAAAAAAGAGTGCTGTTACAAAAAAAACAGCGATGAAAAAAACCGGGCGTGGTAGGCCTAAAGCTGCAGTAAGTACAGACGCTACAGTGACCAGCGTAAAAAAGACGCCAGTGAAAAAGGCAGTTGCCAAGAAAAAAGCAGTCACTAAAAAAACAGCAGTTAAAAAAACAGCAATTAAAAAAGCAGCGGTTAAAAAAGTTGCAGTAAAAAAAGTGGTAGCAAAAAAATCCATGCCTAAAAAAGCCGTGAGCAAAAAGAAAGCGGCAGCTCCAGTGAATACTGCAGCCGATCGAGTGAAAGCACTCAGAGCTGAAGTGGCAGTACTAAAGGCAGAACTGAAACGCTCTCAAAAGCGTGAAGCAGGACTTGCAAAAATTGCCAGTGGCATGAGTGCAGCCGTCGAAAAATCGATAGCGCAGATGATGAAGAAAGAAATGGGTACACTGGACAAGGCTCTTAAGCCTAAGCCAAAAGCAGCCAGAAAAAAGAAAGCTAAAGCCGCTCCGGTAGCTGCACCAGCTGCGGTTGCTACAGAAGAAGTCAAAGCTGATTAATCCAGCACTTTGACAGATGGGAATTTTAAAAGGCACAGATACTGTGCCTTTTTATTTTCTAAGTGATGCCTGAGCTCGATCAGAGTTATATAAGCATTGATCAGTTCATTGACACGATATGGGCTGAGAGAGGACTGTCGCGGTTAACTCTGGATGCTTATCAGCAGGATCTGAAGCTGTTTGCGCGCTGGCTGGAGTCGCAGCGGCTCTCTCTATCGGATGTTTCGCAGGGTTTGATACTGGAGTATCTGGCCCATCGTCTGGAGCAGAAAAGTGCAGCACGCACGAATGCCCGACTACTCTCCACATTAAAACAGTATTACCGCTTTCAGGTTCGCTGCGGACAGCGAGCCGATAATCCCACCGCTTTAATCAGTGCGCCGAAACTCAGCAGACAGCTACCGGATAGTCTGAGTGAAGATGAGCTTGTGCGACTGTTGGCTGCTGCGGATACCGATACAGAGTATGGTTTGCGTGACCGCTGCATGATCGAGTTGATGTATGCATCCGGCCTTAGAGTTAGCGAACTGGTAACGCTGCTACTAAATCAGATTAATCAGAATCTTGGATTGATCCGGATCACCGGGAAAGGCAACAAGGAACGTGTCGTTCCGGTTGGTGAAGAAGCCCTGTTCTGGCTAAAAAAATACCTGCGTCAGTCCCGACCCGTGCTGGTTAAAGAGAGCGTAATGAATGATGCGCTTTTCCTTTCGAGCCGGGGCACGGCCATTACCCGCCAGGCCTGGTGGCAGCACATCAAGAAATACCTGCTGATTGCCGGGATAAAGAATAGCTATTCCCCGCATTCGCTGAGACATGCTTTTGCCACGCACCTGTTGAATCATGGTGCCGATTTACGCAGCGTGCAGATGTTATTAGGCCATAGTGATCTGTCGACCACACAAATCTATACGCATGTGGCTCAGGCACGATTACAGGCGTTGCATGCAAAGCATCATCCACGCGGTTGATGCCTGTTCCATTGCGGGCTGTCAGTGTAGCTGGGTAAACATTTTGCGGCGGTAGGTTTTAACCAGCGCATTGCTGCTGCCGAGCAGTTCGAAAATTTCCAGTAACCCTTTACGCGCAGCACCATCGTTGAAGTTATTGTCTTTTTGCATGACTTTTAACAGCAGTTGTAGCGCCGCTTCATGTTTTCCAGTGGCACTCAGCACATCACTCATTTTCAGCATCGCATCGAGGTCATCCGGATTTGCCTCAATGCGTTGTTTGAGTTCCCTGGGATCGCCCATGGTTTTCATTTTATTGGCCAGCTTGATATGTGCCTGAATCTCTTTGACTTCTTCACCGGTTTTTTCTTCCTCGGTTAAAGAGTCGAGCAGGGCACCGGCGCTTTCAAGGTCATTCTGATTGGCGAGTAGTTTGGCGATATTGATTTTCAGACGTGCATTGGCTGGATCATTGGCAAGAGCCGTATTCAGCATGTCGAGTGCATCCTGCTGTCTGCCTTCGGTAAAGGCTTCAATCGCAAGTTCCAGCACCTGATCCGATTCTGTGCGGAGATACGGAGCGAGAAATTTTCTTACTTCAGGTTCTGCCAGCGCACCCATAAATTCATTCACGATCTTGCCGTCGACAAAAAGTTTGACGGTAGGCAGACTGCGTACACCAGCCTGTGCAGCCAGTTCACCCTGTTCATCGGTATTTACCTTGGCTAGCATAAAAGCACCCTTATACTCTTCTGCCAGCCGCGTTAAGATCGGGATTAAAGCCTGGCAGGGATTGCACCACGGGGCCCAGAAGTCGACTAATACCGGTTGTTTAAAAGAGCTTTCGATAACATCGGTTTGAAAGTTTTCTGGCGTTATAGTATGAATATAGGGAGAGTCGCTCATGTCGCTGCCTGCATAAAAATGATGCGCTATATATAATGATTTAAGTTACAAAATCAACCCTGCAGTCTATACTTTCGAGCGCCTTTAACAGTCACAACGGAAAAATATTCTTGAATAGTCAATACGATGCCTCGTCCATAGAAGTCCTGACCGGTCTTGACCCTGTTAGAAAAAGACCCGGTATGTATACCGACACGACTCGTCCCAATCACCTGGCTCAGGAGGTGATCGATAATAGTGTGGATGAAGCGATTTCCGGTTTTGCCACTCAGATCGGGGTGATCCTGCATCAGGATAACTCTCTTTCGGTGATCGATGATGGACGTGGTATGCCGGTCGATATCCATCCCCAGCAGGGGATTTCAGGGGTGGAGGTTATCCTCACCAAGTTGCATGCAGGAGGCAAGTTCTCGAATAAAAACTACCAGTTTTCCGGTGGCCTGCATGGAGTGGGTATTTCGGTGGTGAATGCACTTTCCAGCCGTATGGATGTGCGTGTGCGGCGAGATGGTAAAGAGTATGCAATCAGTTTTGCCGATGGTGATAAAACCAGTGATCTGACGGAAATCGGTAAAGCCACCAAGAAAAATACCGGAACCACGATCCACTTCTGGCCGAATGCGAGTTATTTTGACAGTGCGAATTTTTCCATCCCCCGACTTAAGCATGTTTTACGTGCCAAAGCCGTGTTATGTCCTGGTCTGCGAGTAAAGTTTTATATCGAAAAAACGGCGGAAAGTGAAGAATGGTGTTATGTCGATGGACTGTCCGACTATCTGAAAGAAGCGCAACTGGGTTTTGATATGTTGCCGCAGGAGCCATTTATGGGTTCGATGCAGGGTAAACATGAAGCGGTTGACTGGGCGGTAAACTGGTTGCCATTGGGCGGTGAAAACGTCGTTGAGAGTTATGTGAATCTGATCCCGACTGCACAGGGTGGAACCCATGTTAACGGTTTTCGAACCGGTTTAACCGATGCGATTCGTGACTTTTGTGAGTTTCGCAGTTTGTTACCGCGCGGGGTTAAGATCGCGCCCGATGATGTGTGGGATAAGGTTAGTTATGTGCTGTCGATGAAAATGCTCGATCCGCAGTTTTCCGGACAGACCAAAGAGCGTCTGACATCACGCGAGTCGGCGGCGTTTGTTTCCGGTGTGGCCAAGGATGCCTTCAGTTTATGGCTGAATCAGCATGCGGATGTGGGTGATTTACTCGCACAAATGGCGATCGAGAGTGCGCAGAAGCGTCTTAAATCGGGTAAAAAAGTTATCCGTAAAAAAATCACTACCGGACCGGCATTGCCCGGTAAGCTGGCCGACTGTTCGAGTCAGGATGTCTCCCGTACCGAACTGTTTCTGGTGGAAGGGGACTCGGCCGGTGGCTCAGCCAAACAGGCGAGAAGTCGTGAATTTCAGGCGATCATGCCGTTGCGCGGCAAGATACTCAATACCTGGGAAATCTCATCCGATCAGATACTCGCTTCGCAGGAAGTACATGATATATCGGTCGCGATCGGGGTAGAGCCGGCTTCGTCCGATCTGTCCAATCTGCGCTATGGCAAGATCTGTATTCTGGCCGATGCCGATTCGGATGGTGCGCATATTGCGACCCTGCTGTGTGCGTTATTCCTGCGTCATTTTCTACCACTGGTTGAGCTGGGGCATGTGTATGTGGCCAAACCACCGTTGTATCGGATCGATATCGGCAAGGAAAAGTTTTATGCGCTGGATGAAGCCGAACGTGATGGCATTATCGACCGCCTGGTTGCGGAAAATAAAAAAGGCAAGGTTTCGGTGACCCGATTCAAGGGGCTGGGTGAAATGAACCCGCTCCAGTTGCGTGAAAGCTCGATCGATCCGGATACACGCAGACTGGCGCAGCTCACCATACAGCCGGGTGATAAAACCTTTGAAATTATGGATATGCTGTTATCCAAAAAGCTCGCTGCAGATCGTAAAAGCTGGTTGCAGGATAAGGGTGATCTGGCGGTTATCTAGGCGCAAACAGCAAACATCAGCGGGAGAGCCTGAAGAACTCCGTCAGTAAACTTTGTGTCGCTAAATGTGCCAGGATGTCGTTATGACTCGCAGCGCTAATGAGCTGCGTTTCAAGTCTGGCGCTGGTTAGCGCCTGTACCAGCCGATGTGAATGTTTGAGAGGAATGACCTGATCGTGTTCGGCCATCAAAACCAGTGTCTGGTTGTGCAGGGCAGGTGCAATACTAATGGAGTCAAACTTGTCTTTTAGCAGCCATTTGACCGGGAAAAAGAAATAATGCGACTGTGCAACGTTTTCGATGCTGTCGTAGGGGGTAATTAAAGCGAGCTTATCGACATTCCTGTGAGCGGCCAGATAGCAGGCAACTCCGGAACCCAGGCTTCTACCGATCACACTGATGGATGAGTGCTGAGCTACCAGCTGGTCATAAATAGCCAGTGCATCGTGCTTCAGCCCATCTTCACTGGGAGATCCAGAGCTGCCAGCATAACCTCGATAATTCACCAGATACACGGTGTACTGTTCGAATAACGTTCTGAAACTATTAATATTTTCTTCGACCGCTTCCGAGTTTCCGCCAAAATACAGAATGGCCGGTTTACCTTGATTGAATTTCCACAGTTTCAGGTTTTCCTCGCCGGTTTTGATCCATACCGCGTTGGCATCTGCCTGGTTATTTTCCGGCATCGGAAAAAACAGCAGGCTACGCTGTTTCAGGTATAAAAAAACACAGGCAAGTGCATATAGAATTAAAACGCTGGAAATGATTTTTAACATGCGAGCAGTTTATCAAATTCCTCTGACTGTCGTGCTAGAACTTAAATAGATTAGTTAAAGTGAGTTGCAGCAGGTAAAATAAAGCGCATCAACAACCGCTCAAGTGCCACTTATTTTATAAAAAACAATGCCTGAAAATCTTGAACTGAATTACGAAGGGGTAGAACGTCAGCCTCTGCATGAGTTTACTGAAAAAGCCTATCTGGATTACTCCATGTACGTCATTCTTGATCGTGCACTGCCGCATATCGGAGATGGCCTGAAACCGGTACAACGGCGCATTATCTATGCGATGTCCGAACTTGGCCTGTCGGCCAGTTCCAAGCACAAAAAATCCGCACGTACGGTGGGTGATGTACTGGGTAAGTTTCATCCGCACGGCGATGCCGCCTGTTACGAAGCGATGGTGCTGATGGCACAGAGTTTTTCCTACCGCTATCCGCTGATCGACGGTCAGGGCAATTTTGGTTCTCCGGATGATCCCAAATCATTTGCGGCGATGCGCTATACCGAATCGCGGTTGTCGGCATTTGCTAAAGTACTACTGCAGGAACTGGGGCAGGGGACGGTTGACTGGGTGCCCAACTTTGATGGCACCATGCAGGAGCCATCGCTGCTGCCTGCGCGCCTGCCGCATATCCTGTTGAATGGCATTACCGGCATTGCAGTCGGCATGGCGACCGATATACCACCGCATAATGTGCGCGAGATGGCGAGTGCCTGTATCCGTCTGCTGGATAACACTCAGGCCAGTATGGATGACTTGCTTGAGCACGTAAAGGGGCCAGACTACCCGACGCCGGCAGAGATTATTACCCCGCTGGATGAGTTGCGCAGCATGTATGAAACCGGACATGGCAGTATCCGTATGCGCGCGGTATACGAAAAAGAAGATGGCGATATCATCATCACCGCGTTACCGCATCAGGTATCCGGGGCTAAAATTCTGGAGCAGATTGCGGCCCAGATGCAGGCAAAAAAACTGCCAATGGTGGATGATCTGCGGGATGAATCCGATCATGAAAATCCCACCCGACTGGTGATAGTGCCGCGTTCTAATCGGATCGATATTCACGGCCTGATGAGACATCTGTTTGCATCCACCGATCTGGAAAAAACCTATCGTGTGAATATGAACATGATCGGTACTAACGGGCGTCCGCAGGTGAAAAATCTGAAGCATATCCTGCAGGAATGGATACAGTTCCGCATCGATACTGTGCGCCGTCGCCTGCAATGGCGGCTGGATAAGGTGGATAAACGCCTGCATATTCTGCAAGGCCTGCTGATTGCGTTCCTGAATCTGGATGAAGTCATCCGCATCGTGCGTTACGAAGATGATCCCAGGGCAGAGCTGATCAAAACCTTCAGTCTCTCTGAGATTCAGGCCGAGGCGATACTCGAAACCAAACTGCGTAATCTGGCGAAGCTGGAAGAAATGAAGATCCGTGCCGAGCAGGATGAGCTGGCGCTGGAAAAGCAGGGGCTGGAAAAGATCCTCGGTTCTGAGCGACGCATGAAAACCCTGATCAAGAATGAAATCATCGAAGATGCCGAAACCTATGGCGATGACCGGCGCTCACCGATTGTCAGCCGTGATGCTGCCAAAGCGATGGATGAGTCCGATCTGATTCCATCCGAGGCGTTGACGGTGGTGTTATCGGCCAAGGGCTGGATCAGAGCCGCCAAAGGGCATGATGTCGATGCCGGTGGCTTGAGTTATAAAGCGGGAGACGAGTTCCTCACCTCTGCGCAGGGTAAAAGTAATCAGCTGGTGGTGTTTATCGATTCGCATGGGCGCAGCTATGCCACGCCTGCGCATACACTGCCTTCTGCACGTGGACAGGGCGAACCCCTGACCGGGCGTTTCAAGCCTGCTGCCGGAGCCGAGTTTATCTCCACCCTGATGGCTCGTGATGAGGATCTGTTTCTGCTGTCGACGACCTTTGGTTATGGCTTTATCTGTAAGTTTTCGGATATGACTTCGCGCAATAAAAACGGTAAGGCGCTGATCTCGATTCCTGACGGGGCCGAACTGTTACCGCCGGTGGCGATCAGCGATGCAGCCACGCAGCAGATCGTAGCGATTACCAGTGTCGGTTACATCGGAGTGATTCCACTCAGGGATTTACCCCATCTGAGCAAGGGTAAGGGGAATAAGATTATCAATATTCCACCCAAAAAACTGAAGGCGCATGAAGAGATTGTCGGTGCCATACACTGCGTATCGGAAAACGACAGGCTGACGGTACATGTTGGTAAGAAATTCAAATGTATGAATTATCGTGAACTGCAGGATTATGTGATTGAGCGCGGCAAGCGCGGCAACAAGTTACCACGCGGCTGGCAGAATGTAGACTGGGTTGAGCAATCGGAATAAGATTTTATAAACGTTACCTTGCCTGTGTGAGCTTTACCGGCCGACAGGGCTTCACCACGAAGATCACAAAGTATACCAAGGTCTGTAGATAGTCAGTTCAAATTCAGGCTGATGAAATACCTGGTAACCCGGCAAAGTGGTGGTAATAGCACTGCTTCGTGCTCATCGTGGGCTTCGTGGTAGAGAACATTGTTGTCGTTCACCGAGTGGGCAAACACCGGGTTAAATCATGACCGCTCGCTACTCATCTGCCAGATGGTGAGATTCGACATGATTGGCGAAACCGGCACCCGCTTCGGTATAGATATTAAACACCCTGGTGGCACCCGCTTCACGTAACTGTCTCACCTCGTCTGGATAGCGTGCAGTAGCAGCGGTTCGACCGCTATAGGCACTTTCGCGTAATTGCTTCAGCGTGTCGAGGTTGGCCTGCAGGTTCGGCAGCGCCAGCATCACCAGCTCAATACTATGATCACTATCAACCATGTCCCAGAAGTCGGCATCACTGGGGTCACCATGCAGCACCTTGCGGCCTCTTTGCTGGTGCTTTAATACCTCATCGGACTCAAAGTCGATGCCTACTACGGTGTCGCCGTATAATTCCCGCATCTTGTCATAAGCCCCTGTGCCAACGCGGCCCATACCAAAGACGGCGATACGGGCTCCTAGCGTGTCTAACAGCACATCATCCGGAAGTCTCTTCTCAGTTTGAAAGCGTGTCCAGCGCTCTCGATGGCGGCTATAGATGATGTCATCGTTGCTCACCAGTGGAGCCGCAAGCACAAAAGACAGCGACAATGTAATGGCGACGATGGCCAGCCAGTCGGAAGGCAGCATACCACTGCTGACGCCTATCGCGATCACGATCAGTCCAAATTCACTGTAATTAGTAAGATTTAAGGTGGCCAGCAATGAGGTTCTGGCGCGCAGTTTGAAACGTGTCATCAGGCCGAAGAAGAGTGCTGATTTAAGTAGCACAAAAGGCACCAGTAAGATGCCGATGAATAATGATTCGACTGTGAGCTGAGCAGACATTCCAATCGAGAGGAAAAATCCGACCAGGAAAAGATCCTTAAAACCAAGCATCGACTTGGCCATCTCAGAGGCTTTACGATGGCTTGAGATCAATACACCCATGATCAGAGCGCCCAGATCACCTTTAACCCCAGCCAGTTCAAATAATTCGGCACCACCCAGTGCCAGTACCAGTCCAAACAGGATTAACAGTTCGCCATGTCCGGTCTTTTTGAGTAATTGAATCAGGTATTTGCGCAGCGGTATCAGCAAAAATAGAAGAATCGCCCAGTATGAAGGCACCTTTCCGGTGGATGCGGCAAGAAATATTACTGCAGCGATATCCTGCATAACCAGAATGCCGATCGCGATGCGACCATGCAGGGACTTCATCTCACCGGAGTCTTCCAGTGATTTCACCACGAAAACAGTACTCGAAAAGCTCAGCGCGAATGCGATCATCAACGAAAGTTTTAAATCCAGCCCGGCAAACAGGGAGATGCCGAGTAGCGCCATGCTAAAAATAACGGCACCAAAAATAGCGATGACGAGAGAAATGTGCAGCGCGGTAACGGCCCATATCTGCGGTCTGATCAGCATTTTCAGATTGAGTTTTAAGCCGACCGTGAACAGCATCAGGGTAATGCCAAGGTCCGCCAGTTTCTGTAACGTGGAACCACTGTCTATACCCAGATAGTTAAGTATAAAACCGGCCGCGAGGAAGCCAACCAGCGGGGGCAATTTTACCAGACTGGCGAGGAAGCCCATTCCAAATGCCAGCGCAATCCAGCTGACATCACCTAAGGCGATAGTGACCCAATGAAAATCCACAGTGTTATTTTCCGTACTTATCAGCGTATATTATGTTGCTTCAGGAACCAGTCGATGGTGCCGCGTATCTAATATCGGAGTACTGTTTTAGTTGACAGCGAGTTCATGTAAGCCCCGTATTTTAGCGCCAGCATGAGTTTATTTCCGTCTTGATTTTATTAAATTTTACCGCATATTACGGTAAATTCTTTATGAAGGATAATTATTATGTTCAGTCGATTATTTCTATTTCTGTTAGCTAACTTCGGTGTGCTGGCCGTACTCAGTATCTCCATGCGCCTGCTTGGGGTGGATGCCTTTCTGGCCGAACAGGGTGGTTCGTTTCAGCTGAATGGACTGCTGCTGATGGCCGCTATCATGGGCTTCGCGGGTTCTTTTATCTCACTCGCGATGTCGAAGATGATGGCTAAACGCTCGATGGGTGTACAGATCATCGAGACACCGCGTAATAAAACCGAGCAGTGGTTGCTGGAGACGGTCAGGCGTCAGGCTCAGCAGGCTGGTGTCGGTATGCCGGAAGTTGGAATCTTTGACGCTCCTGTGATGAATGCGTTTGCTACTGGAATGAATAAAAATAATGCACTGGTAGCGGTCAGTAGCGGGTTGCTGCAACAGATGTCACGTGATGAAGTGGAGGCGGTGCTGGGACATGAGATGGCACACGTTGCAAACGGCGATATGGTGACGATGGGTCTGTTACAGGGCGTGCTGAATACCTTTGTGATCTTCTTTTCGCGCATCATCGGCATCATGGTTGATAAGTTGATTTTCAAGATCGAGCGCGGTGTTGGCCCTGGTTACTGGATCGGTTCTATCGTGGCCGAAATGGTCCTCGGTGTACTGGCCGCGATTATTGCCGCCTGGTTTTCACGTCGGCGTGAATATCGCGCCGATGCCGGTGGAGCGGCGCTGGCCGGTCGTATGAAAATGATTGCCGCGTTGCAGCGGCTGGGTCAGGCGCATGAACCACAGGGGATGAAAGGTGAAATGGCTGCTTTTGGTATTTCTGCGGGTACCAGCCTGACCGAATTACTGAGTACTCACCCGGCATTGTCAAAACGTATTGCTGCTCTCAAGGCTGCTGACTGAATAAACGATGGTTGCTCTGAAGGATTCAGAGCAACCGCTGCAGATTAGCTGGACATGGATGAAAAATCATAGTTTAGCGATTCCGCCGGTGCCTGTAAAAAGTCGCCCTGCACAAAATCTGCACCTACCTTCCACAGTACACTCAGCATACCGGCATCGCTCACGCCGGGCAGGATACTCTTTATCTCCATCGCGGCTGCCTGTGAAGTCATTTCGCGGATACTGTCCTGATTCTGAGTATTACTGGCCAGGCCTTCGACATAGGCGTTATTGATACGCAGGAAATCTGGCTGGATGTGTTTTACCAGCTGGAAAGGATTGAGTCCGGTGCCAAAGTCATCCAGCACAACCTGGGAATGTAACTCCTTAAGGCTTTTAAACAATGCCTTGACCGCTTTTAAATGGTTGATCGCATGTGCTTCACTGATACTGAAAACCAGTTGTTCGCCGGGAATCTTGGCGCTCTGGATGCGTGCTGAAATCCAGCGTGGTAAAGTAGGGTCCTGCAGACCATCACCACTCAGTGCAATAAATATATCTATCTTACGATCGGACTGGGAGGCTACAGCAATCTGTTTGATCGCCGTGATGATGGCCCATCGATCCAGCGCGCCCGCCATACGGGTTCTCTCTGCCGCGGCGATATAGTCCTTTTTATGCAGCTGTTTAGCGCCCTCGTTATCAAGCCGGGCCATGATTTCATAACGTTCTCCGCTGATACCGTTGATACTGACGATGGGTTGAAACAGCGCAGTAATGCTATTTTTAGCGATCGCCGATTTGATCTGGCGCACGATCTCACCATCTTCTTCCTGTTGCGACATTTCACCGGCTACCGGTACATAGAACATAATCCGATTGCCACCCGCAGACTGAATTTTATCCATCGTGCGATCGACCCGACTGATAATTTCATTCGGGTTGTCATGGGTATTTTCATCGATTGAATAGATCGCAATGCTACAGGTACAGCTGATCGATTGCGGTCCGGTTTCAGAGATATGCTGCTCCACCTGTTTAATCAGTGCTTTGGCATTGGTTTCGATGATGGATTTGTCTTTGTCGCTACAGATAATACTGAAGGTGTGTGCGCCGAAACGCGCAATCAGTTGATTCGTTACATACTCCTGTTTGAGGATTTTGGCGATATCATTGATCAGGATGTCACAGCCTGAGATACCAATATTGGTGCGTATGCTATGAAAGTTATCAATCGAAATGTAAAGAAAGAAGCTGTGTGGCGCGCCATTGGCTGCATTGTCGATGCGTTGTTGAAGGTCATCCAGAAAATATTGACGATTATACAGGCCTGTTATCAGGTCATGCTGGCGCATGTAGTTGATCTGCTGCTCCAGTTCGGTGGTGTCTTCGCGCGAACGGATCAATATCTGGGTACAGAGTTCACCTTCATAGCTGGCACGAGAAAACTCTAGCAGGGCATCCATCGTTTCACCGCTGTCGTGAATCAGCGTCAGTTGCAGTTCATTGGTGGTGTTTTTATTCTGGCTGAAATTGCGTAGAAACTGTTTCAGTTCATCCTGCTGTTTGGGTTGCACCATATCGATCAGCGGCATACCTTCGAGTTCATCAAAATCGGTATTGCCGAATAGTTCGAGGTAAGCCTTATTGGCATAGATGTGCATACCTTCGTGCACATAGGCGACCGCATCTTTGGAACTCGCCAACAGCGACTGACAACGCTTTTCGCTTTCGTGCAGATCTTTTTCATTCTTGACGGTTTGACGCCAGGTTTTGATATTGCCGGCTTCACGCTTGACCACCAGTGCCAGACGTTCCAGTGAAGCTATACTGATAACATCCTGGGCGCCGAGTTTCATCGCTGCGATCACCATTTCTTCATTGATGGTCGTGGCCAGACCGATGGTATACAGGTGACGTCCGCATTCGCGTATCAGGTTCTGTACCTGTTGCAGGGTGAAGTCGGGTAATTCCATCGAAAACAGCACCAGGTCGAGCGCTTTGCTGGATACGATGGTTTTCATTTCGGCACTGTCTTCGGCAAACTCTGCAAGTACATGCAAGCCTGCACTACGTAAAGCACTGGTGATGATTTCAGCCTGATGCAGGCTTTCATCGACAATCAGGAGTCGAATCAGTTTATCGGTATCTGAACTCATATAATAAGGTGGACTGGATTAAATAACGGGAAACGCACAAAGGATAATAATCCATATCAAAAACATTGTACTGGAGTTTTCGATGTTCGGCCTGATAATTCATTCACAAATTTCGGGGTCAGGTAGCCGGGCAGCCGTGCACACAGTTCTCGGTAGATGGCGCACAGACGCTCATCGGGCAAATCGAAATGGGCTGCACCCTGAACCTTATCCAGTTTATGCAGATAGTAGGGAATGATCTGATAATCAAACAGGCGGTAACTGAGTTCGGCTAATACGGCGGCGCTGTCATTCACTTCCTTTAACAGAACACTCTGGTTAAACAGCTGAAAACCCTGTGCCGATAACAACTGCAGGCTTTGAGCATTAACGCCACTTAATTCCTGCGGGTGGTTGATGTGGGTGACAAAAATAACCTTACCCCTGAAGCGGGAAAAAACAGCGACCAGTTCGGGATTGATGCGTTCCGGCAGTACTGATAATAGCCGGCTGTGGATACGCAGATAGCGAATGTGACTAAGCTGGTTTAACTGGCGGATCAGAGACGACAGCTTTTGATCGCTTAGCATCAACGGGTCACCTCCGGACAATATCACTTCATTGATTTCGCGGTGAGAGGACAGGTAACTCATGACTTCGCTGTGCAGTTGCAGGTCAGGACTGGAATCGCTATACGGGAAATGACGCCGAAAACAGTAGCGACAGTGAATCGGACAGGCACCGGTCACGGTCAGCAATACCCGTGAGTGGTATTTATGGATTAATCCGGGTGCTTTCATCGCCGCCATATCGCCGACCGCATCCAGACTGTAGCCAGGTACGCTTTGCTGCTCACGTTTATCGGCTAAAACCTGCAATAACAATGGGTCTTTGGCATTCCCTTTCTCGATTAAAGAGGCATAATAGCGGGTTACCCGAACCGGGAAATCGGTTTCACTTCCGTGTGTAGTGCCGTTAACATCCAGTTCGCAGTATTCGAGTAGATCAGCCTGACGCCGAAAGGCTCTGGACAGGCTGAGTTTCCAGTCATTAGTCTGGGGTGTGAAGAGTGATTCCGGTATCATTGACATTATTTTTAGATAATTTAAGAGAGTAATATGGCAAGTTATAGCACGAATGAATTCCGTGGTGGCCTCAAGGTTATGATGGATGGAGATCCCTGCTCCATCATTGAAAATGAATTTGTAAAGCCGGGAAAAGGCCAGGCCTTTAATCGGGTTAAAATTCGTAATCTGAAAACCGGCCGGGTACTGGAAAAAACCTTCAAATCCGGTGAATCACTGGAAGGCGCAGATGTCATCGATATCAGCATGCAGTATCTGTATGACGATGGCGAATTCTATCATTTTATGGTGCCTGACACGTTTGAACAATATCCAGCGGATAGAAACTCGGTGGGAGATGCCAATATCTGGTTGAAAGCTCAGGATATGTATGAAGTGACGCTGTATAACGGAGCACCTCTTGCCATCACACCGCCTAACTTTGTGGAACTGACCATCGTCGAAACCGATCCTGGTTTACGCGGTGATACTGCGCAGGGTGGTACCAAGCCAGCCAAACTGGAATCGGGTGCCGTGGTTAAGGTTCCACTGTTTCTGGAGATTGGTGAAACGGTACGGGTGGATACGCGCAGTGGCGATTATATGTCACGCGTTAAAGGCTAGACCCCGGCCGCAACCTTGCTGGCTAAAATAGATCTACTCCACAAAAGGGCCTGGATGGTTAAAAAAATCCGGGCCTTTTTTGATGCACGCGATTATCTTGAAGTGGATACCCCGCTGCTGGGAGTGAGTACCAACACCGATATTCACATCCAGTCGATTCGCGCCAGCGCCTGCAATCAGCCCCTGTATCTGCAAACTTCCCCCGAGTTTGCGATGAAGCGTTTACTGGTTGAGGGCAGTGGCTCGATCTATCAGATCTGTCATGCATTCCGCGATGAAGAAAAGGGTAGAACCCATCATCCAGAATTTACCCTGCTGGAATGGTACAGCCTGAATTTTGATTATGTGGCGTTGATGGATCAGATGGAGCAACTGATCGGTGAACTGTTTGAGTCGTCACTCCCGTTCACCCGTATCAGCTACTTTGAATGTTTTCAGCGTTACCTGGGACTCGATCTGCACACAGCGGCACTGGATCAATTTCGTGATCAGGTCACGCAACACATAACGGGCATCGATGTGCTGCAGCTGTCGCGGGCGGATTGCATGGATTTACTCATCAGCCAGATGATAGGCAAACAGTTCAGCGGGTTTACTTTTATCTATGATTATCCGGCCGAACAGGCATCGCTGGCGCGCATCAAGCAGAGTAACCCGCTAGTCGCAGAACGCTTCGAACTGTTTTATGGCGAGATGGAGCTGGCCAATGGTTTTAGCGAATTAACCCACGCTAGCGAACAGCGTGCACGCTTTGAACGGGACAATCAGACCAGAACAGAGAACGGCCTCAACAGCTATCCGGTCGATGAAGATTTTTTGCAGGCGCTGGAGCAGGGCTTACCGGATTGCGCCGGTGTTGCACTGGGTCTCGATCGTCTACTGATGGTACTGCTAGAACTGAATGCAATGTCTGCGGTGCTGGTGCTGGATACGCAGCAACTTCCGCTCAGACCGTAGTTTCAGCGTCAGCGCTGATGATCTGCTCAAACGATTCCGGTTTACCCAGCGCATAGCCCTGAGCATAGTCCACACCCATACGCTTGAGCACCTCAATGATGGCGTCGTTTTCGACAAACTCGGCAATCGTCTTCATCCCCATCACCTGAGCTATTTCGTGGATTGATCTAACCATGGCCTGATCGATGGGGTTTTTCACCATGTCTTTCACAAACATGCCATCGATTTTCAGGTAGTCGATGGGCAGATTTTTCAGGTAGCCGAAAGAAGAAAGGCCGCTCCCAAAATCATCCAGTGCAAAACGGCAGCCTATTTTTTTCAGGATCGAGATAAAGCTGTTGGCGGCGTTCAGGTTGGAAATGGCAACAGTTTCGGTGATCTCAAAGCAAATCTTGGCCGGGTCTATACGGGACTTTTTCAACTGTGCAATGATGCTGTCGAGAAAGCTGCCATTGGTCAGGCTGGAGCCTGATAGATTGATACTGACAAAATGCAGCTTATGCGTATATAGCGGATGAGCACTGAGTAAAGCGAGTGCGTTAGTTACCACCCAGGCATCGATTTTTTCGATCAGATTATAGCGTTCAGCTGCTGGCAGGAACTGCCCTGGAGGAATGATATTCCCCTGCTCGTCCTGCATGCGGATCAGCAGTTCGAAGTGTTTATCTTCGTGGTCCTGTAGTGAAACGATGGGTTGTGCATACAGGCGGAAACGATTGTCTTCGAGTGCGCGATTAATACGCCCAACCCATTGCATTTCACCGTGACGCTGAATCATTTCGGTATCTTCCTGATGGTATTCATGAACCCGGTTACGCCCCAGGTCTTTTGCCATATAACAGGCAGCGTCCGCCTGCTTCATCAGTTCGGTCAAACTTGTCAGGCTGCTGTTAATGGTCACCATGCCGATGCTGATGCCGACCCGAAAATGCTGGCCTTCCCAGATAAACTGATAGTCGCGGATATCCTTCAGGATCGCGTTAGTGACCCGTCTGGCCTGCTGTAGTGAGCAGTGTTCCATCAGAACACCAAACTCGTCACCACCCAAACGTGCCAGAGTATCCCGATGCCGTACAGAATTCTGTAATACCCTGGCGATCTGACGTAACAGCTCATCCCCGGCTATATGACCGCAGCTGTCATTGATGATCTTGAAATGATCCAGATCCATAAAACACAGGGCATGTTCGGCCTGATCGAGGCTGGTGGTTGAAATCAGTCTTTCTACCCGGCGTTCAAATTCGCGCCGATTAATGAGGCCGGTTAACAGGTCGTGACTGGCCTGATAGCTGAGTTGCTCGTTGAGTTCATACTCATGCGTCACATCTTCCTGGATCGCAATATAATGGGTGATGTGACCATTGGTATCGCGCACTCCTGAAATCGAGTCACGTGCCCAGTACAGCTCGCCATTTTTTTTCCGGTTATGAAACTCACCTTTCCAGGCGTCCCCGGAGGTTATGGTTTGCCATAGATTGTTATAGTATTCCGCAGGTGTTTCACCGGAATTCAGGATGCTTGGTTTTTGACCGATGATTTCCTGCTGACTGTAGCCGGTGATAGTTTGAAAGCGCGAGTTGACGTACTCTATGATGCCTTTATGGTCGGTGATGATCACTCCGGATGAGCTGGATTCAACCGCCCGTGACAGTTTACGTAACTCTTCTTCCGCCAGTTTTTGATCGGTTACATCGAGCAGTGTGCCATGCACCTTGAGAGTTTCTGAAGGAAGGCTTTTATTGGTCCAGATGTTGCTCTGGATGTAGCGTAGCTCCCCGTTCGGCTGCACGATCCGGTATTCGAAAGTCTGATTGCAGTTCTGATTATTCAGGCAGCTATCAAACAAGCTGGACACCTGATCCCTGTCCTCAGGATATACGGCGTCCAGTATAGCCTGGGTGCTGGCTAGCCGGGTATCTGGCTCGAAGCCGAGGATGCGATACAGTTCCTCTGACCAGCTGACATTATTATCTGCAGGGCTCCATTCCCAGCTACCCAGATGGGTGATCTGCTGAGCCTGAACCAGACTCGCTTCACTTTCGCGCAAGGCAGATTCTGCCTTGCGCTGGGCGACAAGATTATCCAGAAAACTGTTAAACCATTTCACCAGTTCGCCGATTTCATCCTGAGAGCGTATCGGCAGGCGTTGTGTCAGGTCGTATGCATTACGCTCTAATCGTTCAAAACTATGGATGACGTTACGCACCGGCCCAACCACGGAGTAAGAATAAAACCAGGCCGCGATGAGAATGATGGTAACACCCGCCAGCACGAGCAGAATATTCATGTCGCGGATATTCCGTACCGAACTGAGCAGGTCCTGCTGCGAAATAATATTCAGTAACTGCCAGTTTTGACCGGCTAAGGTCAGGTTATGAAGAATATAGTTTTCATTCTGCCAGCTAATGCTTTCAGGCAGCGGTTTAATACTACTAATATGTTGGATCAGGCCCTGTGCTGCCCGCCCCGCTTGCTGGGGGTATTCGCTATAGATAATATGGTTTTTTTGATCGAGCAGAGTGAGCGACGAATTCTGAGCGGCATTAATTTCAGAAAATTGCTGCTGGATATACTCCAAACTGTAATTCACCAGCAACAGTGCAACGGGTTTTTTTTGCAGAGTGTCACGGTCAGTCCTGGTCAACATGCGAGCAGCCGACAGCACAAAATGATGATTTGAGTTTTTATTGATGTTGGGGACCGCGCCAGCCCAGTAGATATCGCGCTCAAACTGCAGCGTTTCGTTTCGGATCAGCTTGATGACGGGGCGGTTGAGATCGTTGATATTGAGTGTGTCGCCGACATGATAATGGGCCCCGCCTTCGGTCAGGATATCGATCGAAATCAGTCCCTGCAGGTGCATATAACCATTCAGGATATAACCAATCTGGGCCTGGGTCGCCAGGTTTGTGTAAGTATCGGCCGGGTTGTAGCGATCATCCAGCGCATTGGTAATGGTTTCGACGCTCGAAATATTATCGATCAGGTTTTCAATTTGCACGAACTGTAACTGCAGCAGGTTTCTCTGCTCCTTCAGCAGGGTTTCAGAAAAGCGATTTTCGGCCTGTAACAGGGTGTTGCTGGAGATCTGATGCGATACGATGCCAAAAGTCAGTAGCGGAAAAATACCGATAATCAGTAGAAAGCCGATGTATTTAACAATAAGTTTCTGGCGCGTAAAAAGCATACTAATTCCGCTTCAGTTGAGTTCCAGACGGGTCAGTATTCGAGTCTCGATCAGAGTGACCGGCGCCAGAGTTTCTCCGCGCAACGCGCGTACCGCAAATAATATGCCCTGATAGCCCTGTTCTGCTGCCTGCTGATCTACCGTCGCCACCAGCGAGCCATGAAGAATAGCCTGTTTTGCCGGTTCCAGCGCATCGTAACCTGCGACCAGTACATGCTTCATGTCAGCCGTCTGTAGATACTTGATAGCACCCAGTGCCATCATGTCGTTGGCACAGAAAATTGCTCCGATATTGGGGTGGGCATGCAGCAGTTGTTCGGTTACCGCATAGCCTTCATCGATTTTCCAGTTGGCGCTTTGGCTCGCGACCAGACGGGCCAGAGGGTGCTCATTAAAAGCTCTGATAGCCCCTTTTTTACGATCTTCAGCGTTTTGTGCACCCCGTATGCCCTCCACAATGGCAACCTCGGTCGGCTGTTGCATAAGGCGGGTGAGGGTGCTGGCCGACTGATAGGCCGCTAGCTCATTATCGACACTGATAAAGGGCACTGTTTTGAGTCCGACCTTGCTGGAGTATTCCGGACTTAGAGGGTTATCGATGTTGATCACCACAATGCCGGCATCCTGGGCCTGTTTGAGTACCGGAATCAGCTCGATAGAATCTCCCGGGGCGATGACGATGGCATCCACCTTGCGGCTAATCAAATCTTCGACGATGCCGATCTGTTGCTGAATAGAGGTTTCCTGGGCAGCGGTTTTAACCAGTAAGTGGATTCCATACTCTTTTTCAGCGCGTCTGGCTCCACGCTCCATTTCGATGAAAAATGGATTCGTCAGCGTTTTCATGACCAGTCCGATGGTGATGACTGGTGACGTCGTTGCGGGTTCGGCCGCCGTCGGCGTGCTTTTTTCGGTTTCGCTGCAACTGGTCAGTAAAAAAAACAATGCGAAAGCGCCCGCACCAAGGCGCAAGGCGCGCCAAATCAAGTTCTTATTGTATTGCATTAGCATGCTCACTAATCCTGATAAAATACTGTTGCCTGAACAAACTATTCTGCGCAAACGGGGGGAGCAAAATAGTTGAGTGAATATTGTGGTTTAAAGTATGGACGCTATTGCTTACTTTTTCAGTTTAATTTTTGTAGGCCTTGTGTACGGTCAATTGCAAAGCTTGTTAAGCTATAAAAATTCAGTCAATGCCGTCTGATTAAGTGAGGTTTTCCAGACTCAGGGTATTACTTTAGGGGCAACTTATTGCGGCTGATAGTGGCCGATCAATTCACCCATCTGCAGGGTCTGGCCAGCGCTTAGCTGTGGGTTCCAGTCTACCTGACTGGTGGTGAGTAAAATTACCGTTGACCCCATGTTAAAGCGACCCATTTCATCACCCTGTTGAAATGTATTCTGTGCAGCGTTGTAATCCACGCTGCTGATTTTTTTGCCTTTGGGCGGCGTTACCAGACCGCTCCAGACCGTTTCAATGGCGGCAACGTTGATTGCGCCGACCAGGATCATGGCCATCGGTCCGGCAGGGGTGGAAAACTGGCACACCAGTCGTTCATTGCGCGCGAACAGACGTGGAATCGCGCGTACCGTCCATTGCGCTACACTGAACAGACGTCCCGGCACGTGAATCATTTTCTGCAACTGGGCATCGATTGGCATATGAATACGATGGTAGTTGTAGGGCGCCAGATAAATGGTAGCAAAGCGCCCGTTGCGGTATAAATTCGCCAGTGCCGGATCGCCGCCGACCAGTTCTTCTACCGTGTAGTCTCGTCCTTTGGCCTGGTACAGCCGGTTATCCGAAATCTCACCGCATTGCGAAACAGTGCCGTCAACCGGGCTGCAAAGGGTTTGTTCTCCGTCCGCCAGAGGTCGGGCTGCGGGTTGTAGTGCACGGATGAAAAATTCATTGAAAGTCGGGAACTGACTGATGTCCTGTATTACCGCCTGTGACATATCAACCCCGAAGGCCTTGATAAACCAGCGAATGGCCGGCGTAACCAGCGGGCCTTTCAGGCGTGTCAGATAAAACACCACACGCGAGACGGGATGGTGAGGCAGAATGATAAAGAGCCAGCCGAGCACACGTTCGCGCCAGTTTAATGAGGGTTGTTGCATAGCGTGTGGTCCTGTTATTTTTTAATCAGCAGCTGGGTGGTTTGGGTGGTCAGGTCACTGAAGGTGATCTGTAGAGGAACACTGTCACCGATGTTGAGCGTTTGCAGTGGATTGATCAGCATCAGATGCTTGCCACCGGGCCGTAGCTCCAGCTGGCTTTTGGCTGGGAGCAGAATGCTGTCGAGTTCAATCATTTTCATCATGTCGTCGGCCATCATGGTTTCATGCATTTCGACTTTTTCGAACGCGTCACTGTGTAGCGCCACAATACTGACGGCCAGTGCCGATGGATTGTTGATCTGCAGATAGCCAGCGCGCATAGGAACGATGGGAGGTAGTTGTTTGATCCAGCCAGCAGAAAAGCTGACATCAATTCCGGCTGACTGTGCGCTGCCGGTCAGCAGAAACAGCAACAGGGTAGACAATATTTTCATCAATAGTTTCTCTTAATAATTAATTATTCCGCTGACATCATGCGCCAGTTTGGCACTGTCATGCGGGGGGCTGAATACGCCGGTATAGCGCCCCTGCGGGTCGATCAGGATGAATGTGCCGCTATGTGAAACATCGTAGGTTTCCGCATCAGCAGATTTATCGATAGTGTGTAGAATGCCGAGTGCACTGGTTAACGGCTTCAACTCATCGATGTCGGCTCTGGCGCTGATAAAATGTTTATTGAAATAAGTGACATAGGTTTTCAGCTGATCCAGATCGTCACGTTCAGGGTCGATCGAGATGAAGCTGATGCGTAGTTTTTTAAGCAGTTTAGGATCGTCGATCTGGGACACCATGTTGTTCAACATCTGCAGACTATCCGGACAGATATCCGGGCAGTGGGTATAACCGAAAAACAGTAAGTCCCATTGCCCTTCCAGGGTTTTATTATTGAAAGGTCGCCCGTTGTGGTCGGTCAGTTCAAACGCGGGCAGGGATTTTGCCTGCGCACCGAACCAGGTCAAAGCCTGCAGGCGCAGAGGTTCCGGCTTGAGGTACACGATCGAACTGATAACGCCCAGCACAATAGCAACAACGGTAATAATAGTCAGTGGTAGTTTCACGAAGCGCTGCCAGAAGTTGGTTGAAAAATCGGAATGGAACGGGAAAACCATGTAAAATCCGACGCATTATATTTGAAGCAAGGGTGTAAACCTAGTGGAACAGCCGAATACGCAACAATTAATAGCCCAGCAACTCACCACACTACGTGATTATGTACGCTGGGCGAGCAGTGAATTTTACCGTCACCAGCTGAGTTTTGGACATGGCTTTGGCGAAGCTCTGGATGAAGCGGTGTATCTGGTGTTATTCGCGCTCAGGTTACCGGCCGACTGGCCGGAAAAATATTTTGACTGCGTACTTACGCTGGAAGAGCGTGAGCAGGTTCTGTCTGTTCTGAGTCGGCGCATTGAAACACGTCAGCCGGCCGCCTATATCACGCACGAAGCCTGGTTTTGTGGCCTGCAATTTTATGTCGATGAGCGCGTGCTGGTGCCGCGTTCACCGATTGCAGAATTGATCAACGAGCGCTTCGAGCCCTGGATCGATTCCAGCCGCGTCAGCAGTATTCTCGATCTGTGTACCGGCAGTGGCTGTATCGCCATTAGTTGTCAGTATGCGTTTCCAGAAGCGCTGGTGAGCGCCTCCGATATTTCGGCCGGGGCGTTGGAGGTGGCACGAAAAAATCTGCAAAATCATCAGCTGACCGATACCCTGATGCTGTATGAATCCGATCTGTTTGAACGCATTCCAGCGCAGAAATTTGATCTGATCGTGTCTAATCCGCCGTATGTGGATGCTGAAGATATGGATGCGTTAAGTGCAGAGTTTAAGGCCGAGCCGAGCCTGGGCCTGGCGGCTGGAGAAGACGGTCTTGAAATTGTTGACCGGATACTCAGACAGGCCACCAATTATCTGAGCGATCATGGTGTACTGGTGGTTGAAGTAGGTAACTCGCAGCTGGCCATGATGCAAAAGTATGCCGATATGGCACTGTCGTGGATCGAGTTTGAACATGGTGGTGATGGTGTGTTCTGTATTACGGCGCAGGATCTCAGGCAGTACCTGGCACAGCATTGAAAAGGCAAATCAATCGTTTTCTGATAAAGGTGTAATCGGCTTATGGCATGGTGGGGAAAGGCACTCGGTGGTGCATTTGGTTTTATGATGGGTGGCCCGTTAGGGGCACTGATTGGTATCGGATTCGGGCATAATTTTGACAAGGGTCTGGGCTCGGTACTGGCGGATAAGAGTTTTAAACCCGGTCAGCAGGAGCGTGTGCAGGCGGCCTTTTTTACCGCTACCTTTTCGGTGATGGGACATATTGCAAAAGCCGACGGCAAGGTGACGCCGGATGAAATCCGCATGGCGCAGGCCGTCATGACGCAGATGGGACTGACTGCCGATGTGCGTGAGTCCGCCAGGCGTCTGTTTAACGAAGGCAAGTCGGACAGTTTCCCGCTGGATGAAGTGCTGGATCAGCTTAAAACTGAACTGCACCGTCGTAGTACGCTGTTGCAGATGTTCCTCGAGATCCAGTTACAGGCGGCCTACGCGGATGGCGTGCTGCACAAGGCAGAAGAAAAGGTGCTGATCCATATCTGTCAGCGTCTGGGTGTACCGCTGGAGCAATTACGCCGGCTGGAAGAAATGATGCAGGCTGGTTTTGGCCAGGGCTCGTCACAATCTTCCGCCAGAACCCAGCGCAGCCAAAGCCTGGAAGATGCCTATCTGATCGTGGGTGTGGAAAAGTCAGTCGATGACGCCGCCGTGAAAAAAGCCTATCGCCGACTGATGTCACAACATCATCCCGATAAGCTGGTTGCAAAAGGCTTGCCAGAACAGATGATCAAGGATGCTACGGCGAAAACTCAGCAGATCAAGGATGCCTACGAACAGATTAAACAATCCAGAGGAATGCGATGATTACCGATATTTTATACGAACATAACCCGGCTCCGGGCAAACTCGATGTGCTGGGTGTGGAAGAATGGCCGATATGGGAAAAGGAACCATCCGAATTCCCGTGGACTTATGATCGTCAGGAAGTCTGTTATTTCCTCGAAGGCCGCGCGATCGTGACGCCGGATGATGGTCAGCCGGTAGAGCTCAAACGTGGTGATCTGGTGACCTTTCCGAAAGGCATGAACTGCACCTGGAAGGTACTGGAGTTCGTCTCCAAGCATTACATGTTTGAATGAATAGCAGCCGTTTTCGCTGGGAATAACTGGAACTGCAGGGATCTTGAAAAAACTCTATACCCACGAAAACCGGCTGATCGTATTTAATATCAAGAACCTGCTGGAAGATGCTGGCATTCAGTGCCTGATCAAAAATGAATTTGCCAGTGGTGGGGCCGGGGATCTGGTTCCTATCGAAACCTGGCCGGAAGTGTGGGTGACGAACGAACGTCAGCTTGAACAGGCACAGCAGATGCTGCTGAGCCTGTTTAGCGAGGATCAGACCCCAACGCATGAATGGATCTGTGGCCACTGCCACGAAGTCAACGATAGTAACTTTGTGCTGTGCTGGAACTGCAGTCAGCCGTGTCTGGATGAAACGGCTATTCCGGCTTAACCTTATTAGCGCATTTCAAACGTCAGGCTGGCCCAGTGGCTCTCCCAGTCTGCTTTTTTATCTTTAAGGTTAAGGATATGCACGGCTTTGAGTAGCCAGGGACCAGTCTGATTCAGTTCAATCGTGGCGACACCCTGAGCATCGGTTCGAACCGACTGGGTTTTTTCAGGACTGGCCCTGGTCAGCGCGATCAACAGGATGTCCTTAATCGGCTTGCCCTGATACAGCACTTTAACACTTAGTTTATCGTTTAGCTTTTTCCTGTAGGGGTTGCTTAACGGAATAATTTCCAGCTCATAGCCAAAGGTTAGGGTCGAGTTGTCAATCTCAAAACTGTCACCCGACTGCACCAGTGCTTTGGGATGACGAATATAATTTTCCTTACCCGGAGTATCGGTCAGATTATTTTTTTGACGGTATGCGATGGCATGTTCGAGCCCTTCCATGGTCAGGTATTTTAAAAAGATTTCCGGTTCTATTTCGATATAGGTATAGGTGCTCTGGTACCCGATGGCATAGGTACCATTTTTATCAGGGGTAAAAAAACCTGCGGGGTCGCGTCCCATTTCGCCTTCTATTTTAGTTTTGGAGCCGGGCTGGTAGAGGCTGAAATCGCTATACCAGTTTGGGATATTGGGCAGGCTGTCCCCGGCGAATTCGTTACCCACATGAATCGAGATCTCGACAGTTTTTGACGGGCTGGTGTAGAATGGATGCGCCTCCAACCAGAAATCATGACTGATCGCACTGTTAACGTTTACTAACAGCAGTAGTAACACCAGCTGGAATCCAAAATGCCTCTGCTTCAAAAAATATTTTTTCATAGTTTTCTATTATTTACGTTATTAATAAGCTGGTTTAATCCACTCTGTGCGCATCAGTTAAGGCCCGCCATCGTGACGATCAATTTTGATCAGGATGCGAGGGTAAAAGTTCAGATTGAAACCAATGTTGAAGCGATCGTATCCGGTATCGGAGCCGAACATGAAAATACCGATAATGCTCCGCAGGTGGAAGTGTACCGCGCGTTACGCGAATTAGCACCTGCCGATCTAGAACAGAAGTTCAGCCCTTTAGCCATTGACTACCGAGCCGGTTTGCAGTTAGTCGTCGATGGGATCGCGGTCGACTGGAAATTCGATTCTGTAATGATTCCTGAAGTGGGTGATGAACGGCTGTCCAGAAAATCGTTGATTCACTATAGCGCAGAGATTCCTGCAGCGAGTCGAGTCGCGATCTGGTCTTATGCGGCAAAATACGGTGATGCGGTGGTTAATTTTGTGACTGCCGGGCAAACTGAAAAAACCACCTATTGGCTGGTTAAAGGTGAACCGAGTCCACCCTATCAGTTGCAGAGCAAAAATCTCGCGCGTAGCTGGAGCGATGTCGCGATCGATTATACCGGTCTGGGTTACCTGCATATTCTGCCCCGAGGGCTGGATCATATTCTATTCGTGATCGGGCTGTTTTTACTCAGTCGCCATTTTTCTCCACTGCTGTGGCAGGTGACAGCTTTTACGCTTGCCCACAGTATTACGCTGGCACTGACCATCTATGGGGTGATCAGTCTGTCATCGTCTATAGTGGAGCCGCTGATTGCGATTTCGATCGCCTATGTTGGCATCGAAAACATACTCACCCGTCAGCTGAAGCCCTGGCGGATTATCGTGGTCTTTGTATTTGGTTTGTTGCATGGCATGGGCTTTGCGGGTGTGCTAACTGAACTGGGCCTGCCGGAGACAGAATTTGTAACCGCTTTGATCACCTTTAATATCGGTGTAGAGCTCGGTCAGTTGAGCGTGATTCTGCTCGCCTTTGCGGCGGTGTTCTGGTTAAGGCAGGACGAGCGTCGTTATCGTAATTTTGTGGTGATTCCGGGGTCGGTGTTGATTGCGCTAATGGGGCTATTCTGGACCTGGCAACGGATTGCCGGTTAAGCGTTCAGTCCTGCAGCTGCAGTTCAATGATCAGTTCATCGTGGATCCACTGTTTCAGATAACCGGCCGCAGTGACGGCCACCAGATCTTCACCCAGCCATTCCAGCAGGCCTTCACACAGTTCTGAGAAATTCGCCCCGTGGTACGCGGCTTCTATCGCCCAGGCTTCTGCTACCTCCAGCGAGCGCCAGTTCGGGCTCATCTCGCGCCGCCACAGCAGCCAGCGCACCGGAATCTCATCGCTGGTTTTTTCAGGTAACGGCTGCTCTTCATCCAGTGCCACTGCATAGGGTGCAACATTACAATGCAGATCGAGCCAGCGCAGCGAGGCATGAAAGCGAAAGCTCAACAGCGGCCACGCAGCGGGGTCAAGCTGCGCCATATCCTCCAGCGTGACCAGGCGTTCACTGTTAGCCGCATCGAAACACAGCCCCTGGGCCCATTCGAAAGCGGCCAGTTCCGCCAGAAACTGACTGTCGTGGTGACCGCTGTGGCGTAAAAACTCGGCCATATGCTGTCCCACCCAGCGTACCGAGGGATCTTCCGACGGGTATAGCTTCAGGTAATCGAGCACCATCAGCTCAAAGTCGTGCTCCCCCAGCGCTTTCTGTAAGGCCGAAAAATCGGTCGCCAGGCATTCGATCAGACGGATGCGGTAGGCATTGTAATAAGCGCCGAGGCGGTGTTCGGCGAGTGCGTTTTCGGTGCTGATAATGTCCTTCTCGAATTCTTCTGAATTGCCCTGCAGATAATCCTGAAAGCGTTGTTGCAGCGCGCGCAAATCGGAGTGTTGATCAGTCATGTTGCTGGCTCCGGTAAAAAGGGGCCGCAATCGCGCGCGCCTGATTCAGTTCGGCGATGACTTCAGCCAGTGGCGGTATATTGGCGTCGCGTTCGATCATGGTTGATACCGGGCCGAGTAATTCGGCAGCCCTGGCGTACAGTTCCCAGACCGGATCGATGATGGGGTGATCATGGGTGTCGATGATCAGGTTGCCGTTATTCTGATGACCTGCCAGATGATGTTGCCAGACGCGCTGAGCCGGTATCCCCTGCAGATAATCCATCGGATCGAAATGATGATTAAAACTGCTGACGTAGATATTGTTGATATCAAGCAGGATGTAACAGTCGGCTTTTTCTGCCACAGCGGTTAAGAACTCCCACTCGCTCATGGCGTCGCTGGTATAGGTGATATAGCTCGACAGATTTTCGATCAGCATCTGGCGTCCGAGAAAATCCTGAACCTGCGTAATACGCCCGGCGATATGGTCGACAGAGGCTTCGGTATAGGGCAGTGGCAATAGGTCATGCATGTTTTTATGATCCACTCCGGTCCAGCACAGATGATCCGAAATCCACATCGGTTCGACCCGCTCGATTAACGCCTTCAGCTTTCCCAGATAATCCATGTTGAGCGGATCGGTGCTGCCGATCGACATCGAAACACCGTGCATCAGCATCGGATAATCCTGTCGGATTTTATCCAGAAAATAGAGCGGTTTGCCGCCCTCGACCATGTAGTTCTCGGAAATAATTTCAAACCAGTCAATTTCCTTTGGCTGCTGTTCGATGATTTCCTGATAGTGATCGGTACGCAGGCCAAGGCCGAATCCGAGGAAGGGTTTGTCTTGCTGTGTGCTCATGCTGTGGTGTCTTAAAATTTGATTATTGAGTATTCACTATTGGGGTTGGTGTTGGCAAGTTTGATTGTATGTATAGTTGAATATGTTTTAGTGAGTACAGGTAATGCATGGAGCAATTATCTGCCCCTGAGCTTCGGGACATAAGGCCGTCCCTGGCCAAATACCCTCTTAGCCTGAATATTTCATAGGTCAGCCAGAAATGGGCCATGGCTTTCAAAATTTCT
>JACNJF010000007.1 GCA_014382695.1 Gammaproteobacteria bacterium | reverse complement strand
CAAAGTCGAAGAGGAAAGAGTATGAATATAAAGTTGGGAATGTTATCTGCCACCATAATTTCGTTAACACTGAGCTGGACCGGCAGTGTGTCAGCCGCAGAACAGAAATACGTCACCATCGGAACTGGAGGGCAGACAGGTGTTTATTACGTTGTTGGCCAGTCCATCTGTAAACTGGTTAACCGTGGACAGAAAACTCACGGCATCAAATGTACCGCACCATCCACTGGTGGTTCTGTCGCGAATCTGAACGCGATCAAGGCAGGTCAGCAGAATATGGGTGTGGCCCAGTCTGACTGGCAATATCATGCCTATAACGGTACCAGCAAGTTTGAAGATCAGGGGGCCAATAAAAATTTGCGTGCTGTCTTTTCCGTCCATCTGGAACCTTTCACCATCGTTGCCAGAACAGATGCCAACATTAAATCGTTCGATGATCTGAAAGGCAAACGTGTGAATATCGGTAATCCAGGTTCAGGTCAGCGCGGTACCATGGAAGTCGTGATGGAAGCCAAGGGCTGGACCAATGATGTATTCAAATTTACTTCCGAGCTAAAGTCAGCCGAGCAGGCCCAGGCGCTTTGCGATAACAAGATTGACGCAATGGTGTTTGTAGTCGGTCATCCAAGCGGATCGATCAAGGAAGCCACTACATCCTGTGACTCTGTACTGATCCCGGTAACCGGCCCTGAAATTGACAAACTGGTTAGCAGTAACTCATATTATGCCAAAGCGGTTATTCCCGGTGGCATGTATACTGGAACCGATGGTGACACTGAAACCTTTGGTGTAGCGGCAACGTTTGTATCCTCCACCGATACCGATGATGATTCTATTTATCAGATCGTTAAGGCGGTTTTTGATAATTTTGAAATTTTCAAAAAATTACATCCCGCGTTTGAGCATCTGGATCCCGCTAAAATGGTTAAAGATGGTCTGAGTGCACCGCTACATAACGGAGCGCTTAAGTACTATAAGGAAAAGGGCTTATTGTAAGTCTGTCGATAATATCGAAGCGTCCTGATCATTCAGGCGCTTCGGTCTGTATCAGATCCGCTGTCCTGTAACCGGTGGCTACAGGACAGCAACACCAGATGGTTGTTTTCGATTCGTCCTGGTGTGAATAGACCATCGTCCCGCATGCAATGTCTTACTCGTCCGGCCTAGCTACGGTCTGCTCGATTTTGACACCGATCCATGGCAGGGGTTAAATGGTATCAATCGAAGATGTGAAGTCATATAAAGAAGTCCTATAAAAGCAATAAAAGCTTTCAGTTCTATTCCCTATGGGGACAGATAATATATTCACCAGTTTATAAGAGCGTTGAAAACATCAGGATGAATGATTCAGCGCATCAGAAAATACAAAAGATTTAGGGGAGTGGCAATGAGTGATAACAACGAGAAGTCGCAGAGCATGAAGGATGTGGATCTGCAGGATTTAATTGCACAGGTTGATACCGGCCCGAGAACCCCTGCAGGGTTACCGCGAAAAATTATCCTGGGAATAGCCGCTATCTGGTCTTTGTTTCAGCTCTGGATTGCTTCACCTTTACCCTTTATCGCCGGTATCGGCATATTCAACGATACTGAAGCACGCTCTATTCACCTCGCGCTGGCCATATTCCTTGCTTTTCTGGCTTATCCCGCATTTAAGCGCTCTCCGCGTGAGAGTATTCCGGTTCTGGACTGGATCATGGCGCTGGTAGGTGCCTTTACCGCAGCCTATATCTTCCTGTTTTATGAACAGCTTTCAGACCGACCCGGTGCGCCGGTGATGCAGGATATCGTGGTTGCCTGCTTTGGCATGGTACTGTTGCTGGAGGCAACTCGTCGTGCGTTAGGGCCTCCATTGATGGTCGTCGCCATGGTTTTTCTGGTCTATACCTTTGCTGGCCCGTATATGCCTGGAATTATCGCGCATCAGGGGCAGGAACTCAGTTCAGTCGTCAACCATCAGTGGGTTACCACGGAAGGTGTATTCGGAATCGCTCTCGGGGTTTCCACCAGCTTTGTTTTTCTATTTGTACTATTTGGTGCGATGCTGGATAAGGCGGGTGCCGGTAACTATTTTATTAAAGTTGCGTTTTCTCTACTCGGTCATATGCGCGGTGGTCCGGCCAAGGCCGCTGTGGTGTCATCTGCTATGACCGGGCTTATCTCCGGTTCCTCCATCGCAAATGTGGTCACCACCGGTACATTCACCATTCCGATGATGAAAAGAGTTGGTTTCTCCGCTGAAAAATCGGGCGCAGTAGAAGTGGCTTCTTCGGTGAATGGACAGATTATGCCTCCCGTCATGGGCGCAGCGGCCTTTTTGATGGTCGAGTATGTTGGCATCAGTTATTTTGAAGTCGTTACCCACGCATTTGTGCCTGCGCTGATTTCATACATTGCTCTGGTGTATATCGTGCATCTGGAAGCACTTAAAGCCGATATGCAGGGATTGCCCCGCCTGGGCACCATTAAGCCGTGGCAGCAAAAACTGATTGGCCTGCTAATGGGGTTTATCATCACGGCAGCGGTAGCCGCTTTTGTTTATTATGGCATCGGCTGGATCAAACCGACGTTTGGCGAAGCTGCAGCCTGGATCATCGCAGTGATTCTGGTCGCGGTGTACACCTGGCTGATCTGGATCGGTTCGCGTCATCCCGAATTAGAGCTGGATGACCCGAATTCTCCGATGCTGAGCCTGCCCGAATCCGGACCTACGGTAAAATCCGGTTTGCATTTCTTATTGCCGGTTGTAGTCCTGGTCTGGTGCCTGATGGTTGAACGTCTTTCTCCCGGCCTGTCAGCTTTCTGGGCAACGGCCTTTATGATCTTTATCCTGTTGACGCAAAAGCCCATCTTTGCCTATTTTCGTGGTGCGAGAGAGCAACTCGGCGACAAGTTTAAAGAGGGTTTTCAGGATTTCCTGGATGGACTCATCGATGGTGCCAGAAACATGATCGGTATCGGCATCGCAACAGCGACGGCTGGTATTATTGTTGGCTCTGTATCGCAGACCGGTGTCGGTGCGGTTCTGGCTGATCTGGTTGAAATCATGTCATTTGGTAACCTGTTACTGATGCTGCTGCTAACCGCTGTATTGAGCCTGATTCTGGGTATGGGTTTACCGACCACGGCTAACTA
>JACNJF010000044.1 GCA_014382695.1 Gammaproteobacteria bacterium | reverse complement strand
CTATTTATCCATTTCATGCTTACCCGACATTTAATTACCATGGCACGTTTTTATGATCAGGTCAGTCTGGATCACCTGATGAAAAACCCGATGCCCGATTACCTGCTCAAAAATTCGGCCACTCAGGATGAGCTGTGGGAGCTATGTAATGCCTTTGCCAGAATGCGTCAACGGATACAGTCGGAACTGGTTCAGCGAAAGGCGCTGGAGGATGAACTGAAGCTTAGCAATGAGCGCCTGATTCAGATTACCGAAAACATTGAAGCCGCTTTCTGGCTGGGCGATGTGAGCGACCCTCTGGCGCCGCAGGTGCTGTATGTGAACCCCGCTTATGAGCAAATAACTCAGCGTCGAGCAGTAGATCTCTATCGGGATTCGAGTCTCTGGTTTGTCGATATTCATGCTGAGGACAGGGAGAGAATGGAGCACATCTTTCAGTGTTTCATACAGGGGCAGGGAGAGCTTGATACAGAATTCAGAATTGTCCGACCGGATGCATCGGTTCGAACCCTGTCGGTTAAAGGTAAACAGATCCGCGATGAGCATGGACAGATCGTGCGGGTAGCGGGTATCACCAATGATATTAGCGAACGCAAACAGGCGGAAGCAGCGGCTCAGGCTGCACGCCTTGAGGCTAGCCTGATGTTGGCGGAAGCGGAGCAATCCGGCATGGCCCTACTGAGTGTGATTGAGGATGAGCGCTCTGCACAGTTAGCACTGGCTGAAAGTGAGCATCGTCTGCAATTGTTTATTCAGCATGCACCGGCCTCCATTGCGATGTTTGACCGTGACATGCTTTATCTGGCGGCCAGTCATCGCTGGCTGACGGATTATCAGTTAACAGGCAGCGATATTATCGGTGTTTCGCATTATACGGCTTGTCCGGAAATCCCTGCGCACTGGAAACAGATCTATCAACAGGGCATAGATGGGGATGTGGTCCAGGCCAGAGAGGATAGCCTGAAGCGTGAAGACGGTTCTACTCAATGGCTGCGATGGGAAGTCAGACCCTGGTTTATGGCCGATAAAACGGTCGGCGGCATCGTCATTTTCTCTGAAGACATTACCGAGCGCAAACTGGCTCAACAGGAGCTGCTTAAACTGGTGCAGGCAGTGGAGCAAAGCCCGGAAAGTATTATCATCACCGGCCTTGACGCAAAGATTGAGTATGTAAATCAGGCCTTTGTGGATATTTCCGGCTATAGCCGGGAAGAGGTGATGGGGCGTAACCCGCGTATGCTGCATTCAGGGCAGACTCCGCCTGCCACCTATCGGGTCATGTGGGAGGATCTGACTCAGGGACGTAGCTGGCAGGGCGAACTGTACAATCATCGCAAAGATGGTTCTCTGTTTATCGAGCATGCAGTGATTAACCCGATCCGCCAGTCGGATAACACAGTGTCCCACTATGTTGCGGTAAAGCAGGATATTACCGAAAAGAAAGAGATCGCGCTGGAGTTGAATGAGCACCGGCATCATCTCGAAGCGCTGGTCAATCAGCGTACCGAACAACTGGCCGAGGCCCAGCAGCGGGCCGAGTCAGCCAATCGGGCGAAGGGTGCATTCCTGTCCAATATGAGTCATGAAATCCGTACCCCGATGAATGCGATTGTCGGACTAACCCATCTGATGCAGCGCGGGCATCCTGAGCCGGAACAGGCCCAGAAGCTGGCCAAGATCGCAGCGGCGGGCAAGCATTTGCTGGCGATCATAAATGACATCCTCGATCTGTCCAAGATCGAGGCGGAAAAGATGATCCTGGAACAGTCCAATTTCCACCTCGATGTGATTTTCGATCATGTACTGTCGTTGTTGAAAGAAGAGGCGAGGAAAAAAGGAATCAGCATCCAAATCGATCAGAATGCAGTGCCGATCTGGCTGCGCGGTGACCCCACCCGGTTACGTCAGGCACTGATGAACTTTGCCAGTAATGCGATCAAATTCACTGAAAACGGGAAGGTTTACCTGCGCTGTAAAAAGCTGGCAGAAGTTGATGATGAAATACTGGTGCGTTTTGAGGTGGAAGATAGTGGCATTGGTATCCGCAAGGATAAGCTTAAAGGCGTGTTCGAGGCTTTCGAACAGGCCGATGTTTCCACCACAAGACGCTACGGTGGGACTGGACTGGGGCTTGCGATTACGCGCCGCCTGGTCAAGTTAATGGGGGGTGAAGTTGGCGTTGACAGCGAACAGGGCAAAGGCAGTACCTTCTGGTTTACCGCGCGGCTACATCGTGGGCTGGGCCAGCCCTCTGTGGAGACCAGCCATGAGGTGACCGATAGTGAACAGGTCCTGATCAAGCAGTATGCCGGCTCAAGAATCCTGCTGGTCGAGGACAATGCGATTAACCGCGAAGTGGCGGTTGATCTAATGCAGGTCGTAGGGCTCAACGTGGACACGGCGGAGAATGGCCGGGTTGGAGTGGAAAAAGCGCGCAGCAATGATTACGCGCTGATTCTGATGGATATCCAGATGCCGGAAATGGACGGTCTGGAAGCGACTCGAATGATCCACTATTTGCATGGAAAGTCGGCTATACCAATCGTATCGATGTCTGCCAATATTTTTGAAGATGATCGGCGCGCCTGTGAAGACGCTGGGATGATTGATTTTGTCGCCAAACCGGTCGATCCCGAACAGCTTTACGCGACGTTACTAAAGTGGTTGCCGATGCCGGAATCGGTTGCCACAGTCAGTCCCATTCCCATTCCCATTCCCATTCCCATTCCCATTCCCATTCCCGTTCTAGAAGAGAAGCCGCCGGAAACAGCAAAACAAGTAAAGCTGAAGCAACAGTTGTTTAGTTTCGACGGGCTGGATGTTGAAATAGGACTGCATAATACCCGCAGAGACCTCGCCGGTCTGGTGTTACAGTTGCGCCAGTTTGATGACCTGTACGCTGGAGCAGGACTGAGTTTCGATGAACACCTGAAACAGCACGAAGTATCGCTTGCACGCCGACTGGTGCATTCGATCAAGGGGGCGTCTGGTACCCTGGGGCTGGTAAAGCTGCAAAAAACTACGAGAGCGCTGGAGCTATACCTGAGCGATAGCACGCAAGCGGAAGCGAATACATCTATTCAGCAACATAGCGAGCAACTGACACAGCAGTTATCCGCATTACATGAGCTGCTGTCGAATATATCGGCACAGCGGGTAGTTGCTGAAAACAATCGGCAGCCCCCGCAGTTAGTGACAGCGGTACTGGAACAGTTGAGCCGGTTACTGCAAAGCGATGACGCCAGCGCGGGCCTTTATTATCAGCAACATGAAGCCCAGCTGGAAAAACATTTTGGGGCACGCATCGAGCTGTTACGCGAGCAAATTATTAACTTCGATTATCCGCAGGCACTGGTAACCCTCAATGCCTTCAATGCAGGGAAGTGAGCGTATGCCCAGAGTTCACACGTCGGGGTATTATCCCCCTATCTGAGTGTCTATCAAATGCGCGCGGCTACACTACGTCCCCATTTATTGTTCGACCTCTATGCTATAGTTCGCATAATATTTACAATCAATTGATGAGGATAAAGTCTTGGCAACTAATAAAGCGCGAGCCTACTTTGCACTGAGTGGATATCATTTCAACCCGGATGACATTACTCGCCTGCTTGGCATAGAACCTACGTCGGTCAATGCTGCCGGTGCAAACAGTGGTTTGGATAGCCCCGTGATCAGTTCATGGGAGTTATCGACGGATACGATCACAGATGATGTGGACGTTTATAAACTGACGGACATCATCATTAAGCAGCTAGAACCCGCCAAAGAAAAAATTCTGCAAGTGATAAAAAGCCACAATTTGTCGCCCAGACTCGGCGTGGTTCTGGTGTTATCTATTGATAAAGATGAGTCGAGCCCGGATGTCGGCTTCGGTGGCAGAGCAACGCGTTTCCTGGCAGATATTGGCGCTTTTATTAATGTGGATTACAAGCTTTCTGAGCGTGTTTAAGCGTTAGCTGCAGCTTTCAACAAAAAACAGGCAAAAAAAAGCCCGTATCACGGGCTTTTCAGATGAAGTTGCCGCGCGACCCCTTGCAGGGTCTCGCGGCTGACTTCATTATGGCTTCTTCGGGGTCTGGTACGGGACTTCCTTCTGGAAAGCTTCCCAGGTGGTTTTATAGCCGACGTAGCCCTTATCATTCGCTTTCATCTGAGTGGTTGTCAGAAAACGTGACTTGCCTTCTGGAACTTTAGGTCTGGTTTTTGGTGCATCGCTCATAGTCATTACTCCTAAATGGAATGGTTAAATACGGGGGAGGAATGTCAACAGGATTGCCAGCCCCTCCCACTTAAAACTGGCAAAATTATACTCTGTAACGCTTAACGCGTGTAATGTCCCTTTTGGGGGATCACATGGCGCACCCCGCCCTGGGGATTCTCAACATCGCCCTTATAGCGGGGAATGAGGTGAATATGCACGTGCATGATACTCTGCCCGGCCGCCGGCCCCACGTTTACGCCGATATTGTAGCCGTCTGGATTGAACTCTGCGTCCAGCAAGCTGCGTTCCTCGGTGATCAGATCCATGCAGGCGCTGATCTCTTCCGGCGTCAGCTCGAAAAAGCTGGCGACATGACGACGTGGCACGATCAGGGTATGACCCGGACTCACCGCGTAGCTATCTCGTGCGCTGTAGGCAAGCTCACTTTTCAGCGACACCCCGCGTGCGTCTTTACAAAACAGGCACGGGTTATTGGGGTCACGCTTTTTCACTGGTTTTTGTTCAGGCATCAAACGTCTACACCGTTGTCAAATCTTTGATCATTAATCGGTTGAGCACTAATCGCATGTGCTAAACCGGCTTTGTCTTATTCATTTGCTGCTCGCAATGCTTTAAGCACAGCGGTTGCAGCGCATGCGGAAAGCATTCGATAATCACTTCAAACTCGTCTGCCGCTTCCTCGGCAAGTGCGGGATCTTTGGTTAATTCAGCCAGTACGCTGCGTGCGGTCGATCGGTTCACCCTGCATAGCACTGCCAGGTGAATCGGGAGTTGTTGCTCCATGCAAACGGTTAATGCTGTCTCATAAGATCGTATGGCCTGTTGCAGGCGATCTGAGTTTTGTTCTGACTCGCCCAGGTTATGCAGAACTGCACCACAGTTATTGTGGGTAGCGGCTAACTCGAAAGCGTTATTATCCGCATCGAATTCTGTCAGTGCATTTTTATACGAGACGACAGACTTTTGAAAAGTTCGGTTACCCTTTAAAAGCTTGCCATAGGTATGGAATGTCGCCCCAAGTTGATGCATGGCGCCAGCCCATTGTTCAGGCGTCTCTTTGCGCGACCATACCAGTAATGCGTTGGTATACGCATCCGTCGATTCTTTCAGCAATTTCGAATTATCCTGCTGGCGGCCCAGAGCCTGCTGTGCGGTTGCGAGGTTATTTTGGGTCGCAGCCCATTCCATGGGTGATTTTTGCTGGTCTAACTCGGTTAGCGCCTGGTTAAAACACTCAATCGCCTTTTCATACAATGCATCATCCCTCAGCTGCTGCGCCTTTGCGGCAACAATATTGCCAAGACGATTCTGCGTCTCGGCCCAGGCTAATGGCTGCTCAGCGCGATCGCTATCTGTCAGAGATGCTTCCAGTGCCTCACGCACACTGTCAAGAATATTGGAACTGAATCGATGCTGTTCAAAATTTCCCCGTGTATAAAGAAAATTATCAGCTACAGCTATGCTGGTATCCGGAATCGCAACCTCGGCCTGATCGTCGCTCAGCATGCCGATAGAGTTTGCGATAGCAAGCTCCAGGGCTTTATTCTCCGGGTAAATGATGTAGGTATTCGAGAATTTCATTTAGGTCTTGCTGAGAATGTCGTTGATGTCCGGATTAGCGTCAACCGCTTCGCCAAGGTCGAGCTCTTCATCGGTAGCATCACGTATGGTTAATACTTCCAGCTTGAATACGACATCTCTGCCACACAGTGGATTATTGCCGTCGATGGTTAATGTTTTGTCATCGAAACGCGTGACGATAAAAGTTTTGGGTTCACCCTTTTCATTTTCCATGGTGATGGTCATACCGATCTCTCGATACTCTTCAGGAACATTTTCGATGTGGTCGGTAAACACCAGTGATTCGTCTCTCTCTCCATAGAGCAGTTTAGTATCAACCGGCACTTCGATGATATCTCCGACTTTCTTTCCATCCAGATATTTTGTCACCTGCTCAGACAGGACGTCATTCACACCATGAACATAACCCAGAGGGAAATCAACGGTAACCAGTACGTCACCGGTTTTTTCATCGATGACCTTATAGTTGAGTTCAACGAATTTTTCGTTTTGAATAGTATCTGACATTACTTAATCAACCCTAAAATAGCGTAGCACCAAAAATTTTGACTTTCTCCTTTTCATAACCCAGCACCAGTCTGCCCAGCCACTCTCCTTCCTTCTTGGTATGCCGCTGTTTATATAACACCGTGACATACTCACCCCGGCGAATGATGCCAAGGTAATCGTAATTTTCAGACAGGTTCTTTGTCAGCTCACTTCTTGCGAACTGCTTGCCCATCTCGATTTCATTGGCACCCAGCAGCATGGCTGTTGCGAAGTGGCGGGTGAAAGCACCGTAGTTTTGTTCATTCGAGTATTTAACAAGGTCGGCCCACATCGGGTCTGCCAGCGCTAAAATCTCTTCATCTGTTTTTTCAATAATATTCATAATTTGGTTGTTCACTTAAAGCTAGTTTTTTACGCAGGTCTAGTGATTTTGCATAAGCTGCATATGACAAACCATAGAAAAAAAGACCAACACACAAGTATGTTGGCCTTTTTTTAAATCAAGTAAAAATCAATCCTGATTTTTACTCAGCTCACCTCTATGCCTCATCTACCAGATGGTAGAGGGGAGCTTTTTCCATAGTGTACTCACCAGTCTTGCGATTACGATGAGAAACTGTCAGTACGTGCCAGTCTTTATCATCCAGTTTCATCGCATCACCGCGGTAGTAGTAACCAGGCCAGCGTGTTTCTTTACGGAACAAAGTATGTTGGAACACACTTTCAGAAGTACGAACACGGTGATTCAGTTCCCATGCACGTAGCAGTTCGTGGATATCTCTAGCCGCAATCTTCTCCATATCTTCTTCCAGCAGTTTCATTTTCTTGAGACCGATTTGAAGAAGTTTTTCGTTAGTCATGTAGTTAACACCAAAACCACCACAGTACTCATCCATCAGTTTCTGCAGACGATCCAGACCTTGACGTGGGTTGATGAAGTTAGGATTAACGGTACCACCAACCACTTCATTGCTATATACCTTATAGGTATCTAACGGCTTGTAGATCTTGGTCTTAAGGTCCTGAATCTGCTGGTCAGAAACACGAATGCCTTGTGCTTTGCCATCATCAATATACTTACAGGCAGCTTTAGCAGCCAGACGACCTTCAGTGAAAGAGCCTGATGAGAATGCGTGTGGAGTACCACCAACCGCATCTCCTGCACCAAACAGACCTTCAACCGTAGTCATACGGTTATAGCCCCAGTAATATTCCTCAGGAGAAACATCTTCTGGACCCGAGCACCATGCGCCACAACCGGTTGCATGTGAACCCATGACGTATGGCTCAGAGGTGGTTAATTCCGGATTTTCGTATTTAGGATCAACGTCAGTCGCGGCCCAAAGTACTGCCTGACCAACTGTCATGCCGAGGAAGTTGTGCCAGCCAATTTCCTCAAGATGCGGATCCTGGAAGGCTTCCATGGTGACCATGTGGATAGGACCACGACCAGCATTCACTTCAGAGATAAAGGCATGGTTACGTAAACAGGTCGGAATTGGCTTGTGCGACAAATGCTGACCTTCGGTATCCAGGTATTCTTTACCAACCATTTCGGTCAGCTTGGGGAACCACTTGGATTCATACTCTTCACCCAGACCATTTTGTGTATAAGTCTTGAGATGCAGGAAGTACGCGCCAACAGGGCCGTAACCGTCTTTGAATCGAGCCAGTACGATACGGTTTTCCATCTGTGTCATTTTCGCGCCTGCTTCGATCATCAGACCATACGCAGAACCGGAAGACCATGGTGCATACCAGACACGACCTGCGCCTTCACCCACTGAACGTGGTTTGAAGATGTTAGAAGCACCACCGGCGCCACAGATAACGGTCTTGGACTTGAATACGTGGTAGTTACCAGTACGGACGTTGAAGCCTACAGCACCCGCGATGCGGTTCTCTTTGGCGTCATCCATTAACAGGTGGGTTACGCAGATACGGTTGAATACCTTGTCAGCTGATTTTTTCGCTGCTTCTGCAACGATCGGCTTATAGGATTCACCGTGAATCATGATCTGCCAGCGACCTTCACGCATATAAGTACCCTTCTTAGGGTCTCTCATCAGCGGCAGGCCCCACTCTTCAAACTGGTGAACAGCAGAGTCAACGTGACGCGCCATATCAAACGCCAGATCTTCACGCACCATGCCCATCAAATCCATACGCGCATAACGTACGTGATCTTCCGGGTTATTTTCACCGAAGCGTGTACCCATGTAACAGTTGATTGCGTACAGGCCCTGAGCTACCGCACCAGAACGATCAATGTTCGCTTTTTCAGCAATGACAATCTTCTTGTCCTTGCCCCAATATCTGGCTTCAAATGCAGCACCGGTACCACCGAGGCCCGCGCCTGCTATCAACACATCGATATCGTCTTCAATAATAGTTTTGTAGCTCATCAGTAGTAAACCCCTGCTTTAAGTTTTAAGCCATTAGATTTGAGTGTATGTAAGCCACCCTCATCCATGCGGACATACTTAGGCTCGTTAAACAACAGCTCACTGTCACGCATTTCTTTACTGGGCGCTGCTTCGTCAGCCAGCTGTGGAATGAACTTGCCCCAGGGCTTAGTTGTGATAGGCGCAAGTAGGTCCATATCTTTTTTACCGTTGCGGAACTTGATGCGCCATGCAATCGTGCCTTTTTCTTCATCACGTTGCACCCGTACCGAGTGACCCAATGGAGCAAAGTCGGCATAACCACGCACATCAATTGCGTTGTGTGGGCAGGCTTTTACACAGGAATAACATTCCCAGCACATGTTAGGTTCAATGTTGTAAGCACGACGAAGTGTTTTGTCGATGTGCATGATGTCTGACGGGCAGATATCAACACAATGGCCACAACCATCACATCGAGTCATATATACAAAAGTTGGCATTATAAATCCTCTTTATCTTAAATAAGTTAAATTAATCTTAGAAATGGTTTGGCGACTCACGCTTGATACCAAGGCCCATATAATCTGGATTCTTACCCATATACTCCGGGATATCCGGGAATTTCGCCTGCACTGCAGGGTCTGTCAGATCGAAATCAGCAGGCAGGTTTTCTCTCGAACCATCGGCTTTAGTCACACGTTTCTGAAAGGCTGCAGCAGGCTTAAAGAACATATGTGCGAACTTGGACCAGAGTACGCCCGCAAAAAGTACTGTGCTTGACAGGATGAACAAGGCGAAGAATATGCTTAATCCAGCGCCAGTAAATGACCAGATCAGCCCGAAAGTTGAGGTAGCCAGTAGCGAAACAATAAACAGATCGGCACGTTCGAAGCGATTCCACGCAAGACCTTCCGCAGACACATCAACACGTATAAAGAACCAGAACCAGTAACCACCAGTAGCCAGCATCAGTGCACCAAGATGCCAGAGAACCGGCACGATGGTAGGCGTAGACGCCCCTGGAGCTGAATAACCAAAGATCATGGTGGCTGTCATAGCGACAAAAATAATGAAGCCATACATGGTCAGAAGGTGGGAAAGCCTGCGATTCATATTGCAGAACTCACCAGACGTTAAAACTTCTTTCAGCAGAACCTGAAATGCGATGGTTGTTTTTTCGCCTGAACTTACAGAACGTGTAGCATTTTTTTGCGCTTTTTTCGCATTCTCGAAAAAGTACTGCGCGCTTTTCTTATGAATCATGTCGAGTATGGTTCCGCCTATTACTAGCAGTACCATCAAGATGACATAGCCTTGCATAACCTGGGGTGAAATTGACGCCGAAAGCTCGGCAAAAGGATTGCTCGTAAACATTGGATTTCCTCAAATTTTGACGTAGAAGTTTAAATTGCGGCGTATGATACTATTAAACTTTTAAATCTGAACCTATCTATAAGGGGTATAATCACGACGTTCTGACGCGGTTTTGTATCTACAACGAGCTATTTTATCGCGCCAAAGACTTGTTGTATGTGTCCCCTGACAGACCGCGAAAGCAATGCTTTCTGCAAAAATGAAAAGTCAGCGACTCGTTTAGATTCCAGGTAATTAAGGGTACCCAGCGCGCTCGGCACGACCCTGTTTTATACTCGCGTCATTGGTAAGCGAAGATTCGCTGTGCCCAGTCCGGTTGATGCATTATGAGACTATTTATCTGGCTTGAGAATGTCTACTTTTGAGTAAGTACCCTGATAATTCCCGGTATTCTATTTCTTTTTAAATAGAAATCTAACCATCTTCTCCCTTATCCTTAATATTTGCATTAATGACTTCCTTGTTCATTCCTGATGGAGTGCCTTGACAAGGGTTATTATGGTCCAGGATCAGGGTCTAAAGTTATAAATGTATGTCTACTATGCGGGGCAAACGCAACAACAACCCATATTAGTCGGAGAGACTGCCTGAAAAAGACAGCTTTGCCGGACGATGATAATCAGAAAATCAGCACCGATTTGTTTGAAACCGGTCGTCTAGTCAGTGGTGGATTTGGGGTCGGAACGGGCAAGAATAGATAATAGTTTGATGCTCTGAGACCGAAGCCGACTAACCGTCAAAAAGCCTGAAACTGGGTGCTGGCATACAGCGCTGAATATCCACTCTGGTCACAATTTGGCTGCAAACCTATGCGGGAAGTAAGATTTTTGACTGTAATTCATTGATTCAAATGGCGCGCATTGGTCGACTTTGACAGTGCAGCATCGATCAAAGCGGGTAGCAAACTGAAAATGGCTGATTTTCCGGATGCATTAATTGCTAATAAAGCATAAGTTGCATCTCCTGTGCATTGACTGGTAACGCCCAATAAGTCTGATAGCGCAGCGTGAGTTGAAGTTCTTATTTAATCTGAAATAAAAAACGTGGACGGTCCCTGATTTATGATTTACTGATGGATTAAGCCACTTAATCCCCAACGGATTCGCAACCGCTATGCTTGAGTCAAATTTTGTTAGAAATCGAGGTCACTGGATTTTCGATCTGGATGGCACCCTGACGGTCAGCGCACATGATTTCGATCATATGCGTCGTGAACTGGGCCTCGCGCCACAGGTCCCGATCCTGGAGGCGCTGCAGGCGATGCCGCAAGAGCAGTCTGCACCACTCTGGAAAACGCTCAACGAACTCGAGTTCTATTACGCCGGCAAAGCCTCGGTGATGGAAGGTGCCAACGCCCTGTTACAGCAGTTGCACTCCTCCGGTCGCCGCCTGGCCATCCTCACGCGCAATACCATGCCGGTGGTGCAACAGACCTTGCAGGCCTGTGCGATCGACCATTTTTTTCCACTCGATCATATACTCGACCGTGATTGCTGCCTGCCCAAGCCTGCGCCGGATGGTATTCTGCACCTGCTCAGTTTGTGGCAGGCTGACGCTGAGGATACGGTGATGGTCGGCGATTATCTCTATGACCTGGAAGCCGGTAAGCAGGCCGGCGTTGCGACCATCCACCTCGACACGCGTGGTGATGAGGACTGGTCTGCGCTGACCGACCTGCGCGTTGGAAGTCTGGGTGAGATTACCCGCTATTTACGATGAGTTGATGCAGTCATCAACTTCCAGATAAGGAATAAAGTCTGTAGTAAAAGGGGATTGATGTTGCTAGTCGTTCTACTGGATACCAGCATGCGCTGGTATGACGATAGAAAGGAGTGCTGCTTATATGGACTCCTCGGTATCAGCAACAAGTTTTTGTAAAAAGTTTTGATGCGTGCTTATATACGGGCTCAATAATGGGGAGCTACCCCGGCCACCTAGATGTATACGCACCTTCATGCCTAAGCTCCTGCACGACATTATTTCTATGTACTGAGCAGTTGACAGGCTCTTGAAGGTTGGTCTAACCACTTTACGCTTTCTTGTTGCTGCAAGTCTTTAATCTTTACGTTTCTTCTGTTTTCGAATTACAAAATGATTTCTTCTACATTGCTTGTCTTGTTTAATTCATAGCGATGGGAATGGGTTCATAATCTGTTCCATGCTTTAACAATGCATAAGCCGTTCGAACCGTTTTATTGGCTAATGCTATGGACGCACAATTGACCCCTCGACGTAGGATGAGGGTTTTCAACCAATGTTCTTTTTGTGTTTTTGCAGGGCGTTTTTTTAATTTGGTCACCACGGACCATGCGCCCATAAATAAAGCACTCCGCAATGATTGATCACAGGATATTTTGCTGATCGAGCCCAGCTTTGTTTTTCCACCACTACTATACTGTTTTGGGGTCAGACCAATGCAGGCCGACGCTTGACGACCATTTTGAAAATGCTCTTTATGTCCTAACTGCAATTTTAATCTCACCGCCGTTATCGGCCCGACACCTTCCAGTTTCATGAGACGTTGACAGCTGTCGTCCTGTTGAGCTAACTGTTTTAGCTGACGGTCAAACTGTTCAACATTTTCTTCTATTTGTGCATACAGTATCCACATCTGAGTAAGGGACTCCCGCAGTGGTATCGATAACTCATTCTCGGCATCTTCCAGGATTTCCGGTATCCGACTTATATGGACTCCTCGGTATCAGCAACAAGTTTTTGTAAAAAGTTTTGATGCGTGCTTATATACGGGCTCAATAATGGGGAGCTACCCCGGCCACCTAGATGTATACGCACCTTCATGCCTAAGCTCCTGCACGACATTATTTCTATGTACTGAGCAGTTGACAGGCTCTTGAAGGTTGGTCTAACCACTTTACGCTTTCTTGTTGCTGCAAGTCTTTAATCTTTACGTTTCTTCTGTTTTCGAATTACAAAATGATTTCTTCTACATTGCTTGTCTTGTTTAATTCATAGCGATGGGAATGGGTTCATAATCTGTTCCATGCTTTAACAATGCATAAGCCGTTCGAACCGTTTTATTGGCTAATGCTATGGACGCACAATTGACCCCTCGACGTAGGATGAGGGTTTTCAACCAATGTTCTTTTTGTGTTTTTGCAGGGCGTTTTTTTAATTTGGTCACCACGGACCATGCGCCCATAAATAAAGCACTCCGCAATGATTGATCACAGGATATTTTGCTGATCGAGCCCAGCTTTGTTTTTCCACCACTACTATACTGTTTTGGGGTCAGACCAATGCAGGCCGACGCTTGACGACCATTTTGAAAATGCTCTTTATGTCCTAACTGCAATTTTAATCTCACCGCCGTTATCGGCCCGACACCTTCCAGTTTCATGAGACGTTGACAGCTGTCGTCCTGTTGAGCTAACTGTTTTAGCTGACGGTCAAACTGTTCAACATTTTCTTCTATTTGTGCATACAGTATCCACATCTGAGTAAGGGACTCCCGCAGTGGTATCGATAACTCATTCTCGGCATCTTCCAGGATTTCCGGTATCCGACTTTTAAAGCTTGAGGCCGTTTTAGCGATCACAATGCCAAACTCCAGCAACAGACCTCGTATTTGGTTAGAGATTTGTAACTTTTGTTTGTCGAGCATTTCTCGCATCTTGTCGATGGATTGTAGACCTTGTTGTTCTACGTTCAAATATCGGGCCGGTTTGATATTGGCTGCCTGACTGGCGACGGCAATGGCGATCGCGTCATTCGAATCGGTTTTCTGACCCGTGCGAAAGGGTTTAACTTGCCGAGGTGGAATAACCATGACTTCATGGCCTAATGATAAAGCGAATCTGGCCCAATAGCTTGACCCGCCACAGCTCTCCATTGCCACCAATGAAACGGCTTGCTGGGGTAACCAGGTGATCAATTTTTTTCGAGTGAATTCCTGGTTGAAAATGATCTTGCCATGAGTATTCATGATACAGGCTTGAAATATATCTTTTGCTAAATCTATTGCTATTACGTTACATTCTTTCATTGTATGGACTCCTGGTAAAAGTTGGACGGTTAAGCTTCTTTCAGCTTTATACCGCAAATCTCCAGTTAAGGAGAGGAGTCCATACATCTCCTGCGTTGTTCGACTGCGCCACGTCCATGTGGCTATGCTTCGCTCTACCTCCTGAATTCCATCAGTCGTGCCCTGGTATGACGATATAGTCGGGAAGTGTGCATATAATTTTAGTGCCGCCAGCAGTAATTCTCTTTACCGATCGGGTAAAACGTTTCTTCAGTTCTGTTCAAGAGTGATAAAAATTGTTTATTGGATAGCAATCTATTACATTGCTGAAACAGTCCAAATTTCATGCATCAACACTACTGTCCGGTTTAAAAAAGAAATCCAGCTTAAGATGCCCAAGTTCACTGGTCTGCGGTAAAATTGCAGTTAACTAGACAGCAATTTACCCACCAGGAACTTAGGCATGAAACATCATAACATTGTACTGCATCAGCTTTTAAAATTTTTACCTCGCCAGAGATTTCAAGCCGTGGTTGACCGCCACAATGGAGATCATCGAACCCACTCATTAAGTTGCTGGGATCAACTGACTTCACTCCTTATTTTGCCAGCTCTCAGGACGGCTGTCATTACGTGATCTGGTGGGTAGTTTCAACAGTAAAAGTGCTCATCATTACCACCTGGGCACACGGCTCATCCGACGTTCATCCCTGTCAGATGCTAACCGTGATCGACCCCTGGCTATTTTCCAGGAGACCTTCTTTTATCTACTTGAAAAAGTTCGTGACAGCCTACCGAAAAAAGATGCAGCAGAGATGGTTAGGCTGATTGACGCAACGACCATCGACCTCAACTTAAAACAGTTTGAGTGGGCAAAATTCAGATCGACAAAATCAGGGATTAAACTTCATACCGTGTATGACCCACATGCAGAAGTGCCGGTCTATTTCGAAATGACTAATGCCAAAGTGAATGACCGGAAAGCTCTGTCTACACTACCGATGTTAAGCGGTATGACTTATGTTGTAGACCGCGCCTACAATGACTATGGCTGGTATTACAGCTTGACGCAACAGGGTTCCAAGTTTGTCGGTCGGATGAAAACGAATGCTGTTTACGACGTTGTTGAAATAAGAGATGCAGAGGGGGATGGTGTTCTGGCCGATGAGGTGATCAGGTTAACCTCAAGCAAAGCAAAAAAAGACTGTCCAATTCCTTTGAGGCGCATCACTTTTTGTCGTGCAGAAGATCAGAAATTATTGGTTTTCATCAGTAATGATCTGGATCGCTCTGCGGCTGAGATTGCCTCGCTTTATAAGCAACGCTGGCAGATTGAATTGTTATTTAAATGGATAAAACAGAATCTAAAGATCAAGCAATTCTTAGGCAGAAGCGAGAATGCGGTTCATATACAGGTGCTGACGGCGATGATTTCTTACTTGCTCATGAAGCTTGTGCAATTGGGTGGGTATTGTCATTTATCGCTGCAACAAATAAGCCGCCTGATGAGTGTTAATCTAACCAGTCGTCGCTCTATACACCAGGTGCTGAACCCTGAAAAGGAGCGGAAAAGAAAGACGCCACATGACACAGTCCTCAGCTAAAATTTGGACTCAGCTTTGTTTAACCGGACAGCAGTGATTTGTTATAAAAAAATCATGACCATTTGCATCATCGGCATCGACTGCACAACAGACGCCAGCAAAGTCGGGCTTGCCTTCGTTTCTGGATACCAGCCTGCGCTGGTATGACGATAAAAAGAAGTGGTTCTCTGGATACCAGCATGCGCTGGTATGACGAACGAGGGCTGCACCTTTTTTAGCCCTGAGACTGAAACCGGCTAACGGTCAAAATGCCTGAAATTGGGGGTCTGGATGTAGCGTTGAATATCCACTCTCGTCACAATTCGGTCACAGAATGGCCACAAACTAATGCATAAAGTAGGGTTATTGTCTGTAAGTCATTGAATCAAATGGCGCGCTTGGCGGGAGTCGAACCCACGACCTTTGGC
>JACNJF010000104.1 GCA_014382695.1 Gammaproteobacteria bacterium | reverse complement strand
ATGAGCGCGCAAAAGAAGTGTTGAAGCAGAAATTGCATGCCCTCTATCCGGAGAGTCGAATCTCAGTTCCTTGAGACAAACATGAGGCCTCACTAAGTGGTCTCAGGTTTCCCTTTCATTTCTGGATGGCGCTCTCGGTTTGGGCAACGAATTGTCCGGCATGCAGACTCGATGCGGCATCCAGAGGAGTAGCACGATAAAAGATAGCGTGGCTTACGGTGGGGCTGGATACCGGCCTGCGCCGGTATGACGACATAGGGTTTCTCTGCGGTACTGCTCCTGTCCTGGTTATGGCTTCTTCGGCAAATATTCCTGCGTTGTTCTGCTACACCTCATTTATGTGGCTATGCTTTACTCAGACTTTTGAGTCCATTCAGTCATCCCCAGCTATAACGACGTATTAACGAATTGTCCGTTATACGGACTCGATACGGCATCCAGAGGCATAGAGACACGTAAAAAAGAAAGCGTGGCTTACGGGGTGGGGCTGGATACCGGCCTGCGCCGGTATGACGAGATCAGAGGGTAATGCTGCCCACCTGCAGTACTGCTCCTGTCCTGGTTATAGCTTCTTCGGCAACTGTTTCGGCGTTACATCATCCTAAGTCCGACTGGCTCCAGTGTTACTTCAGTCATTCGCATGTTTCGTTAACTCTTGGGCAGAGGACTTTGCTATTGTGCTGACGTTATGCTGTGTTAATCTTCAGGTCAGGTTAACGCGGCCGCTTTTTAAGATTCTTAGGCTGGTGTTTAATGATGAAAATTCCGCTATAGACATATCAAAATATAACAAGCTGGAGAAGATAATGAAAATAACACCGGTGATTCTATCTGGCGGTTCGGGTACTCGCCTGTGGCCGTTATCACGCAAGATGTTTCCCAAGCAATTTATTAATCTGCATGCTGAGCAGACTATGCTGCAGGAGACCCTGAGTCGACTGGATGGACTCGATCTGAATGCCCCCATCATTGTTTGTAATGAAGATCACCGTTTTATCGTTGCCGAACAGTTACGTCAGATTGGTATCAGTGATCCTTCTATTATTCTCGAACCGGAAGGGCGCAACACTGCACCAGCAATAGCGCTGGCTGCCATTCATGACTTACGGGTAAATGGGGATGATTCGATTTTACTGGTGCTGGCAGCAGATCATGTCATCGTCGATATCAATGCCTTTCATCAGGCAATAGAGCGCGCCCTGAATGATGCGATCAACCATAAACTGGTGACCTTTGGCATTGTGCCGGTTTCCCCGGAAACCGGTTACGGTTATATCCAGTTCCAGGCTGAGCAGGGCGAGCAGACACATCGGGTCAGTGCTTTTGTTGAAAAACCGGATTTGGTCACGGCGAAATCGTACATTTCTGCCGGAAACTACCTGTGGAATAGCGGTATGTTTATGTTTTCAGCACGTCAGTATATGCAGGAATTAGCCCGCTTTCAGCCGCAGATGGCACAGATTACCGAGGCTGCTATGCAGGATGTATCGCATGATCTGGATTTTATCCGCATCAACGCAGAGGTGTTTTCGGGCTGTCCGGCTAACTCGATTGATTATGCCGTGATGGAAAAAACCGATCATGCCAGAGTGGTGCCGCTGGATGCCGGCTGGAATGATATCGGCAGCTGGTCATCGTTGTGGGATGTGAATGATAAGGATGCTGATGGCAACAGCGTACATGGAGATGTGATGCTGTTTGACGCGCATAACAATCTGGTGATGAGTGAAAGCCGGCTGGTTGCTGCGGTCGGTGTGGATGATCTGATTATAGTGGAAACCAAGGATGCGATTCTGGTGGCGAGTAAGGATAAGTCACAACAGGTTAAGCAAATCGTTGAGCAGTTGAAGCAGAAAAATCGGGAAGAGTCTAATTTTCATCGCGTGGTCTACCGTCCCTGGGGCTGTTTTGATTCGGTGGAAGAGGGTGATCGATTTAAGGTTAAGCGTATCACGGTAAAACCGGGTGCCAAGCTATCGCTACAGATGCATCATCATCGGGCTGAGCACTGGATTGTGGTTTCCGGTACGGCTAAGGTGCAACGCGGTGAGGATGTGATGATCCTGACCGAAAACGAATCGACCTATATCCATGTCGGGCAGACTCACTCACTGGAAAACCCCGGAAAGCTGCCGCTGGAGCTGATTGAGATCCAGACTGGCTCCTATCTGGGAGAAGACGATATCGTCCGTTTCGAAGATAAGTATGGACGTCATAAAACCTAGTTCAGTGCACTATTTATGTCCAAACAGACGTGTGAATAAGTGCGGGATTGACTATTTAGCATGAATCTCTGGATAAATGTGCTGTCAGGGTGTATTTTGCGCATCTTTTATACAATTGATGGGATTTATGACCGGTAAAGTCTTTATCAAGACCCATGGCTGCCAGATGAATGAGTATGACTCAGCCAAGATGCTGGATGTACTCAACGCTCAGTGCCAGCTGACAGTCACTGAGCTGGAAGAGCAGGCCGATGTATTGCTGCTGAACACCTGTTCGATACGCGAAAAGGCACAGGAAAAGGTGTTTTCCCAGCTGGGTCGCTGGAAAAAGCTGAAACTGAAAAATCCTGATCTGGTGATCGGCGTTGGTGGCTGTGTGGCCAGTCAGGAAGGCGACGCTATCCGACTACGTGCGCCCTATGTCGACATGGTGTTTGGTCCGCAAACGCTACACCGCCTCCCGCAGATGCTTGCTGAAGTGCGTAGCGCCCATCATCCGGTGGTGGATGTTAGCTTCCCCGAGATTGAAAAATTTGATTACCTGCCTGCCCCCAGATCGGATGGCGTAAAAGCCTTTGTTTCGATCATGGAAGGTTGCAGCAAGTACTGCACCTTTTGTGTGGTGCCCTATACCCGCGGTGAAGAGATCAGTCGTCCGCTGGATGATGTGATTGCTGAAGTCTCTGCACTGGCCGCTCAGGGTGTGCGTGAAGTCAATCTGCTGGGGCAGAATGTGAATGCCTACCGTGGTTTGATGCTTGATGGCGAGATTGCCGATCTGTCGCTACTGATTCACTATGTGGCCACGATTGAGGGCATTGATCGCATTCGTTTTACCACGTCACACCCGGTGGAGTTTTCAGAGCGTTTAATTCAGACTTATCTGGAAGTACCGGAGCTGGTCAGTCATATCCATTTGCCGGTGC
>JACNJF010000008.1 GCA_014382695.1 Gammaproteobacteria bacterium | reverse complement strand
CTGGTGAATGGCGGGGGCGGACTGTTACTGGTGCTACTGATCCTGTATCTGTTTTTATCCACCCGGGTTGCATTCTGGGTGGCGGTCGGGATCCCGGTATCGTTCATGGCGACGCTGGCGGTGATGTATCTGGCTGGCAGCAGTATCAATATGATCAGTCTGTTCGCGCTGATTATGGCGCTGGGTATTATCGTCGATGATGCGATTGTCGTCGGTGAAGATGCGCAGGCCCATTATGACATGGGTGAAGATCCATTACGCGCTTCCGAAGGTGGAGCCAGGCGGATGCTGGCACCGGTAATGGCTTCATCGCTGACCACGATTGCGGCATTTATGCCGTTGATGCTGATTGGCGGCACCATGGGCAATATCATGTCGGCGATTCCGCTGGTGATTATCAGTGTGATTATCGCGTCGCTGATTGAAAGTTTCCTGATCCTGCCCGGGCATCTGCGGCATGCCTTTGTAGATACGCATCGGGCCCGCCGTTCACGCGTACGCAAGGCGCTGGATGATGCTTTTGAGGCTTTCAGGGATCGCCTGTTCCGTCCATTGATCACGCTCGCGATCGCATTCCGCTGGAGTACCATCGCGCTCGGAATTGGGGTTTTTGTGGTCGCGGCGGGTCTGATTCTCGGTGGCCGGGTAGGCTGGAGTTTCTTTCCCTCACCGGATTCCACCACGGTGTATGCCAACGTACGTTTTGTGGCGGGCACTGCACAGCAGGATGTGGATGAGTTTCTGCGACATGTCGAACAGGCCCTGAAGGATACCGGCGCTGGGCTGCCGGACAAGGTGGTCGATACCTATTACGTCAGTCATGCCTCGTCGAGTGGACAGGGGCGTTCCATCAGCGGCGAACGAAACGGTTCAATCTATGTTGAGCTGACCGCTCCGGACAGTCGAGCGACCAACAATAACCAGTTTATGAAACAGTGGGAACAAAGGGTCAGGGTTCCGGCCGGGGTGGAATCTTTTACCATTACCGCGCGCAAAACCGGTCCTTCACGTAATGATCTGGATCTGCGCCTGACCGGTGATGATCCGCTCAAGCTCAAGCTGGCGGCGCTGGAACTGGCCGAAGCGCTCAAGGGCATCGCCGGGGTGACCTCGATCGATGATGACCTGCCTTACGGCTTTGAACAGCTGATTTACACCCTGACCCCGGCCGGTGAAGCGCTGGGTCTGAGTGTGATCGATCTGGGCCGCCAATTGCGCGCGGCTTACGATGGCATCCTGCTGCAACGCTTTCAGGATGGGGCCGATGAAGTGGATGTCAGAATCCAGTTGCCGGATCAGGAAAAACGTAATCTGGAAAGTCTGGTACGCTTGCCGGTACTGCTGCCGGATGGCCGTTTTGTGCCACTCGACAGCGTCGCCAACTGGACTTCGCGCCAGGGCTTTGAAGCATTGCGCCATGCCGATGGCCTGCTGGCCGTGTCGGTCACGGCGGATGTCAATTCGGATCTGAATAACAGCGAAGAAATCTCGCAGGACCTGCGTCTCTCTACGCTGCCGGAACTGGCCAGCCGTTACGGCATTGCCTATTCGCTGGAAGGACGAGCAGCCGATCAGCGCGAAACCCTGAGCGATATGAAGATCGGCGTCGGCATTGCGTTTACGCTGATCTATCTGGTGCTGGCCTGGGTGTTTTCTTCCTATGGCTGGCCATTGCTGGTGATGCTGACCATCCCGCTCGGCCTGACCGGTGCGGTGCTCGGGCACTGGGCGATGGGCATGGATATGACCATCCTGTCGCTGTTTGGGTTTTTTGGCCTGTCCGGTATCGTGGTGAATGACTCCATCATACTGGTGACCTTTTACAAACATATTCGGGCCAAAGGAGTGGCGATTCACCAGGCGCTGGTGGAAGCGGCCTGTCAGCGTTTACGCGCCGTATTACTCACCTCGCTGACGACCATTGCCGGGTTAACCCCGCTCCTGTTTGAAACCTCACGTCAGGCTCAGTTTTTGATTCCGATGGCGGTTTCGATCGCGTTTGGTCTGGCCTATGCAACCGTATTGATACTGATGATCGTGCCCGCCATGCTGTCGATCTATGAAGATGTCAGGGAATGGTTTGCCAGCGAGCCGGGCCTTCAGGCGGTCGAAAAAGTAGAGGTATAGCGACGACTTTCGCGCCGGATACTTGATTCGCGGGGAAATAAAGGTCAGCATTCGTCCTCAAAAATTAATCCCCAAAATCAATCTCAACAATAATCTGTCGCAATGAGGAAGTAAAATATGCAGCGTCGTGATCTTTTGAAAACAGCTGCGGTTGCCAGTTTCGGCACTGCCACATCGTTGCTATCCGCACCTGCCCGCGCTAACAGTCGTATCGAAATCAACCTGGTCACAACCTGGGCGCGTGACTTTCCCGGTATGGGTACCGGTGCCCAGCGCTTTGCGAATAATCTGAGTGAGCTATCGGAAGGGCGCATGAAGGTGAATTTTTTTGCTGCCGGTGAACGGGTAAAAGCCTTCGATGCTCTGGATGAAGTGGCTTCCGGAAATGCGCAGATGTATCACGGTGCGGATTACTACTGGAAAGGTAAACATCCGGGCTGGTCTTATTTCAGTGCGGTACCTTTTGGTCTCACCTATACCGAGTTCAATGCCTGGATGCGCTTTGGCGGCGGAGAAGCCCTGCATGATGAGCTGGCCGCCAGTTTTGGCGTTAAGTGTCTGCCATGTGGCAATACCGGGGTTCAGATGGGCGGCTGGTTTCGCAAGGAAATGAATTCGGCGGATGACTTCAAGGGATTGAAGATGCGTATGCCGGGGCTGGGCGGTGATGTGCTGGCCAGGCTGGGTGCCTCTCCGGTGTCGCTACCGGGTGGCCAGATCTATGAAAATCTGGTGTCCGGTGCGATCGATGCTACCGAATGGGTTGGCCCGTGGAATGACAGCTTTATGAAATTTTATGAAGCCGCCAAATACTATTACTATCCGGGCATGCATGAACCGGGCACCTCGATCAGTCTCGGCATCAACAAAAAATTCTGGGATGGTCTGTCGAACACCGATCAATTGATCATCAGAGCCGCGGCAGAATATGAAAACTCACTGTTAATGTCTGAGTTCAACGCTAAAAACGGTGCCTATCTGGCGAAGCTGGTGAATGAGCAGGGCGTCAAGTTGCGCATGTTTAGTGACGACACCTATGACAGCTTTGG
>JACNJF010000166.1 GCA_014382695.1 Gammaproteobacteria bacterium | reverse complement strand
TAATTAATAGCGAGCAAGATCATGGACCGTTTTCTCTATATCGCAATGAATGGCGCTAAAAATGCGCTGCAAGCTCAACAGACCACTGCCAATAACCTGGCCAACGTCAGTACGGTAGGGTTTAAGGCTCAGCTGGATCATTTTCAGTCCGAGGCGGTGTATGGTCCGGGCTATGCTTCACGTGTATATGCCAGTGATGAGACCTCTGGCGTCGATTTTAAGCATGGACCGATGATGTCGACCGGACGTGATCTGGATGTTGCGATCAATGGTGAAGGCTGGTTTGCGGTACAGGCTGAAGATGGTTCAACGGCCTATTCACGGCGTGGTGATTTTAGAACCGATCCATCTGGTCTGTTGTTGAATGGTGCCAACCAGATTGTACTGGGTGAGGGGGGACCTATTACCCTGCCCGAGTTCGAAAGCCTGGTAATAGGGCGCGATGGAACACTCAGTATCCGTGCCAGTGGTCAGGCAGCAAATACACTGGTCGTGGTTGATCGCCTGCGATTGGTGAAACCGGGGCAGGACGATCTGGAACGCGGTGCAGATGGACTTTTCCGTAGTAAAGATGGGGCAGAGCTAGCGCTGGATGCGTCGGTAACGATTACCAGCGGTGCTCTGGAAGCAAGTAATGTGAATACCGTGGATGCGATGGTGAGCATGATGGAGTACGCGCGGTTTTATGAAACGCAGGTCAAAATGATGACGGTGGCGAATGAGAATGATGCTTCCAGCGCTCGTCTGATGCGCCTGAGTGGCTAGTTTCGATGTGACTACATCCTGACCTTGTTTGATACGCTTAATTTCGTATTTTATGTCTCCTGAAATTGCCGTTAAACCTAGTTGATCCATGTCATTTAAGCTTGGCTTTATACTGGGTTATCCGGATTTTACTTTTTCCGGCTTGATATATGTCAATCCTTAATCTCCTTACAACTCCTAGTCTTATTAAACTTAACTAATGTAAGCCTGATGAGCCTTTCGACCAGTAAACGTAACTTTCTATTCGCTCGGATTTCTGCGCGTAATCCTGTGCGCCCACCCTGGGCGTTAAAGGAGTCAGAGTTTATTGATCTTTGTACACGCTGTGATGAGTGTGAAAAGCAATGTCCAGTCAATGTTATTCGGATCGGAGATGGTGGTTATCCAGAAATCGACTTTTCCAACTCTGGATGCGATTTTTGTCAGGTTTGTGTTGATGTCTGCAAATCAGGTGCACTAAGCCACCAACAACCTCAAGCCTTTAATCTAGTTGCCAGCATTGACGACAGCTGTTTTTCTGAGCGTGGTGTCATTTGTCGCTCCTGTGCAGAGGTGTGTGACAAGGGTGCGATCAGTTTTAAACAGGTCGTGGGAGGTATTTCACACCTCATCATGAATACAAAATCATGTAATGGATGCGGGGAGTGCGTCAGTATCTGTCCAGCTACCGCAATTAAAATTGAACATAGATCAGATACGGAGAAAGCGGGATGAATAAATACAACATCTGTGGCGTAGTTATCCATGCCACTCAAAAAAAGCAGCAGCAGATCGTCGATACCCTGACACATAAACAGGGAGTTGAGGTGCATGCCGTGACGCCTGAAGGCAGGCTGGTGGTTACTGTCGAAAGTGACGATAACTTCTATGTTGCCGATACGATTTCCAGTTTTAAAGATATTGATGGCGTACTCACCGCCTCAATGATTTACCAATGTAGCGATGATATGACTACCACAATTGAAGGGGTGCCCGCATGAAACTTACCAGACGAGATTTTATTAAAACGAATGCTGTCGCAGCGACCGCAGCAGCAGCAGGTATCACTATTCCCGGGATGAACCAGGCGCTCGCAAAAGGCCCGGATGATATTCGCTGGGATAAGGCAGCCTGTCGTTACTGCGGCACCGGATGCAGTGTTCTGATTGGAACCAAGGATAACCGAATTGTAGCGACCCAAGGTGACCCGGATGCACCGGTTAATCGAGGTTTGAACTGTATCAAAGGTTATTTCCTGTCAAAAATCCTGTACGGAAAGGATCGCCTGACCCAGCCGATGCTAAGAAAGAGATACGGTAAATACGATAAAGAAGGTGATTTCGAGCCGGTATCCTGGGATGAAGCCTTCGATGTGATGGCAGAAAAATTCAAGGCAGCGCAAAAAGTTAGCATGCAGGAAAACGAGGGTAAGGCGATTGATCAGATCACTTCTCGTGTTGGTATGTTCGGCTCAGGACAGTGGACAGTGTGGGAAGGCTATGCCGCCTCTAAATTGTTCAAGGCCGGTTTCCGCTCTAATAATATTGACCCCAATGCACGCCATTGTATGGCTTCTGCGGTTGGTGCCTTTATCCGTGGTTTCGGCTCAGATGAGCCCATGGGCTGTTACGATGACCTGGAGCACGCCGATGCTTTCGTACTGTGGGGCAGTAATATGGCCGAGATGCATCCGATTCTGTGGACTCGCATCACCGATACCCGTCTGACCAAACCCGGTTGCGAAGTGCATGTGCTCTCTACCTATGAGCACCGTTGCTTCGACCTGTCGGATAACAGCATGGTCTTTACCCCACAGACCGACCTGGCGATCCTGAATTATATCGCGAACTACATTATTCAGAATAAGGCCTACAACGAAGACTTCATCAATAAACATACCAATTTCAAGAAAACACCCACCGATATCGGCTACGGATTACGACCTGAGCACGAGTTGCAGAAGAAGGCTAAAAATCCGGATAAAGGAAAGTTAAGTCCTATAACTTTCGAAGAGTATGCCAAATCGGTAGAGCCCTATACGCTGGAGTATGCCGCTGAGTTAAGCGGAGTACCGCAGGAAAACCTGTTACGTCTGGCTAAACTGTATGCCGATCCTGATAAGAAGATTACCTCTTTGTGGACCATGGGATTCAATCAGCATACGCGTGGTGTGTGGGTGAACGGTCTGATGTACAACGTACATCTGTTAACCGGAAAAATCTCCATGCCTGGCAATGGCCCATTTTCATTGACAGGCCAGCCATCAGCCTGCGGGACTGCGCGCGAGGTTGGTACCTTTACCCATAGACTGCCTGCCGATTACGTGGTTGCGAAACCAGAGCATAGAGCGCTGGCTGAGAAGATCTGGAAACTGCCGGAGGGTACGATTCCAGGCAAGCCTGGTTACCATGCGGTACTGCAAAACCGGATGCTGAAAGATGGCAAGCTGAATGCTTACTGGGTCATGTGTAACAACAATATGCAGGCGGCCCCGAATATGAATGAAGAGGGCTTGCCCGGTTATCGTAACCCGGATAATTTTATTGTCGTCTCTGACCCCTATCCAACGGTCACCGCAATGGCAGCCGATCTGGTTCTGCCGACAGCGATGTGGACAGAGAAAGAGGGTGCGTATGGTAATGCTGAGCGTAGAACCCAGTTCTGGCGCGAACAGGTCTCTGCGCCAGGTAATGCCAAGTCCGACCTGTGGCAGTTGATGGAGTTTTCCAAACGCTTCAAAACCGAAGAAGTCTGGCCTAAGGAATTACTCGATAAGTCACCGCAATATAAGGGGAAAACTCTGTTTGATGTGCTGTATGCAAACGGCCAGGTCGACCAGTTTCCAAAACAGATTGTTACCGATGATCGTGGCAATGAGTATGGCAATCATGAAATGGCCGATTTCGGATTTTATGCGCAAAAAGGTCTGTTTGAAGAGTATCGCCGGTTCCAGTTTGAAGGACCTAAGAAGGGTCATGAGCAGGCTCCTTTCGATGTCTATCACAAGGTACGAGGCCTGCGCTGGCCGGTCGTAGATGGCAAGGAGACCTTATGGCGTTACAAGGAGGGCTATGACCCTTATGTGAAGGCCGGAGAAGACTTCAGTTTCTATGGTAATGCGGATGGTCGTGCCAATATCATCACCGCACCTTACGAGCCACCCGCTGAAAGTCCGGATAAAGAGTACGATCTGTGGTTGTGTACCGGTCGTGTGCTGGAGCACTGGCATTCCGGTTCGATGACGCGCCGTGTACCTGAACTGTACAGAGCATTCCCCGATGCCGTGGTCTTCATGCATCCCGATGATGCTAAAAAGCGTGGACTGAAACGTGGTATGACCGCTAAAGCGATTTCACGTCGTGGTGAAATATCACTGCAGGTTGAAACCCGTGGACGTAATAGAATGCCGGTAGGTCTGGTCTTTATTCCATGGTTTGATGCTGGACGCCTGGTCAATAAATTGACCCTTGATGCGACTGATCCGCTCTCGAAAGAAACGGATTATAAGAAATGCGCCGTCAAGATCGTCAGGGCGTAACGGCTGTTTGAGCAATCAGGGTGAATACTCCAGCAGCACAGCAACTGGCACGGCAAAGTCGGCGTAGATTTCTCGCCGACATAGCCAGGAGTGCTAGTGCGGTCGGCATCCTCGGTTTAGGACTGGGATTGTATAGCAGGCAATCGCGCTCGTTACCGGCGACCGCTATCCGTCCACCGGGTGCAGGCGATGAGATTGATTTTCAGTCAGCCTGTATCCGTTGTGGTCTGTGTGTACGCGATTGCCCCTACGACACCTTGAAACTGGCACAGCCGGGGGAGAATATCCCACTCGGTACCCCCTGGTTTGAAGCACGCTCCATTCCCTGTGAAATGTGTGAAGATATTCCCTGTGTCACGGCCTGTCCAACCGGAGCGCTGAATCCTGAATTAACCCATATCGATGATGCCCGAATGGGTCTGGCGGTGTTGATTGATCAGGAAAACTGTATCGCGTTTCAGGGCCTGCGCTGCGAAGTTTGTTACAACGTCTGTCCGGTTCGCGGCAAGGCCATCAGCCTGACCCCGCAGCATAATGAACGCACTGGAAAGCATGCTTTTTTTATTCCGGTGGTACATTCTGAAGCCTGCACTGGCTGTGGGAAATGTGAAGCGGCCTGCGTGGTTGAAAAAGCGACCATCAAGATACTGCCGATACATCTCGCGCAAGGAGAGATGGGATCATTTTATCGTCTGGGCTGGGAAGAAAAAAAGAAAGCAGGTGGCAGTCTGGTCACCAAAGATTTGCAACATGAATACAATCTGCCTGAGGGACAGTCATACGATTACGAAGGGCAGGGATTAAAAATGGATGATGCAAACGAAAGCTCCCCGTTCGGCAATAATGCAGCGGATGCCCTGAATCGAGGTTTCCGTTAATGGCAACCATGACTCCCGTTGAGTTGATCGGAAAAGCTGCGATTCTGCAGAAAGGCTGGTTGCGAGCGCATAAGTGGCTGTTGATTCGGCGCTTTTCGCAGCTTTCTATACTGGGACTATTTTTACTTGGGCCTGTTTACGGACTCTGGATTCTGAAAGGAAATCTGAATGCAAGCCTGCTTGTCGATGTAGTCCCACTGACCGATCCCTATATCCTGTTGCAGTCTGTCGTTAGCGGCCATTTGACAGAAACGACGGCAATTCTGGGTGCATTGATTGTGCTGGCTCTTTATCTACTGATTGGCGGCAGGATGTATTGTTCGTGGGTGTGTCCGATCAATATCGTGACCGATGCCTCCATGTGGTTGCGTAATAAACTCAATATTAAATCATCCTTTAGCCTGTCAAGACAGGCTCGTTACTGGATACTGGCGATGACCCTGCTAAGTGCGATGGTCACCGGATCACTGGTTTGGGAAGCCGTTAATCCAGTCTCTATGGTTAATCGCGGACTGGTTTTCGGTCTTGGATTCGGCTGGATGATCGTGCTGATGATATTTCTGCTGGATACCTTTGTCAGTCGACGTGCCTGGTGTGGTCACCTGTGCCCGGTCGGGGCCTTTTATAGTCTGTTAGGAAAGTTCAGCCTGCTGCGGGTCAATGCGGTTGCACTCGAAAGATGCGACTCCTGTATGGAGTGTTATGCCGTATGTCCAGAACAGAAAGTGATTACCCCTGTATTAAAAAAAGCTGGAAGAATAGATAGCGTCATTAAGGATATCAACTGCACCAATTGTGGTCGCTGTATCGATATCTGTAGCACCGATGTTTTTCGTTTTGATCTGCGTTTCAACAATATGGAAAGCATTCGCCTGACTGAAAACAATTCACATAAACCATTCAATAAACAGCCCCAAAAGAGAGAGGTTCTATCATGAAAAAAACACTTATGCTTGTGTTAGGTATAGCGTTAGGTATATCCACGATTTATAGCTCAGCTCAGGCTGATACGATTGAGTCGTTGCGTGGTTCAAATTTGCTGGGCAATCAATCGAATGAGGTTCTGTTTAAGCCGGTACAACGTGACCGTGCCCCGATTGCACGTGATTATGTGCAACAACCGCCGCTGGTGCCGCATGATATCGAAGGTTATACCATTAACCTGAACTTCAATAAGTGCATGAGTTGTCATAGCTGGAAAAACTATATTCAGGCCAAGGCAACCAAGATCAGCCAGACCCACTTCTCTGATCGGCAGGAAAATGTACTGGCCAATGTATCTACACGTCGCTACTTCTGTACTCAGTGCCATGTGCCTCAGGCCGATGCCAAACCATTGATCGAGAATGAGTTTAAGCCCGTAGAATCAATTCGATAATAAATATAAGAGAGAGATGTCATGAGTATTCGTTCGTTGATAGATAAGCTGAAAAAGCCGAGTGCTGCTTCGTTGGGTGCCCTGCTGTTTGTTGGATTTATTGCGGGTATTATTTTCTGGGGTGGTTTTAATACCGCGATGGAAGCAACCAACACCGAAACCTTCTGTATTTCCTGTCATGAAATGGAAGAAAATGTATATCAGGAGTATCAGAATACGATTCACTTCAGTAATCGTAGTGGGGTCAGGGCGACCTGTCCGGACTGTCATGTACCAAAGCCCTGGATACATAAAATAGTACGTAAGATTCAGGCTTCGAATGAGCTGTATCACAAGGTGCTGGGTACCATCGATACGCCTGAGAAATTTGAAGAAAAGCGCTTACAGCTGGCGCAAAATGTGTGGAAAGCGATGAAGAGCACCGATTCAAGAGAGTGTCGAAACTGTCATGATTATGAATCGATGGATTATACCAAGCAGCAGAAAAGAGCCTTTCCTCAGCATATTGAGGGATTTGATCAGGGCAAAACCTGTATCGACTGCCATAAGGGCATCGCGCATAAGCTGCCAGCTTATTATGAGGTTGACCCTAGTGCGGTTACCGGTACTGCCGGCCACTAAGGCAACAAAAAAGGCCTGAACAGGTGTTCAGGCCTTTTAATTTATAAAGACTGATTATCTATTAAAAAACAGAAGCACTCCGTTCATTCAACGCCTCAATCATTTCAGTATCATCCGTTAACGTCTGTGCAGTTGCACTGGCGCAGGCATACACCGGATCTATTCCATCGGTGATCCGTTTTCCTGTAGCCACCAGCAATCGAGGACTCGCAGCTTCGTCCAGCCACTGCCTTTCAAATTGCGTGTTAAACGGGCGAACTTAACCAGCTGTCGGGCCAGCCGACTCGAAAGTACGCCTTCGTTTGCGATGATTTTCTATTCGAAGGCAGCACTCAGATGGTCGAATTCGAGAGAAATGTGGATATAGCGATTTGATGGGCGTATCTTTCACGGGATTTTGATGTCTCTCTTGACTGGTCTCATGGCCGGAGGATAAGCAATGACTGAAGTGGTAGCTACCAACCACACCATACTCGTGGTTGGCGCAGGTATCAGCGGGATTACCGCAGCTGTTGAGGCGGCTGAAACCGGTAACAACGTGGTACTCGTTGAGAAAAGACCCTATCTGGGCGGAAGAGTTTCACAGCTTTACAAGTACTTCCCCAAGCTTTGCTTCCCATCCTGTGGTCTTGAAATCAATCAGCGTCGTCTGAGTGCCCAGGGTGGTATTAGCATACTGACCATGGCTGAAGTCACCGCTGTTTCTGGCTCAGAAGGTAATTACTCTGCTACCGTTAAAATTTCTCCGCGTTTCGTTAATGAAAACTGTACTGCCTGTGGTGCCTGTGGCGATGTGGTTGAAGCCGAATTCGATAACGAGCATAACTATGGTTTGAACAAGCGCAAGGGTGCTTATCTGCCGTATAACATGGCGAAGCCACAGCGTTATGTGATTGATCCCCGCATCATCGGAACCGATGATGCAGAAAAGGCCAAAGCGGCCTGTAAATACGCTGCGATCGATCTTGATATGCAGGAACAAACCATCGAATTTAAAGCCGGTGCAATCATCTGGGCAACTGGCTGGCAGCCTTACGATGCCAATAAGATTCAGCCTTATGGCTATGACCGTTATGCGAACGTTATCACCAGCGTTGAATTTGAGCGCATGATGGATAAATTCGGGCCCACCGGTGGCAAGATTCTACGTCCTTCGGATAACGCCGAAGCTAAGGATATTGCCTTCATCCAGTGTGCTGGATCGCGTGATCGCAATCATCTGAAGCATTGTTCACGTATCTGCTGCATGGCGACACTCAAGCAAAGCACCTATATCACCGAACAATATGGTGTGGATGATGCCGATGCCAAAGGCACGATTTACTACATCGATATCCGCTCGATCGACCGTTTCGAAGACTTTTATCGTAAGGTGCAGAACGATCCAAAGATATCTTTCATCCGATCGAAGGTTGCCAATATCGTCCAGGACAAGGATCAGAATCCAATCCTGAATGGTGTCGACACCGAAGGCTATCACCGTTATGAAAACAGGCATGATCTGGTGGTACTGGCGATCGGTATGGAGCCGAGTGTTAATAAAGACTCTTTCCCGCTAGAAATCGTGATCAATGAGCATGGCTTTATCGAGGCTGACGAAGCCAACGGCGGCATCTTCGCAGCCGGTTGTGCATCCGATGCACTGGATGTGAATCGCGCCGTTCAAACTGCAACCGCAGCGGCATTACGCGCGGTACAGGTTGTTAACAGGGTTGCGGGATCGGAGGGTTAAGCAATGCCAGATTATGATAAAAAACTAGGGGCTTACCTCTGTAGCGGTTGCGGGATTGGCGATCGTCTAAATGTGAGCCAGATGGAAACGACCGCAAAACGCGATGGCAAGGCCGCCATCGTTAAAACACATGAGTTTCTTTGCAGTAAGGCTGGTGTAGAAATGATCCGGAAAGATATCGACGCAGGTGACGTGAATCACGTCATTATCGGAGCCTGTTCACACCGCTCCAAGGTGGAAGCTTTCCGTTTTGATCGTGCCGCCATTTCACGTGCTAACCTGCGCGAAGGCTGCATCTGGATTCGTCCGTATACCGATGAAGCTCAGCAAACCACGCAGGAAATGGGCGACGACCTGATCCGTATGGCCTGTGCAGAAAGCAGGTATATCAATATTCCTGAACCCAGTGGTGAGCAGGAACTGAACAAGACCCTGCTGGTGGTTGGTGGTGGAATGACCGGTATGACCACGGCACTGGAATCTGCCAAAGCCGGTTACAGGGTTGAACTGGTCGAAAAGGCCGCTGCGCTGGGTGGCTGGATGGCTCAACTGCACAAGTGTATTCCGCACAGGATGCCGTATGCCAATCCGGTAGCAACCAATATCGATGCGACCATTGCAGCGGTCAACGCGCATGCCAATATTACGCTTCATCTGAGCGCCAGTGTTGCCAAAACCGAAGGTGCGCCAGGTCGTTTCAAGATCGAGATAGCAACGGAGTACGGTACCTCGACTACGGTTGAAGTCGGTGCCATCGTACAGGCTTCCGGCTACAACATGTTTGATCCAAATAACGTGCCGGCGATGAACCATGCCAAAAGTGCCGATATTGTCACCAATATGGAGCTGGAAGCGCTGGCCAAAGCCGCTGGCGATGGGCCGATCAAGCGTCCATCCGATGGCAGGGAAGTTAGCTCCGTGATCTTCGTACAGAACGTGGGTCAGGCTTCTGAAGCCAAAGGTCATCTGCCGTACCATTCCGGTATCGGCGATCTGATTGCGATCAAACAGGCGCTGTATTTCAAGACTCAGAACCGCGGCTGTGAAACCACCATTCTGTTCAATCACCTGCGTACTCCGGGTGCAGCGGGTGAAGATTTCTACTGCTCCGGTCAGAACTACGAAGTCACATTCCGTAAAGGTATCGCCTCTGAAGTGTTTCCCGGTAGCTCTCTGGAAGTTCAGTTCAGGGATATGATCCTGGATGAAGATACCAGCCAGACCGCTGATCTGGTGGTTCTCGATGTGGGCATGGTGCCGAACTCGGGACCTGATCCATACGCGCTTCCTCTGGTTGCCGATAAAGAAAAAGGTGCAGCACCTGTATTTGAAGTCACGCTCGACTCGATCCTGAACCTGGAGTACCGGCAGGGTACTGACCTGCCGCATCTGAAGCATGGCTTTACCGATTCACACTTTATCTGCTTCCCATACGAAACCCGACGTAGCGGTATCTATGCGGCTGGCCCGGTGAGACGTCCGATGGATATACATCAGGCCATGGAAGATGCGACCGGTGCCGCGATGAAAGCCATTCAGGCACTGGAAAATGCTGGTAAGGGGCGCTCTGCGCATCCACGTTCGGGCGATCTGTCCTATCCATTGTTCAGAAAAGAAGGCTGTACCCGGTGTAAGCGATGTACCGTTGAATGCCCGTTTGCTGCGATCGACGAAGACGAGAAAGGCTATCCGCAGTTCAACGAATCGCGCTGCCGCCGTTGTGGTATCTGTATGGGTGCCTGTCCGGTCCGGGTCATCTCCTTCGATAACTATTCTGTGGATAGCATCGGTCAGCAGATCAAGAATGTGGATATGCCGGACGAGTTCGATGAAAAGCCGCGTATTCTGGTGCTGGCCTGTGAAAACGATGCCTATCCTGCGCTCGACATGGCCGCTCAAAATGGCATCGAATACAGTCCGTTTGCGCGTGTTATCCCGGTGCGTTGCCTGGGCTCGGTGAATACCGTCTGGATAACGGATGCCTTAAACAGCGGTTACGATGGTATCATCCTGATGGGCTGCTCTAAAGGCGATGACTACCAGTGTCACTTCGTGAAAGGCTCCGAAATGGCGTATCAGCGAATGAGTCAGATCGCGGATACCCTGCAGATCCTGAGTCTGGATGCAGAGCGTGTTGTCACTTATGAAGTGGCCATTACCGATATTCATCGTGCTCCCAGGTTGATCAACGCTATGGCTGAAACCATTGAAAAGATCGGCATGAGCCCATTCAAATTCTAGGATTCGCTAGTATGAGCTTAAATAACGCAATGCTAGAAAAATACCGCAACAATTTCCTGCAGGAAGTTGCCGGCAATGTCGAACAGGGCGACTGGGTCAAGATGTGCATGCAATGTGGTGTGTGTGCCGGATCCTGCCCACTGGGCGATGCCTGGGAGCACAGCCCGCAGAAAATCTTCATGATGATCCGTGCCAACAGGCGTGAACAGGTTTTATCCTCCGATTCGATGTGGATGTGTACGTCCTGTTACCACTGTGTGGTTCGTTGTCCGCGTGGACTGCCGATTCCCCACATCATGCATGGACTGGCGTCTTATGCGAAACGACTGGGCCTGGCTCCGAAAAGCAATCCAACCCTGTGGTTCGCTGAAGTGTTCTGGAACAATATGCTGAAGAAAGGCCGTGTTAACGAGCTTAAGCTCGGTCTATCGCTGTACTTCAAGGATGGTTTTGCATCCGGAATCAAGCAAGCGATGGCACATCAGAAACTGGGCATCAACATGCTGAAAGCAAAGCGAATGGCACCGATGGACATGTTTGCTGGTCATGCCATTAAGGATATTTTCGGCCTGCACAAAATGATCAGAAAGGCGCAGGAAATTGAAGCCGCCAAACTTGAAGCAAACTCGAAATAGGGGGCACCACAATGGCTAAATTTGAATACTCATATTATCCGGGTTGCTCTTCTCAGACCGGCGCTTCCTCATCCAACCTGATGCGTTCGGTCGACACCATGTGTGAAGAACTGGACCTAAAACTGAACCCGATTCCAGACTGGAACTGCTGTTCGGCTTCTATTGGTTATGGTAGCGGTAATGTATTGCCGCGACTTTCCTTATCGGCGCGTAACATTGCACTGTCGGAACAGCATAATCCGAATCAGGATATCGTCGCGACCTGTGCGGCCTGCTGGTTATCCACCAGGGAAACGGCAGAGCGTCTACATCAAGATGAAAACATGTTCAAGGACGTCAATACCGCACTGGCTGAAGCCCGGCTGACTCTGACCAACAAGACACCGATTCGACACATGGCAGAAGTGCTGATCGAAGACGTAGGTTACGAGAGCCTGGCCAGGGGTGTTAAAAAACCGCTGCAAGGCATCAGGATCGCTGGTTATGTCGGCTGCCAGACCAACCGTCCTTTTGGTATCGCTGGTGAATCCTTCGAAAATCCGCTGTACCTGGACAAACTGGTCGAATCCCTGGGGGGAGACTCTGTCCCCACCTATGAAAAGAAAGTGCAGTGTTGTGGTGGAGCGTTAGCCTTCTCCGAGCCGGAAAAATCGCAGGCCATGATTCACGGTATTATCGAAGCCGCCTACGATAACGGTGCGGATATGATCGTCACACCCTGTCCGTTATGCCAGACCAATGTGGAAATCTATCAGGATGTAATCAACGCCAAATTCGGTAGCAAATTCGAAATGCCGGTGGTGTATTACAGCCAGTTGATTTCAGTCGCTTATGGTCGTAACTCGAAAGATGCGGCGCTGGATGGTCAGCTAATCAGGGCTAAAAAGCTGGAAAGTTTTGCGGGTTAAATTTTTTCACTTTAGGTTGTTAAAAAGGTGCTCAGAGAACGCTTTTTTTTATGGGCATGGTAAGAACATAACAGGCTATATTCAGCAAGAAAAACTAATTTATATTAAACGGCAGAAAGAGGTTGACCGGTGGCTTGTTGCCTGATGGAACGACCCAGATGCTGAAGAAGCCAAAAAGCATAGACTCAGCTGAAATATCCAGGAGGATTGAACCGATTGAGATCGGGTAGGCAGAGGTGTTACTGATTGATTTCGGCTTCGGCTTTAGGGCTTGATAGGCAGTGGTGTTGCGTTTATTCTTCTGATACTTTGGATGTTGACACAGTTATTTTTAGAACTGATTCAATTACCGTGGTATTTTTGCTCTTTTTTTCATCAACAATGTTACAACATCAATACTGATTCGGAGAAATATATGAATAACCAAACACCTGATAAAAGTCGTCGCGCAGTCCTGAAGGGTCTTATCGGCATTCCTGTAGTTGCTATCGCAGGCTATCAATCTGTTTCCTATGCAGCGATGCTGTCTATGGATGACCCTACAGCCAAGGCACTGAGCTACACAGAAAAGAGTACGGTAGATGGTAAGACCTGCTCAAACTGCGGCATTTACCAGGGTGGCAGTGCGGCTTCCGGTGGCTGTCCCATCTTCGCGGGCAAAGATGTTGCCGCAACGGGCTATTGCAAGTCCTGGGTTGCTAAGGCTTAAGATTCCTGAGAATCAGGTTTTATAGCACCAGGCTGGATAAGGAATTTGGGTCAAGGCTTCATGTCTTGAGCTGACTCCTTATCTGGTCAGGTGTTTTCTCAGAAAATCTCTGCTCTTAATTCCAGGTAGGAAAGGGAAAGAGACTGTAAATTATTCTGTGTAACTAGCCAGTTTAAACAAAGTCCGTTAAGCGTTCATCCAGGCCTTATCAGGTTTCCAGTTTTTCATCCACTCCGGTATTTCTGAAGCAGGCATAGGTCGGGCTATACCATAGCCTTGCGCCAGCAAACACCCCATTTGTAAAAGTATAGTGCCATGATCTACCGTTTCTACACCTTCTGCGATGACCTCAATACTGAATGCATTAGCTAAACCAATGACACCTTGCACTATCGCGAAGTCATCTTGATCAATCAGCATATCTCTAACAAAGCTCTGGTCAATTTTTAAAATATTAACAGGAAGTCGTTTAAGATATGTCAACGATGAGTAACCAGTTCCAAAATCATCCAAAGAGAATTGCACTCCCAAAGCATTACATGAGCGCATAATCCTGGAAACCTGGCTAACATCTTCCAATGCGCTTGTTTCTAAAACTTCAAGTTCCAAATATTCTGGTGGCACATCTGGGAAATTTTTCAATATATTTCTCAAAGATGCTTCAAAATCCTCACTTTGGAATTGCTCAGCAGCAATATTGATACTGACAGGTATATTCAGGCCTTGCTCAAGCCAATCTTTTATCTGTTTAAGTGCGCTGTCCATAACCCACTTACCAAGTTCGACACTGACTCGGTGGTTTTCGATTAGGGGAAGAAATTCGGCTGGTGGAAGTAATCCTCTATCAGGGTGTTGCCAGCGAATTAATGCTTCTGCGCCTATTACTTTACCTTCTTTCATATTCACTTTGGGTTGATAATAAAGCACAAATTCTTTTTGGTTTATTGCACGGCTTATACGTTCCTGGTTCTCATGTTTAATCCTCAGCTCTGCATCGTGCTTGACATCAAAATAGTGGTATCTGTTCTTACCGGCCTGTTTAGCTGAGTACATTGCCTGATCTGCTTGACGAATAAGTAAGTCAGCATCTGCGCCTTCCTGAGGGTAAAACGTCACACCAATACTGATCGTTACACGCATTATTATATCGTCTATAGTTACTGGTGATGATGTAGCTAACAGTAAACGCTCTAATAAAGGGCTACTGTCCTGCGAACCAGCAATATCAACCATTACTGCAATAAATTCATCTCCTCCTATGCGTGCCAGCGTATCTCCATCACGAAGAACAGATTTCATTCTTTCCGATAACTCAATTAGAAAGCGATCTCCGAAATTATGCCCATAGCTATCGTTAATTGACTTAAATCCATCAATGTCTAGATACGCTACGGCTATCATCAATCCTCTGCGTTTGGATTGAGTCATTGATTGTTTCAATCGGTCTGCAAATAAGACCCGATTAGGTAATCTCGTTAAGGTGTCATAGTGGGCAATCATTTCCAGTTGGTTCTTATGGGTATTACTTTCTGTTATATCCCGAATTATTGCACTAAAAAACAAGTTTCCATTGGCATCCCATTTAGCAAGAGAGAGTTCCATCGGAAATTCTGAGCTGTCCTTTCTCAACCCAACCAGCTCGACAGTTGTTCCGATTACATGACTCTCCCCTCCATGAACTACACGTTTAAACCCCTTATTATGATTCTCCCTAAATGTTGAAGGCATCAAAATATCAACTGATTGATCAAGTATTTCCTCTTCGGTATAGCCGAAAAGGCTTTCTGCAGCGCTATTCCAACCGACTATATGCCCTTTATCATCAACAGTTATAATGGCATCTTTTGCCGTATTGATAACGGCCTTATATTTGGCGGACGAAATTTTTAATATATTTTCAGCCTCCCGAGAAATGGCCTCTTGTTTGTAAGCAGATCGCCATCCCATTAATAGTAGGGAAAACCCTAATATCCAGATAGTCCCATGAGTGAAAGCTATGTTCAGTGTCAACGTCCTGATATCTTCTAAGTGGCTTTGCAGGGAAAGGTTTATCCCCGTCGCACCTCTCACATCTCCCGTTTTGTAGCCCAGTATCGCATGGCATTTATCACAGCCAGGCTCCATGATCATCGCTCTGAGATAGCGTAGATGAGGAACACCATCAATGTCTGAAATTGCCCAGACCTCTTTCTTTCTCTTCTGAGTAAACTCGATTAATTGTGTGCGCTCCCATTCATCTGGAGCATTATCTGGGTTAAGTTGTTTTAATCCGATTATTCTACCGCGAACTCCGTACTCTTCTGCATATCGATCCATTGTCTGACGCAGGATTGTGGCCGGATTCAACAGAGTCAATTGCCTTCCGTCAGTAGATGTGATATCTCGATTAGGTATGTGGGATAGCCAGGGAACGGGTTTTTGCTTTTCTGTAATAGGCACATATACGCCACCATGACTGGTAGCCCATCTTCTTAGAGATATATCTTTATTCAGGTTGGCACGAGCCTCTGCATACGCTTCGTCCATTATTTGCTGCTTGCCAATAATAAGATTCCAACCAAGTGATATAGCTAATATCAATGTCCATACGACTGTAGAGGCTACAAACAATTTAGGCGTGAGTACTTTCATCAGTAGAAGCAGAAAAGAGGCATGAGTTTTAGTATTTTGAATTTACCTTATTGTTTAAAAAATGATTATGACAGTAATAATAGCCCAACTGTGTAGTAATGCCGCTTCAATTCTTTTATTAGCAGTTTCTTCCCTTATATTTACAAAACTTTGTCTGATATGAATGACGGCAACGGGTCCAGGCTGTGTGAAAACACAATTAGATGGTCGAATCTTTACAGCGATGGTTTTCTA
>JACNJF010000163.1:3829-16400 GCA_014382695.1 Gammaproteobacteria bacterium | reverse complement strand
CGGAAGACGCACCCAGCAAGGAAAACAGCACAAAGTCACGCAGGCCCAGCAAAGAGCGGCCGCCATCGCGCAGTTCGCGCTCCAGACCGATCAGAATACCGAGCAGGATTGCCAGTCCGAACTGGCTGAAGTTATTCAATAATTCGTCGTAACTCATGGTTTGTACTTCAACAGTTGAAAAACCGCAGGAGAGTCAGAAAACAGCCCGATGTACGGAAACAAACACCCACAGCAAGCGCTATTAAAACATACCCCAGCCGATCTGTGCGCCAGATTTTACAGCTGTAGTTGATCTGGTTCAGTGATATGGAGTGCAAACAGTTTGCATACACTGAATTGCCTATGACGCAGACTTCTGTTTCGATCAGGCTGTTATCTCCCCGTGTGCAAACAGGTAAATCCTGTGCTCGCTTATGTCATAGTATGTAGAAATAAAAGGCTTACTCGATTATGACTCACAAGCATAACCAGCTGGCAAAAGAAACCAGCCCCTATCTACTACAGCACGCGGATAATCCGGTGCACTGGTATCCGTGGGGAGAGCAGGCACTGCAGCTCGCCATCGAACTCGATAAACCGATATTGCTGTCGATTGGTTATTCCGCCTGTCACTGGTGTCATGTGATGGCGCATGAATCGTTTGAGGATGACGCCACCGCACAACAGATGAACGATCACTTCATCAATATCAAGGTCGATCGCGAAGAGCGTCCTGACCTCGACAAGATATACCAGCTCGCTCACCAGCTGTTAACCGGACGCGGTGGCGGCTGGCCATTAACCCTGTTTCTGATGCCGCATGATCAAACCCCTTTTTTTGCCGGCACCTATTTTCCACCCCGGCCACGTCATGGCCTGCGCTCTTTCAGTGACATTCTCGCTGCGGTTCATGCGGCCTATATCGAGCGACGGGACCAGATCCAGCAACAGAACCAGTCACTACTCTCCCAACTCGAGTCACTGTCATTCCCACTGGCACAGTACACCGAATTAAATGCCCTGCCCTTCGAGCTGTTATCGCGCCAGTTGCTGGCGCAATACGATGCGCGCTACGGTGGCTTCGGCCCGCGCCCGAAATTCCCCCATCCTTATACGTTGGAACGTTGCCTGCGACAGGCCAGCCTGTATGGCAGCAACACACACGCTGAGACGTTGCAGGCCGGACTGCAAACCGCCAGACAGATGGCCAGAGGTGGCTTATTCGATCATATCGGCGGTGGCTTCTGCCGCTATTCCACCGATGATCAATGGATGATCCCCCATTTCGAGAAAATGCTATACGACAATGCTCAGCTGCTGGCGCTGTATGTATGGGCACAGCAACTCGCGCCGGACTATTATTTTGCATGCGCGATCCGCCAGAGCGCAGACTGGGTGATGACAGAAATGCAAGCACCCGCAGGTGGCTACTACTCGGCACAGGATGCCGATTCGGAGGGTGAAGAAGGCAAATACTATGTGTGGAATGGCGAGCAGACCACAGCCCTGCTGGATCAGGACCAGGCCGAGCTGTTCAACCACAGCTATGGGCTGGATCGAGCCGCCAATTTTGAAGGCCAGTGGTACCCACACACCTTTGTCGATATTGCTCAGCTGGCCGAGCGACTGGATCGATCCGCTGCAGACATTCAACAACAGCTGGACCGTGCCAAAAACACGCTGTATCAGCAGCGTATCAAGCGCATTCATCCGGGCACCGATGACAAGATTCTGACAGCATGGAACGCACTGATGATTCGCGCGATGAATCTCGCCGCGCGCACCTTGCAGCAACCGGCTTACGCCGCTTCGGCGCACAAGGCACTCGCTTATCTGCGCCAGTGCCACTGGGTTGACCAGCGTTTACTGGCGACCAGCAAGGATGGCAAAGCCCATCTGAATGCCTACCTCGATGACTATGCCTATCTACTGCAGGCGGTTATAGATGCGCTACAGAACAAATGGGATAACGAACTCTTCGACTGGAGCAAACAGATCGCCGATTGCATGCTGGATCTGTTCGAAGACAAAGACCGTGGCGGCTTTTACTTTACCAGCAGCGATCACGAACAGTTGATCATGCGCAGCAAATCGTTCACCGATGATGCGATGCCTTCCGGAAATGGCGTAGCCGCATCAGCCCTGCAGACCCTTGGCCTGTTATGTGGAGATACGCGCTACCTGGAAAGTGCCGAAAAAACCCTGCAGGCAGCGGCACCTGACATCCAGCAACACCCGGTGTACTACAGTGCATTACTCAACGCGCTCGACACCTATCTACACCCTGCCACCATTATTATATTGAGGGGAGAGATCGAGGCCATGCAAGACTGGCAGCAACAGGTATTCCGGCATTACCTGCCCGATGTAATGTGTTTCGCCATTCCAGGCGATACCCGCATACCACCGGAATTAGCCGTTAAAAAAGCCCACACTGAAACGGTGTGCGCTTACATTTGCGAAGGCATGAGCTGTCGAGAAGCACTAACGGAACTGGCAGACTTTAAGGCCTATATTGCGGCCAGATTAACTCCGCTCAAAGATGGATAAAATCAGGCAGGAAAACGACTTCGGGATGGCAGCATAAGGTCGCTGGTGTTGATGCCCAGCGAACTAGCGGTGCTCTGGCTCGTCGTCATCAGAGTCGGCGTCAGCATCGATTGCTGAATCCGGGTCGGCCTCTTGCTCTTCCCGTTCCCAGCTGTACTGCTTGCGCACTGGTGCAGGATCAAGCTGCCTGAGCCGGAAAGCCAGCACTAAGCCGAGCAGTGCACCCGCTAGATGTGACTCGAAGGAGATATCCTGATCAACCGGTAAAACCCCCAGCAGCATCCCGCCATACAGAAAAAACACCACCAGCGAGAGCGCAATCGCGCGCCGGTCCCATCGCAGCACACCGACCGTAAACACAAACAACAGCATACCGAAAGCAAGCCCGCTGGCCCCGATGTGATAAGACTCACGTGCAAACAGCCACACCGCGATACCACTACCGAGATAAACCACTGGCAGTAGCACTCTGGCTGCGCGGGGGTAGCCGTAGAGTAGCATGGTGCCTATCACCAGGATGGGTGCAGAATTGGCGAACAGGTGGGCGAAAGAGCTGTGAATCAAGGGAGCACAGACTATCCCGATAAGTCCGCTTACACGGCGTGGATAGATTCCAAGCTGAATAAAATCGGTCGCGCCAAAAGCCTCTGTTAATTTAACCAACCACAGCAGCACGACGAACGACAGTGCAATCGTAAAAGCCCGACGCAGACGGCGCGAATCTGCGCCGGGGTCCGGCCGACTCTGGAAGTTCATATTAGACCGGCCATAGTAGAGCTGATCAGGCCTGGATCAGCATATTTACAGACTGCATATCCATCGAGATGGACCCCATTGATATTTGCGCTAACGTTAATCCAGATTGCATTGGCTAAGTCCTCTTGATTACGAAGAATTATGGCTGACTGACTCGCTCCTGACTGTTCAAACTGATCTAGCAGACCTTGAGACCTATTGGGATAAACTCTATGGGTTCTTGACCTGTTGCAGCTCCGGCAGGTTTTTGAACAGATTTTTGTCAGGATCGAATTCGATATTCGTGTCATTGATGTTGGGGTTCAAATAATAATCAAATACCACATAGGGTTTTTGAGTATGCAACCACGCATAATTCCCCAGGCTGATGTCTCCATGTATTTTCCCATAAAGCCCTCCAGTCACAAGGCCTTCCTTATCCAGCTGGGTCCTGACACGGAAAAAATAATTTGTGTCGTATTCAGGATTCCCTCCAGCAGAATATTTGAGCACCCCGGGTACATTGTCATATTTTTTATTAAATTCTGCTTCATAGCCGCTAGTTGGAGCATGATATGGCAGACGCAACCCAGACTTACCTTTACGGATATCGGGCGTATATTCTATCAACCCATCTCCTTTATTAGAAAACTGGAGAGTCAGGGTAACATCGTGATCCGTGTTAGAAATTGCGCGTTCCACATCAACCTTAAAAAGGAAGTCTGCATGGGTGCCCAAACCGTAAGGCACAATCCAGTCATTCGCCATTATATCAAACCCGACAAAACGTCCCAGTAATGGTAGTTGCGGGTAATCCTCCGATTTTGTACCAAACATATTAACCGCGTACATGGCGACAGGATTGACTTTCTTTTTTAAAACCATTTCTACTGTTGGATTCCAGGGTTCATATTTTCTGAACCCTAAAAATCCAGAGACACCGGTAAAATCGTTAAAATGACTGCTGACATCATAATACCCGTCTTTTTTAGCGGATAGACTGACGTATGATGCGGTTTCTCCTTCCCCGCTAAAGAGTCCCTCCGCATCGGTTAAGCCGGGTACCCAGCTGGTATCCGTTCCCCAGCCTTCCCCTTTTTTTTTAGGCGCTTCCAGTACCAGACCGGCATTAGCCCCGGCAACGGGTAGCCCTGTTTCATCGACTACCCTGATCGTTATCCTGGCTGTAGGTAATGCCAGTCCAACAGCGGAATAAGTCGAGATCAATACTAAAATTACTACCCTGTATAACTTCATTTTAGAGCTCCTTTAGTAACTAAATTGTCAAACAGTTTATAGGTATAACGATAAGCAATATCTTTGAAATCACTATGCCGCCAGGCTAGTCCCCCTCTTTCAGCAGGCCAGCCATCAGACATTTGATTATTCATATTAACTGCATTAGCGGCTAAAAATGACGGGATCTTTGTACCCCCTGCCGCATATGACAACGCTGGTATTTCGTAACCCAGATCATGAGGAAAACTTTGAATAATCTCACTTTCTGTGGCATTAGGATTACTTAACTGCGCATTGTCAAACGGATCGAAAAATGGAGTCTGAATCAGCTCCTGACTCGTTTTATTATAAAAAACCTCTGCGTTAGTATGTGTATGTAAAGCGTTGCTATAACAAACCTCCTGTTGTAAGGGGTCAATCATATTTTTTTCACAGGTCGTATTAAAACCCCAACCCGCCGAAGAACCTCCACCAGCGAGTCCAGCGATGCTATGTGTACCTTTTGCTTTTTCCTGGATATTCCAGGCATTACGGCCTGAGTCAGTAACAGGATCTAAACTGGAAAACTCTGCGGTTACAGGAGCCTGTAAAACTTCTTCACCCGTCGAATAGTACTGGATGACATTTGCGCTACTACTGACAGTAGAAAACCTACCGCGCCAGGTCAATTTATGTCGTTCATCCGTAGCTGGAAACAGAGTATGCCATTCTACCGACCATAATCGTCTTCCAAGCTGATCAGTATAGGTTTCCGTATCAAGAGTTGCGGAGTAATCCGCACCAAAATAAAATTTATCCCAGTCGACATTACGCATTAACGCCGGCTGGCTTACTAGTTCGTAAGCTTCCAGAGCAACAGCCGGATTTAGCATCATGTATTTGTCAAAACCCATAGCAAAATCCTGAATAGCACTGCCGACTATCATATTGCCCAGGCTATGCGCAATAATAGTTTTATTTCCACTGATTCCGTTAACCAGTGCCGCGAGATCATCAGCCGCATAAAAAGCGTTCTCAACATTGTCCCAGTAATTCACTGCTGCAGGGACACCTTCATCCCCATGCCAGTGAACACCGGTAAATAATACATTCGAACCTGCATGGAATAAGCGTTTAAAAGTTTCCGCCTGGAATGCCGATGCAGCCCCTTCATCATTGTTGAACCCATGAACATGGATCACGTGTCTCGACCTGTCCAGTTCGGGATAGATGGGCTCGATTGCAGTACTTTGAGACGATAAACCAGCAAGTAAATCGGCTACATCTGGAGCGATTCCTGTTGGAGACGCTCCCCATTTACTGGATAACTCATCTCTACTCGAGCCCCTGAGTGAAGCCTGACGATATAGTTTTGTTACATCATAGATATGTAACGGTAAGCTACCGATGGCTACCAGTGTATTCTTAGCATCTTTGATTTTAATTTTAAGCGGCTTAGCCGTTTGCTTATTACCCTCAACTAATATGACACCTTTATTTTTATCATTTTTAATTAGTTGAATAAATTCTGTTGGAATCTGAATACCTTCTACTGTTACTTTATAAACAGGGACCTCAGCAAGCAGCCCATTACTCTGCCAGTCACCGAAAACAGGCTTAACATCAATCATATTAATTTTATTGAGGTAGTCAGATGACAGTCCAGAACCAGCATCCTCCCCTCTACTCATGACGGTGTAAACAACATTAACGGCAGCATCGTCGTGTAATAACAGGTATGTAAAATTTTCTGAGTTTTCGGTTTTAGTGAGAAAATCATGTATATCAATACCTACTGCGAAAAAGTCTATGAGATCTCTTGAACCATCAATTTTTGCATTTTCAAAATCGGGATCATGTCCATCGAACTCAAACCAACCGGACTTTGCAGTAATATCATAACCAGCCGTTTCGTCGTTAGGTTTATCATCGTCATTATTGATCCAGAACACATGAGGTTTTTCGCTCGTGTTCAAATCGCTACGAATGCCATTTTCTGTGACCTGCTGGCTGAAAATAATTTTACCGTCACGATTGAAATCTGCCGACATAGGAATTACCTTCTGAAAATCCAGTTGCCACAAACTGTTTCCCATATCGTTATTGGCATACAGACCAATCGTTAAAAACTCATCTGGGTTTAACAGCTCAAGGTGGCTTAAATCATCGAATTTAATCGTCTGGCCTGCCCCAAGGGTTGCTTTGACTTCCTGTTCTCCGACCACAAACACCAGTTGCTTCTCTAACCCTGCATTAAAAAAATCCAGCGGCAATAGATCCGTGGTGGATAACCCATACAAAATCTCAATCACTGAATTTGATGAAATATCTGGCTCACTCTGATTAAGTACGTCAATGGTTTCGTCTGCGGAAATTGTGCCATTTGCATCGGCATCCTGACTTCGATTGATTTTATTCACCTTGAAATCATAACTGCTAAATTGCATTTCAGGTCGATAGACCCAGCGGTATATCGGCTCAGGTGCTTCACCAAATGTTACCGGATCTGCCTTTTTCAGTAATCGATAGGCCTGGGTCTGTAACTCGGTGGCCGCTTCATCGAATATTGGTACCAGAAAAGGGACATAGTGATCGGGTCGCTTTGCGAGGATGCCGGGGTTTTGACCGGTAGAGCTGAAATCGGCTTCACCCAGGCGTACATTATCGGTACTACCGGCAAACAGCGGGTTACCACTTTTCGGTTCACCGCTGACATGGATATAAAAGTGCTCATTGTCGGTTAACGCATTGGGCAGTTGTATCACCTGAATTCGACGACCGGGATCGATCGAAAACTGATACACCCCCTGGTTATCGCTGGGCAGGGTTTTGTTTCCGCTTAAAATCGCTATGCGTCCGGTATATCCGGCGCCGGCCAGAGATTCGGATATCGGTCGCCCATCGTGATCCAGCCATTCAGTGGTGATGGTTACGGTTTTATCACTGGTCAGGCTGGCCCCTTCAAAACCAATCAACTGGGTGATGGTATCTTTTGAAGCACTGGCCCCTTTGTCAATTTTATAGCCACGCTCTGCTCTTATCCTGAGATTTGGCGGCCCCATTACAATCGGGTCGATATGAAAACTCAAATCGCCACCAATCTCCTGTCCGGCACCCTTCATGACGGTGTCGGTATGACCGATATAACCAGTCGCTCGATTGATCGCGTAGATACGGATCACATCCCCTGGTTGCAGGTGATCGGACTTGCGCTGGTGCAGATCAGGATTGATACCGCTGGCAGATTGCCAGTCATCAAAATAATTCAATGAAAATCGTTTATCACCGGTACTGCCCTGCATCTGAATGGTGTAAAAAAACTGGCTGGCAGCGCGATCTTCCCCGAAAGCACTGATACGGTTGGCCTCGTATTCATTCAATCCGATGCGCTCCGAAATCAGCTTACCATCGGATACCCGCACCACATAGATATCCGTATTGCGCAGGTCTTCGGCCCCAATCTGTGATAACAGCCCCTGATTGGTATGATCCTTAAAACTGGCACTGTCCATTACGCGGGTGAAATTCGGTTGTCCGGTTTGAGGGGTGATGCCACTGCTACTGAGCCAGACGCCCTGTAATTCGTCGGGAGCGGCGGACGCAAATACCTTGTTGCCCTGCGCATCGGTTTCTATATGGCCTTTCAATATGGTATCGAGCGTACCGTCACGGTCGAAATCGTAACCACTGGTTTCGGTCAGGCTATTATCCGGCGTTGCCGCCTGATAACGGGTAGTATCCGCGACCGGGACTTTATTAGCCGACAGTTTGACCCGATTATTCTGGGTCACGATATCGGCACTCAGCTGTGCCGTGCCGGATAACACCGACAGGTCGATAGCGAACTGGATAGGACCGGTTGGAAAACTATGAAACTCCCAGCCCAGTGGAAAGGGGCCGAGTATTGGCACCATAAAGTAAGACGAATTACAGGTTACCGACGAGGGGTAAAGGTCGAGATAAAGCCCTGTATGCCCGCTCGATTTTGGATTAAACCGGCGGTAACGTAACTCTACCGATATCGGGCTATCGATCACATAGGAGAACCCCGGGCAGGGAACGTCGTAGGAGTACAGCTGGAAATTACCGGTATTCCCACTTACCGAGCCGGATTGCCAGCCTTCGATAACGGCATTGCCGATCGGACCAACGGCTTCGTATTCATTACTGCCGGAGATTTTAAAGTTTTCACTGATCGGTACTGGATTGCCGGCTTTATCCTTGGCAAAAACGGCCTTGAAACCAATCCGGTTGGTGCTTGCATTGCGCGTCTGTCCGACCCCGCTATCCTTGAACTGATGCAGCAGAGAAACGATATCTGCACCGATAGCAATATCCGGATTAATTGGATACTCGGCAATGATTAAACTGGCAGGATCATTAATAAACCGCCGCAACTGCGGAATCACCGATACATAGGCGGTAGTCTGTGCCAGTGCCGGTTTGGTCATCGCCGAGCCGTCTGCGAGTAGAATACTGCCACCTTCATAAGCCGAGCGACTGATCAGCAGTAGATCCGGCTGCGCCTTATGCAGGTCCTGTTTCTGTTGCACGATGGAGCGGTATTCATCACTCGACATCACGCGCCATTTCTTTGGATCCAGATCGCCACTGGCTTCGCCGATATCACGTACATAGGCACCGGTCGAGGTATTGTATTCCCCCCAGGTATAGTTACCCGCCGCGTTGACAACCACATTACGGGTGTATACATAGCCATGTAGAAAACCGGCAAAGCTGTTGCTACTGTTGACCAGCAGAAGAATTAAAAGCATTAGCGACAGACCCACTAAGCGGGTTCCTACAGGCAATTTAAACGGGTATAGATTCATCAGGGCGCTAGTATTTTTCATGGTTAATCGAATCATCATATCTTCGGCTATCTTTGATCCAGTAAGGCATTGCCACGTTGCAATGCTTCGGCTTCATTCACAGGTGGTACAAAACTGTAGGTCTGAAGATTGAGTGTCAGCTGTTGCAGGGTCAGAGTGCCATCAATGTAGCGATTCAGGTCGGCATACAGTTCAGGGGTAATGCGTGCATAAGCGAGGTAATCGAGACGCTTAAAATGGGTTTCGCCAAGGCTGCGAATTCGATGTCCGGCCAGAGCCTCGCCTACGCCTGCCGGTAGCAGATGGGTGCCATCTTCACTGCTGCCCAACAGTAATACCATCTCGCCTTCCAGCGGTGCATAATCGAAGGAGCCCTGAAACTGGGGCAGAGCGAATTCAAGCTGCAAATCACCCTCGACCCGGACGCCGGCGGGCTGGGCCGCATAGGCCCACATCGGTGTGTAATCAAGCTTGAATGAGTTGATCTTCAGGCTGCTATAAGGCAGAAACTGCAGATGAACCGAACCTTCGCTGCGCCCATCATTAAAGATATAGCGTGCCCGGGTTGCATCCAGATTGATTTCATTGCCATTGATCGTCGCGGCCAGACCGCTGTTCAGATAACTGAAAGCGACATCGTTATTGAGCAGTGCCAGCATAATATTTTTGACCTGATTCTGGCTGCCGCTCTGGATATTGATATAGCCCTGATACGATCCGAAGCGGTTATCCCTGAGGCCACTATTAACATGGATCTGATAGCTGCCCTGCGCCAGGGTTTGATCGGCAGAGTCCCCGTAGCCAAACGAATAGGAGCCATCTTTATCGGTTGTCGTGCTGCGGTTTAAGGCGGGAATAGTCACTTCTACGCCGGCCACTGCCTGGGTCAGGTTATCGATCACCAGCCCTTCGATAAAGGTTGGACGTGGGCGCACCCTGAAGTGGCTTCTGGCGAGTTCTTCGCCGTTATAGATCACCGTAGTGTAGACATCAGCGTTGTAGGCCAGATCACGCTGCGGGTAAAACACGGCGGTCGTATTATTGGGTAACAGTGAGAACACACCGGGCACCGCGACATAGTCACGGTTAACATCCTGCAGCTCAAAACCTCTGGCATGGATGCCGTCGAGACCGGCCTGATCCACGTCGATGTAACTGAAACCATGCGCGGTTTCGTTGAGCTGAATCGATAACAGGCTGAGATCTACCGGCTTGTTAAAAAACACCGCGATAAAGTCATTCGGTTCCACATCACTGGCTTCATCCTGGGGTGTTATCTTCACAATACCGAGTGCCAGCGTTTGCGCCTGTAGCAGTGAAAAGCTGCGGCTTGAACTGGCCAGAACCTGGTTATTGATATCCAGCACGTTCAATTGCAGGGTGTATTCACCGGCCACATCCGGTAACACCAGCTGACCACTGGCAAGCGCGCTATCGAGGGTCAGCGTAACCGGTGCCACCGCCTGCCCTGTAATCTGTGCCTGTACCGAGCCAATGCCGGTCACATCGGATAATCTGGCGCTCAACGCGAGCGATTGCGCACTACCCTGCAGCAGAATCTGGCTATCGGCAACCGGTGCCAGCCATTCAATCTGAATCAGACTGCTGGCTAACAGCAGGTATTCTGCCGTGGTCGTTTGCCCGGCACTATCGACCGCGCGTAAATGGATGCTGGATTGCAGGCCGGCAGGCAGCGCCAGACTGGTACTAAAACGGTAGCTGTTCGGCGCTTCTGCGGGCCTCAGTGTCAGTACCTGATCATTCAGGGTGAGTTGCAGCAAGTTGGCATCGGTGACGGTGCCGGTCAGCCGATAGGGATTTTCGCTAATCGTGTTTTCCACCGGGTAAGGCTGTAGCACATCCAGCTGAATCAGTGGGGCCTGCGTATCCAGACGATAACTTGCGGTTAAGGTACTGCTCTGATTGCTGTTATCGGTAGCCACGATAACCACATCCAGCGTTGGCTGGCCGGCAAAATTGAGCGTTTTAACGAACTGACCGGTGGGCGTGATCGCCAGCGACTCGCCATTCACGGTGACGGCAGAAAGCCCTGCATCCGAAAATACCTGTGCATTGAGGACAAAGCTGTCTGTGTTGAATGTGCTACCGGGCTGGGGCGAGAGGATACCGACTGCGGGTGGTAACACCTGTGTGTCCAGCGGTAGATAACTGATGATCAGGGTTTGCTGTAACGCCTGCCCTGCCACCACTGCACTGGCAATAATACTGTTACTGCCCTGCTGCAGAGCGACAGCGGCCTGAAATATAAATTCGGTCGGACTGGCCCCCTGGCTGACGTCAGCCACTCGGTTATTCACGTTGACGACCGGTAAGCCAATCGCAATTTCGCTATTGATGCGACCCACCACGATGATATTACTGACATTCACCAGGCTGTTATTAGCCGGGGTGCTAAGGACCATCGATATCAGCGGCGCAGGCTCACTTCTCTGGATGATGGTATCCACCTGCGCATGCTCGCTGTTATTACCGTCGACATGCGCGCGGATGGTATTGTCACCAACCTTCAGCGCCACTCTGGCAGACCAGCTTCCATTCGCATAGATGGCTGAAAAAGTCGTACCCGCAAAGTGATCGGAAGTCAGGTACACACGATCGATAATATCGCCCTGCGCGGTTCCCGTCAGATCGACAAACTGACTGTCAGAAACTACCGGATTGGTGAGTGAAAAAGAGACACGTAAACTGGCTCCCGGCACATCATTGCTATCATCCGGGTTACTCCCACCAGCGACTTCCTGATCATTACTAAAGCCATCGCCATCACGATCGGGATCGCTGTTATCACCGATTCCGTCAGCATCCAGATCGCTAAACTCAGTACTGTCACTCGGGAACAGATCAAGGTTATTCGCCACCCCGTCGCCGTCCATATCCGTATCCAGAGTGTTCGGAATCCCATCACCATCGAGATCTGGCGGAACGCTGGCCGCATTCGCGGGATCGGTTCCGAGCTGGATTTCATAGACATTGCTGATACCATCGCCATCGATATCGGGGTCGGAATTATCCCCGCTGCCATCGCCATCGAGATCTGCTGATTCGGTCGGATCATTGGGAAATGCATCATACACATCGGCAACGCCGTCACCATCGCTATCCAATAATGTAACTTTTACCGATGAGAGTTTTTGAGTAAGAAGTCCCAGAACCGCCATGTCCTGTGCATAGACTTCCATATAGCCTGTGAAATTACTGTAATCATAGCCAGATACCTGAAGCCCCGATGGCACCCG
>JACNJF010000163.1:0-2921 GCA_014382695.1 Gammaproteobacteria bacterium | reverse complement strand
AGTGCAGCAACCTCTCCCACCGCAAAGCAGGTCTCATTACCCAGATAGCCGGGCTGATCGTAAAAGCAGGCCTGACTGCCGGTTGGACTAAATACGTACGCATGGGCGTTAGTGCATAATAGAGACAACAACAGCACAAAGCACAGTTTCAGTGCGCCAACACCTGGATGGTTAAAAGCCTTATTCATAACTTATCACTTCATGTACTCAACAGATTTACCCTGCAGGGCTTTATCGATATGCTCGCTTAGCATGTTCTTCAATTGTTGCGGTGCCAGTTTTCTGCGTATTTCAGCACTCACTTCATGCAACGGTTTCACCCTGTCGGGTTCACGCTTTAACAGTTTGATCACATACACAAAATCACCAAAAACCAGGTCACTCACCTGTGCATCGTCCAATTTACCCAGTGCCGCATGCAGAAGCTGATTAATAGACCCCGGTAACATCGATACCGCGTTATATTCAATCGGCATTTGCAGCTGTTTTAGCGTAGCTGCATAGGATTTCCAGTCGTCGATATTTTTTGCTTTGCTGAAGGCATCCATGACTCTGGTTAGCGCGGCATCATCCAACGTACGGGCTGTTGTCACCAGAAATTCAAAATGGATTTTTCCACTGGTTTTATATTCATCGAGATGGCTTTGATAGTACTGTTGCACCATTTCCACGCTCACCGGCTGCGCCTTAATGTTTCTCCTGATATAGGATTCAACCAGCAGCTCATCCCTATATATTTTTACTCTGGCATTCAGGTTTTTAACTTCATCGTCACTCAGTTGCTGCTCACTCACATCTGCCAGCGCACGTGTCCTGACGATACCCTGCAAAATTTTCTCACTGATTTCAGCCTTATTTTGCTGTGGCACTGTTGCCGCAAGGCGCTCCAGCATCACATCAAACTGACTCTGCAGAATTAAACTTTTATCCACTCTGGCCAGTACTGGCTCCTCAGCCAAACGGTCACTTTGAGCAGGTTTCTGATCGCAGCCAGATCCTGTTGCCAGCAACATAAATATGAAGATGGGGCCTATCAATCTCATTGATAGCTGATCTCAACGGCGGCTACCAGGCGATCCATCTCTGCCTGCTTGGCCTGCTGACGCAGACGATAACGGATATCACCTTTCACCTTTTCAAACGGCATTTTAATAAGTTGCGATCCTTCCAGTACTTTGACCACATGAAAACCAAAAGCAGATTTAAACGGTTCGGTGATCTCAGCGACTTTAGCGGCAAAGATTGTGGCTGAAAATACGGGATCTATGGCACCTTTACTTAACCAGCCAAGCTCACCGCCCTGTTTGGAGGAAATCGTATCTTCCGAATATTGCATCGCCACATCAGCGAAATCTTTTCCGGCCCTGGCCTTACTGTAAGCTTCCTGTGCGCGGGTTAATGCAGCCTGCTGCTCCGCAGAACTCATCTTGTCATGCGTACGGATCAGGATATGCGCGACTTTTATTTTTTCGCTCTGAAAGTCTTCTGCCCGCGTGTTGTAATAATTCTGGATAGCTTCATCGTTAACCTTGCCATTCAGAAACTTTTCAAAATAACGATTGATCACTAACTGTTTTCGGAATTCATTCACCTCTGTTTTAATAAGATCCGCATCAAAATCTTTGGAACCCTCAATCACAGAAGCAAAACCTTCACGCTGCATATAGTCTTTAAGTATTGCAGCACGACGTTTTTCATCGCTTTCAGGAATGTTTTTGAACGCCAGGTAACGCTTAAACTCGACCTGCGTAATCGCATGTCCATTGACTTCCCCAACGATTTCCTGCTTGTCGCAGGAAACCAGCAAAACACTCATTGATAGAAGGATAACTATTCTGTGTAACATGTATTTCTCCAAAATCTGGTAGCTGTTGTTATTGCAAATATTGCAGTGGTACTGGAATCGAAGTTAATGGTTCGCTCCAGATACGGAATCCGCTGGAAAAGTCGTAATCGAACTCAACCACATTACCCATCAGATCAAACGCTGCACTGCTATAAAAGTACTCGTTTAAACTGAACCTTTTATAAGGCTTGATGATGTAAGGGTCAGCGCTGGTCAGAGCTGAAAAGTCCAGGTTTGCGGATTCATAGTTACCTGAATCATTACCTCTGAACTGGAAGTCGAGATAACCGTTCATATAATTACGCAGGTCTATCGCAGTACTGCCATACAGAATTTTTACATTGCCTGTACTTTGAAATTGCAGCTGCATAGTCATCGCCGAATTGGCCACCCCGTCAATAGCAACACTGTCATAGGTAATCGCCAGGTAACCCTCTGACTCGTGCACCCGGATTCCAGCCATTTTCTGAAAGCTGAATTGATTAACCGGTAAGGCGTTAATATATTGAATCGCGTATCCATTACGGTCATACAGTGACAGGTAGCCATAGTCTTTTCTGATCGAAATATAATCGACAGGATACCCGTGAAAGCTAAAGTCCATTGAGGGATAATACCGATACTCAGTATTATTCGGTTTAAACTGTAACTCATTACCGGTTGATTCGTCATACAGGGTTGTCACATCATCGTCATGGAATAGCAGGTTTCCAACATCAACGATACCGGCGTTTACCTGCGGTAGTGCACGCTGCTCCCATACCAGGGATTCACCTCGTAGCTCATGACTCACCTTGATTTCCAGCGCGTCATCAATGAACACCGAAGAAAGCGTAAAATAACCAGCCGCATCCGTCAGTACCGAATAGGACTGTCGATCCAGCGTCACTCTGGCACCACTCACTGCTTCAGAGACCCCATTCTGCTCGAGCATCACTCTACCGGTGATATCGGCCTTCGGGCGTTCGCTTAAGTTCACGATCTGGCTGGCTGACTGTATGGCTACACCCGCCGCTGTACCTTTAACCTGAAAGGTCAGACTGCTGCCGGCATTGGCTACACGCGGTAATTTAAG
>JACNJF010000113.1 GCA_014382695.1 Gammaproteobacteria bacterium | reverse complement strand
CGTTCAGGCACTAGTTAGTAGCGATAGTGCAGTAGCATCTTCAGTAATGCAAATTATAAAAAATTATTTATTAGCAATAAATAATTATACTAGGCATTGGTTTTAACCTAATGAATCGGTTTTTAGCATAAACCAGTACACCATTTAAAATCTATCCTCCATATTGCTCGCCAGCAGGGTTAAACTCTAGAGCATTTTTACACTGGTGTCTGTATGCAACAAATTATTGGCGTTATCCTTGAGTCCGGTAAGAGCGCGCTGGATATGGCACTTTATATTCTGTTGCCGATCATGGTGATCATGCTGGCCCTGATGAAACTGCTCGAAGCCAAAGGAATTCTGGCCATTATCTCTAATCTACTGGCCCCCTTCTCACGCGTTTTTGGCATACCCGGAATTGGTATTTTCGCCATGATCAAACTGCTATTCGTGAGCTTTGCAGCACCCATGGCTTCTCTCAGCCTGATGGATAAAAGCAACATGTCCAGTCGCTATATTGCCTCCACCTTGGCCATGGTGTTTAGCATGTCGCAGGCCAATGCCACATTCCCGCTGGCCGCTATGGGACTGGATCTAAGTGTAATCCTGGCCAGTTCCGTAGTCGGCGGTTTGTGTGCCTCTGCCTTCACCTACTATCTTCTGACGAGGAATTTAGTAACTCCAGAACAGTCCGAAATCACTCTGGAGATCAAGGAACCTCACGAGCATGAAACCATTGTGCAAATATTGAACAAGGGTGGTCAGGATGGGGTAAAGATCGTGCTGGGGATGTTGCCGATGTTGATACTCGCGATATTTCTGGTCAACGTATTAAACCAGATCGGCGCGATCGAGTGGATAAGCTACGTTCTTGCTCCCGCGCTGGCTTTGATAGGCCTGCCAGAAGCAACGGTGCTCCCTATCGTCACCAAGTTTATTGCCGGCGGCACCGCATTCATGGGAGTCACCATCGACTTAATGAATCAGGGCCTGATAAGTGCACAGGAGCTAAACCGTATGGCCGGCTTCGTCACCAACCCGCTGGATGTACTGGGGATTGCCCTGTATGCCGCGCTCGGCAAACGTATCAATGCGGTGATACGCTATGCCATCTATGGTGCACTGGTGGGGATACTGGTCAGAAGTGTTATACATCTGATCATTTTTTAAGCTACCTGAAAAGTTTTTTATCTACAGCAATAAAATAGCCATCTCATAGGAGATGGCTTTGTGATTCTTGATCCGTTTATTCAGGGGCGACTGCTACTGCCTGGATCGACGGCGGCCTAGCAGACCTAAACCAAACAGACCCATGCCGAGTAATGCAATGATTGATGGTTCGGGTATTTTAGTGATTTCAGCAGTTCCAGCATCATGAGAAAAAGGTGCTTTAACTTCAACTTTCTTAGCGGTTGGGTCATAGCCATATAAATCGAAGTGAAGGTCAAAGCCAGCCAATAAACCACTTGCATCAATTAAAAAATCAACCTTATACATCAGCTCACCAGAACTACCAGAACTCCCGTCTTGAACATTGTATGAACTTATCGTTGAAGCACTTCCAAAGTCTACGCCAACCTGCAGGAATTCTGTTGGGAAAATACCGTGCTTTTGTATATCAAGATCTTTGCTTAGATTAGGATCGAAAAACTGGTCTGGTGGTATATCCCAAATCGTGTCACCAACGTTATAGCTAACACCACCGACTTTAAAAGAACCAAAATCAGTCCCATCGGCGATGCCGTTATGATTATTTACAATACCTATTGAAATAGCGTACGTCAGTGTTGAATCATAAGTTGTCGTTAGTGCTAACGCATTTAGAGTGAAGCTGGAAGCATTGGTTAGAGTTGACTCTTCTGTTCCTCCAACATAGAAACCGCCTTCAATATCGAGCTGTAACTCGGGAATCGCCCAGACATTTAAGGGTAAAAGTGCGCTTAAAATTACTACTATTGAATACTTCGTCATGGTGAAAAAACCTCCAGATAGATCCCATTACAATTCAAATATTAAAGAAGCAATTAACTAGCCTCTTTATTTAAATAAAGAAAACTCAACGGCTTATACCCATATAGAATTATTTATAATAGTTCCCGTAAAGAATCTCGACACTATTAAAGCTGTAGGTGCCGATATTCTTTACACCATATCGTAGCTTGAGGAAATTAACATTCCAGCTGCATTCCAGCCCTGCTAGAGGCAAAAAAAGCGGGCGTCGGTATCAAAAACACACCTAAGGGAAAATATATATGCTTTTTTGCTGGAGATGTTACTCAGCAGGCATTTCCCAACTTCACTTTTTCTTTTTAACAAAGTTCATCATGCGTTGCTTTTTAGTCTGCTGACGTTTGGTCAGGGTATTGCGTTTTTCTGAATAGGGGTTATCCGCTTTTTTGAATTCGACCCGGATCGGCGTTCCCATAAGCTTAAGCTTCTTGATGAAGAAATTCATCAGATAACGCTTATAGGACTCTGCCAGGGTATCTGTTTTGCTGCCATGGATGATGATAATAGGCGGGTTTTTGCCACCTTGATGCGCATACCGCAGTTTGGCTCTGCGCCCGTTGTGTAACGGCGGGTTATGCTTGAACACCGCTTCTTCCAGTAAAGTGGTTAACTCTTTGGTATTAAACTGGCGGAAAGCAGACTCATAAGCCTGATCAATTGAACTCATCAAATCACCGACACCGGTTCCATGTAGCGCGGAAATAAAGTGTTCATTGGCAAAATCGATGAAAGAAAGCCTGCGGTGCAGCTCTGTCTTATTATAATCACGCTGCTCCGGCTCAAGACCATCCCATTTATTGATCGCCAGCACCAGTGAACGCCCACTATCCAGTACGTACCCCAGCAGGGTTAGATCCTGATCGGTAATGCCGTCTCTTGCATCGATCACTATCACCACCACATTGGCTTTTTCGATCGCGTCCAGAGCCTTGATGACGCTGAATTTCTCAACTGTTTCATACACTTTTCCACGCCTGCGCACACCGGCCGTATCAATCAGAGTATAGTGTTTTCCGTTCCTTTCGAAAGGCACCGGGATAGAATCACGGGTTGTTCCTGGCTGATCAAACGCGACCACCCTCTCCTCGCCCACCAGACGGTTGATGAGTGTGGACTTGCCTACATTGGGACGTCCGATGATCGCGATGGAGGCGCCTTCCGGCTTGATATCAGGCTCTTCATCTTCGGGATAATCCTCTAATACCTGCTCCATCAACGAGACGATCCCTTTACGCTGCGATGCGGCAACCAGGGCCATGTCCGCAAAACCCAGTGCAAAGAAATCGGCTTCGGCGTTCTCGGGGTTCACACCATCAATTTTATTCAGCACGACCGTCGTGGCTTTACCGGCTTTACGCACCAGATTAGCGATGACTTCATCACCACTGTTAATACCCTCACGGGCATCCACCATGAACAATACAATGTCGGCTTCCTGTAATGCCAGTAAGGTCTGGCGTGCCATCAGATCATCCAGACTCTGTTTATCGCCGCTGAGTCCACCGGTATCGACCACAATAAATTTTTTGCTGCCCACCTTCCCGACGCCATATTGACGGTCTCGAGTCAGGCCCGGTTCGTTAGCCACTATTGCATCGCGGGTGCGCGTAAGCACATTAAAAAGGGTGGACTTGCCCACATTCGGGCGTCCTATCAGTGCGATCACAGGAATCATGCTAAACGTCTTACTATATTTAAGGGTTGTACAAATAAGAAATACCTGCCAAAAAGCAGGTTATTTTTCCTATTAAGAGTTACTCGAAAAAAAACGGGGTATTTGGCTTTACCGTCTTTTTTTGATGGTTGAATGCGCTTAACTGACCACTCATATCCATCACGATGAGCGTCGAACCGATGGTTTGCGGTTGCGATATGTAGCGAATTTCCGCTGACTGCTGGCGCGCGACTATCTTTCCATCGAGCTTGTCCATCCAGTGTATATAACCTTCCAGATCTGCTACCACCAGACGATCTCCTGAAATGCGTGGAGCGGTCAGTTTGCGCGCATTCAACGCATCCTGTTTCCAGAATGCACTACCGGTTCGTCGGTCTATCGACCAGACATGGCTTTTATCATCCGTCAGATAGAGTGCTTCTTTATCGGCATCCATCGCCTGAAAACTGGAAAATTTACGGGTCCAGAGTACCTGCCCACTACTCAGTGTGATCGCAATCAAATCACCCTGAAACGAACTGATATATATAATGTTATCCAGCAACACAAACTGGCCATCCAGATCGACCAGCCTTTCAATCTCTGTTCTACCTTTCGGAGTGGTTACCGTATGTTCCCACACCGTTGAGCCGGTCTCGCGGTTAAACGCAACCAGCTTGCCACTATCAAAGCCACTGATCACCAGCTTATCGGTTACGATGGGATAACTGTTCCCAGTCAGGGAAAGCGCTGGCACTCTACGGGTTACGGTCCATATCGGCTTGCCGTCTGCAGCACTCAGCGCTATCAGCTTACCATCTACCGCGCGCACAAAGACCTGCTCGCCACTCAGCACCGTACGGGTACGAATTTCTCCGCTCACTTGCTGTTTCCAGCGCAACTTGACCCCTTTATTATCATAGTCATACAGCGCCACTTCTCCGTTTCGAGAAGTTGCCACCAGTCTTTTATCATCGCCACTGAGTCCAGCCGTTGCTGCTAGCCTGGTCTCAAATTTCCAGTCCACAGATCCATTCTTTACATCCAGACGAAGTAACAGGCCGGCGGTATCTATGGTGTAAATTTTTTGACCATAGGTAAAAGGCTGCATGTCCACATATTTTTTCACCACGCCCTGTCCCGTATCAAAACTCCAGAGTTCTTTTACAAACTCAGGAGCTTCTATCGGAAGTAATTCAGCAGGAGGCTCACTATTATCAGCCGTAGAACAGGCTGCCAGAAAAAAAGCTAGCGGAATCAGAAAACGAATCAGACTCATGGATGCTTAGCCGTTCAGCGAGGTCAGGCCAAGATCTTCCATCTTCTGCTGTAGAAACTGGGGATTAGGCGATGCGGGTTGTGCTAACTGCGCGCGCTGATAGGCTTCACGCGCACTGCTCGCGTTACCCTGGGCAGTTAGAATATCGCCCTGCAACTCTTCAAAAGCAGCCGCAAACTGCTTCGGAAAGTCGACCTTCAGAACCTGCAGCGCCGGATCCAGCTTACCCTGTTGAAATAACACTGCAGCCAGTCGTTTGCGTGCCAGCATTTCCATCGAAATATCAGGTTTTGAATTCACCAGCGACTGCAGCTGTGAAGCCGCCTTGTCATACTCTTTCGCCTGCACAAATGCTCTGGCTAAAGATAAACGTGCCAGATTTGCATAGGCTGTCGAAGAGTAGTCATTTAATATGATATCTGCCGACTCGATGGCGCTGTCATTGTTACCACTTTCCAGTGCACTGACCATCGTGACAAAGTGGGACGAAGCTTCAGCCGCTATATTAGTTTTATAGTCAACCCAGCCACGCCAGCCCAGCAGCCCACCAACTCCGATCACCAGACCGGCTATCACCGAGCTTCCATTGTCTGACCACCATTTCTTGATGCGTTCTACCTGTTCTTCATCTGTTACATAATCATTCATAGTATTTTCCGGATTTTTAGTTTTACATCGACTGCAAGGCAGTCTTACTCATTGATAATTGCAGAAATCTTATCCAGCAGTTGAGCCTGTTCTAGTTCAAGCTGCGGTTTTTCCTGACGTAGAAATTTTATATTAATGGTCGATTTTTGCAGCTCACTCTCGCCCAGTATCAGTGCAATCACGGCACCTGATTTATCGGCTTTTTTGAGTTGACTCTTGAAGCTGCCACCTCCAGAGTGCACAGAGATACGTAAATCAGGCAAGGCATCGCGTAACTGTTCCGCCAGCTTTTGACCTGTTTTTACGGTATTTTCTCCCACCATGACAAAATAAACATCTGCCTGCGGGGCTGGCTGTACCTTTGCCTGCTCTTCCAGCATCAGCACCAGTCGTTCAATTCCCATCGCAAAGCCGGCCGCACTGCCTGGCTTCCCACCGAGTTGTTCAACCAGACTGTCATAACGTCCACCGGCACAGACTGTACCCTGAGCTCCCAGAGTGGATGTTACCCACTCAAAAACGGTATGACTGTAGTAGTCCAGCCCTCTCACCAGACGCTTATTGACCTGATAGGCCTGACCGTTATAGTCCAGAATCTCGCACAACTCGGCAAAGTGCTCGGCAGACTGCTGATCCAGATGATCCATCAGTTGCGGAGCCGCCTCAATCATGCCCTGCATGTCTGGATTTTTACTGTCCAGAATACGCAACGGATTGGTTTCGAGTCGCCGAAGACTATCTTCATCCAGTTCACTCAAATGCTCACGCAGATAGGCTAGCAGTATTTCTTTATAGACCAGACGGGTTTCAGCGGTACCCAGTGTATTGATCTGCAGCTCGATATGTTGCAAACCCAGTTTCTTCCAGAAACGGGCCGCCATAAAAATAAGCTCCGCTTCGATATCGGCTCCAGGCATGCCGAAAGTTTCAGCGCCCAGTTGATGAAACTGCCGATAACGACCCTTCTGCGGTCTTTCGCGTCGGAACATGGATCCGTTATACCAGAGTTTTTGCTGTTGATTCACCAGCAGTCCATTTTCAATCCCCGCCCGCACCACGCTCGCAGTGCCTTCCGGGCGTAGACTAAGATTATCCCCACCAATATCGTCGAAACTGTACATTTCTTTTTCAACAATATCGGTAACTTCGCCAATAGATCGACGAAACAGCGCTGTTTTTTCGAGAACGGGGGTGCGTATCTGCTGATAACCGTAGTTTTCTACCAGATGGCGCCAGCTGTCTTCAATCTGGTGCCAAACATGCATCTGTGCAGGCAGTATGTCATGCATACCGCGTATGACTTTAATCTGATCAACCATAAGTTACTGCCCTAACTTAATTCTGGCAGTATTATTCGGTCTGATCACGCGACTCAGGTCAACCGGCTTACCAAGATAAACCAGTTCGACACCATAACCGTTGCCGAAAAATGCATTGATAGGCGCTTTTCCAGTCACACTCAACTGCTGGCCGGAGCGTAAAAGGTCATACACCAGTTTGTTTCCATCAGCATCTTCGATGGAGGTCCAGGTATCCGCATTGACGGTAATCTGAAGATCATTCTGTGCACCTGCTTGAGTGACTTCTTCACCAGTTACGGTAGGACGCAGTTCTATAACCTGTTCAGCGCTCAGGTTTTCAGTGGTTGGTGTGCTTTCAACGGCTGTCGTTGCCTGTTCCTGAATGGCCTCAATTTTTTTCTCTGCGTCGACGATAACAGACTTGTTTTGAACGGGCTTAGCTAGCTCCGGCTTGCTCTGTGCTTCATTAGCTAAAGCAGTCAACGGAGCAACCGTTTTATTTTGCTGCAGGCTCTCAACAGGCTTTGCTTCACCCGGTGCCACCACCTGATTAGTGTTGGAGCTTTCAATTTTACGCAACATATCGTCCAGATTTGAGGCAGGAATATCCCTTGGCTCGGGTTCGGCGATCAGACTCGGGGCAACTTCCGTTTCAAGGCTCAACGTTTCTGGCGATTGCTGGTAACGATTCCACCACCAGGTTGAAAGCAGACCGATTAATCCGAGGATTACCAGATAAGTCGTCCACTTTACTCGTGCGTCGTTAGCATTAATCTCCGGAGCTGTATTACTGATAGAGGATATTGGCGGATCGCCGTCCATATAGTGGGTTATGTATTGCTTAATAATATCTTCTTCATTCACTTTCACCAGGCGCGCATACGCTCTTAGATAACCTTTGACGAAAATAGGCGCGGTAATATCTTCAAAATTATTTTCTTCCAGGCTGGTTAAAATACCGGTCGATAAATGCATCTTGTTGGCCACATCTTCCAGCGTCAGACCTTTTGCAATCCGAGCGGACTGCAGCCTGTCGCCCGGACCCTGTGCTGGTGGTGATAATTCGTTTTGTTGAGCGTTGCTATCAGTCATTTTGTAATGCTTGCCAGTTTTCATATTCAGTTGAATGAGGAAAGTTGGTTTTAAGTGTTTCGGCGTATTCAGCCGCTTTTTCGCTATTTCCCATCGCCAGTTCATTTTGTATCGACAGCCAGAGGCTGCGCTCACTGGCTTCACCGACCGAATGGTATCGATCCAGATAAACCTTGGTTAAAACGGTATCTTTTTCCGTAAACTCGATTTCTGCCATATTAATCAGTGCTGGTCGATAATGACTGCCAATGGCTAGCGCCTTTTTCAGATAAGCTTTTGCCTTGGCACGCTGCTCATCCCCTTCTTTAAGAATACAAACAGCGGCGCTGGTATAGGCAACCTCAGGGGTTCTGTAGAGCGGATTTTCAATGGCCTGCAGAAACATTTTTTCTGCTTCCATATAACGCCCGTCGCTACATAAAAAAGCGCCAAAATTACTCAGGGCCTCGGAATTTCCACCATCATAGTCTATCGATTTCCTGAAATGATATTCCGTTTTTTCCTTGTCCTGAAAACGGTTTTGCAGCACCGCATAGGCATGATGCGCCTGCGAGGATTTCGGATCCTGATCCAGAGCCTTGATCAGTTTTTCATTCGCGCTTTCAAGGTTTCCACGATGGTAATAACCAATTCCCAGCTGAACATTGATCTTGCTGGCTTTTTCATTTTTTGTGCCACCTTCCTGTACGACCACACAGGCGCTAAGGAGCAATAATACAGACCACAGCAGGCTAACTCGATACATGGTTGAGACCTGTTATATCTTTCAGACTGAGTTGATAGTTATGACTTCTTCTACTTTTATCCATCACTTTCCCTACCAGCTGACCACACGCAGCATCGATATCTTCACCGCGTGTTTTGCGCGTTACGGTCACTATGCCCTGATTCACTACATATTCACGAAATTGATCGATCGTTTCACGATCGGAACACTCATACACCGCCTGCGGATAAGGATTGAATGGAATCAAGTTTAATTTACTGGGGATATTTTTCAGAATTCTGGCCAGTTCACGCGCATGCTGCAGGCTGTCGTTAATGCCTTTCAGCATAACATACTCGAACGTAATGCGGCGCCGATTATGACCTTCCAGATAGGAACGGCAGGCTTCCAGCAGTTGATTGATCGGGTATTTTTTATTTAACGGCACCAGTTGATTGCGCAGTTCGTCGTTAGGCGCATGGAGTGACACCGCAAGGCTGACATCGGTACTTTCACGCAACTTCAGAATCGCAGGAACCACGCCAGCCGTACTGATAGTGACCCGGCGCTTGCTCAGACAGTAAGCAAAATCATCGCACATAATGTTGAGTGCAGACATAACCGCATCGAAATTCAATAGCGGTTCCCCCATTCCCATCATGACGACGTTGGTAACACCCTGTTCGCGCCCATCCCTGAGTAACGAATGATGTGCCAGATAGAGCTGCCCAATGATTTCTGCGGTAGTCAGATTACGGTTAAAGCCCTGCTTCGCGGTGGAACAGAAGGAACAGTTCAGGGTGCATCCGACCTGAGAAGAAATACACAGGGTGGTCCTGTTTTCTTCCGGTATCAGTACGCATTCGACCGCATTCTCAACGCCATCCATGTGTAACAGCCACTTTCTGGTGCCATCTATCGACAGTTGATCGACGGTGACCTCGGGCAATAAAACACAGGCTTCCTGCTGTAATTTAGCACGCAGCGTTTTGGCCAGATCCGTCATCTGCTCAAAATCGGTTATACCGCGCTGATGAATCCACTGCATCACCTGACGTGCACGAAAGGGCTTTTCCCCCATGGACAGAAAGAACTGTTCCATGGAGGATCGATCCAGATTCAGCAGGTTAACTTTTTGCTCAGCGTTCATATTTGATGGCGTTAAATTCAGCACTAATTATCTTAAGCGCTCACACAGTTCATCGGCTGAAAAGAAATAGGCAATCTCGGCTTTGGCTGTTTCAGGACCATCCGAACCATGTACTGCATTTTCATCGATGGTAGAGGCGAAATCTGCCCGGATAGTACCTGGCGCCGCATCAGCTGGATTGGTCGCACCCATGACTTGACGATTTTTGTTGATTGCATTTTCACCCTCCAGCACCTGAACCATAACCGGACCCGAAGTCATGAAATCAACCAGATCTTTGAAAAAAGGCCTGGCTTTATGTACCGCATAAAAGCCTTCGGCTTTTTCACGGCTAAGCTGCATCATTTTGGCGGCGACTATACGTAACCCTGCCTTTTCAAAGCGTGCGTAAATTTCTCCGATTACATTTTTGCTGACAGCATCGGGTTTGATAATCGAAATTGTTCTTTCCAGGGTCATAATTGCCTCATGATATTGCTAAGTTTTTGCCGGTTTAAATGAAGATATAAAAGGGCGCGAATAAATCCATCGATTTTACTCGTGTTTCCGCGTTAACTAAAGTTATCAATACTGTTTTGACAGTAAATTAAGCATATTTCTTTAAATTAACATCCCCTCCACATGCTGGCATTAGAACGAAGCCATAATCAGGGCTTTCTCCGTCCTGCTTAACCGTTATAATATGCCTCAATTTTTACTCCCTGGACTTACATCACTTATGTTATTTACTGAAACTCGGGGTAACGACGGCCAGCATCAGCCGAGCGTCCCATTCTCTGCAGCCATTTTAAACCCGATGGCTTCTTTCGGCGGGCTTTACAGTCCGGCAACCCTTCCCCATCTGTCCACCGAGTTTCTGCAGTCCCAGTTAGCGGCAAATTATAAACAACTGGCGAGCGCGATTTTAACGGCTTTTGAGGTTGATATCGAGGCGTCGGTTGTGAAGCAGGCACTGGATCTTTATGATCGCTTTGATGATGCTCAAAACCCGGTGCCGGTGGTAAAAGTTGACAACGACCTGTATGTCAGCGAACTGTATCACGGTCCTACCCGTGCATTTAAAGACATGGCATTACAACCCTTTGGAGTGATACTTTCTGCACTGGCACAACAACGCGGGGAACAGTACCTGATACTGGCCGCGACCAGTGGTGATACTGGACCTGCAGCGCTGGAAACCTTCAAAAACCGCGATAACGTCCGTGTTGCCTGTCTTTATCCCGACGGCGGGACTTCTGATGTTCAACGCCTGCAGATGGTGACCGAAAATGCCAGCAACCTGAAGGTGATAGGCATACATGGTAGTTTCGATGATGCTCAAAATGCGCTGAAGCAGCTATTAAGCTCGACCGCCTTCAATAACAGTCTGAAACAAAAAGGGATTTCTCTTTCCGCCGCCAACTCGGTCAATTTCGGACGCATCATCTTCCAGATCATCTACCACATACATTCTTACCTGGAACTGGTGCGCCAGCAGGTAATTAGCCTCGGCGAAAAAGTCTATCTGAATGTACCCTGTGGCAACTTCGGCAATGCCCTGGGTGGCTACTACGCCTGGAAAATGGGGCTACCGGTGGAAAAAATTATTGTCGCCTCGAATCAGAATAACGTGTTAACCACACTCATCAATACTGGTAGTTATGACCTGACTAATCGCACACTGATCGCGACCACTTCACCCGCCATGGATATACTAATTTCCTCCAACATTGAACGTATTCTGTTTGATATGCTGGGGGCAGAGCGTACACGTGAACTGATGGAGTCCTTGTCCACACAACGCAGTTACCAGTTAACCGCTACGGAACTGGACACCTTACAGCAATATTTCTGTGCCGACTTCTGTACCGATGAAGAAGGAAAAGCCTATATAAAAAGAGCTTTTGACGCAGGCTATCTGATGGATCCACATACCGCCACCTGCTTTAAGGCGCACGACAGCTGCCGGCAGAGGCCACTCAAGTCGATTATCTACTCGACCGCAGAGTGGACCAAATTTTCACCGGTAATAGACAATGCACTGACTGGAAATACGGATACACATGATATCGATGCCCTGAAGTCCATTTCTGCTACGGCCGGGATCCAGATTCCCGAAGTCATTCAAAGCCTGTTCAGCAAACCTGTGGCACAAAAAACGGTAATCGACAAGGAACAGATAGAAGCAACGATTCTGGAGTTTCTAGATTAATCCAACGCCGGGTGAGGTTCGCTCACCCGGCGAGGTTGAACTGCAGCGGATCAGTTCGAAGACAGACTTTCGACCCGGATACGGGTTACCTGGCCGCTGATAGACTTTAGTTTTTGAATCGCAGCCAGCGCATGGTTCATCTGCGCTTCACGGATACGCTGAGTCAGCATGATAATGGTTGCAGTAGACTCGCCCTGAGCCGGTTCTTTCTGCAAGATCGCTTCAATTGAAATCATACTTTCACCCATGATACGGGTAATATCCGCCATTACGCCGGGTTTATCGTCTGCATTCATGCGCAGATAATAAGCCGTCTCAACATCGTCCATTGGCAGAATCGGTGTATCGTTAATTTTATCCGGCTGGAAGGCCAGATGCGGCACCCGATTATCCGGATCGGTGGTCAGTGATCGCGTCACATCGACAATGTCGGCAACCACCGCAGAAGCGGTTGGATAAGCGCCAGCACCAGCACCATAATACAACGAAGGCCCCAGCCTGTCGGCCATGATCAGCACCGCATTCATCACACCATCCACATTAGCGATCAAACGCTTTTCCGGTATCAGGGTAGGATGAACACGCATTTCAATACCCTTGGCGGTCGCTTTGGTAATGCCCAGGTGCTTGATTCTATACCCCAGTTGCGAAGCAAACGTCACATCTTCCTGCGATATCTTGCTGATGCCTTCGGTATACACCTTGTCAAACTGTAACGGCACGCCGAATGCGATGGACGATAAAATACACAGCTTATGCGCCGCATCAATGCCTTCCACATCAAAGGTCGGATCGGCTTCTGCATAACCCAGCGCCTGCGCCTCAGCCAGCACATCGGCAAAGTCGCGCCCCTTATCACGCATTTCGGTCAGAATAAAGTTACCGGTGCCGTTGATGATACCGGCAATCCACTGAATTTTATTCGCACTCAGGCCTTCACGAATAGCCTTGATGATAGGAATACCGCCGGCTACTGCTGCTTCAAAGGCAACCACAACGCCCTTGGCCTGAGCCGCCGCAAATATTTCATTTCCATGTTTCGCAATCAACGCCTTGTTAGCGGTTACCACGTGCTTGCCATTCGCGATTGCCTGCAATACCAGTTCTCTGGCCGGGGAGTCGCCGCCAATCAGCTCAACGACGATATCCACATCCGGATTATTCACCACTTCAAACGCATCTTCAGTCAGCAGTGCATGTTCAGTGCCCTGTGGCTTTTCTGTGCCCAGGCCTCTGGCTGCGGCATGAATAACCTGGATTTCACGGCCTGCACGGCGCGCAATCTCGGCAGCATTGCTGGCTAATACCCTGGCGGTGCCACCACCGACAGTTCCTAATCCTAATAATCCAATATTGACCGGTTTCACCGTTATACCTCTGTAATCTCTAATTTAACTGAATACCTGTAGCGGATAGCGTAGCTATTTTGCTGCCGCAGTACGAAACATATCGCGAATGCCTCGAATGGCCTGACGAGTTCGATGTTCGTTCTCAATCAGACTAAAACGTACATGGTCATCACCATATTCGCCAAAACCGATACCGGGAGACACCGCAACCTTGGCTTCTTTCAGCATCAGTTTACTGAACTCAAGCGATCCCAGATGGGCAAATTGCTGCGGAATTTTAGCCCACACAAACATCGTGGCTTTGGGCGGTGTCACCTGCCATCCGATACCAATCAGGCCGTTACACAAGGTGTCACGACGGCTTTTGTACATGTCGCAGATTTCCTTAACACAAGTTTGATCGCCTTCGATAGCGCTCACCGCGGCCACCTGTATCGGGGTGAACATACCATAATCCATATAGGATTTTATGCGTTGCAATGCAGCAACCAGATGCTTGTTACCGCACATAAAGCCCACTCGCCAGCCCGGCATATTGTAGGTCTTGGAGAGTGAATAAAACTCGACTGCCACCTCTTTTGCCCCCTCAACCTGCAGGATGGATGGTGCCACATAGCCATCGAAAACAATCTCGGCGTAGGCAATATCATGCACTACCCAGATCTCATGCTCTTTCGCTATCGCAACGACTTTCTCAAAAAACTCAAGATCCACGCATTGTGTAGTTGGGTTTCCAGGAAAACTGAGTACCAGCATTTTAGGCTTGGGCCAGCTATTTCTAATCGCATTTTCCAGCTCACTGAAAAAGTCGACATCGGCCGTTAACGGCACATGACGGATATCGGCACCGGCAATCACAAAACCATAGGGGTGGATCGGATAGGAAGGGTTCGGCACCAGTACCGCATCGCCCGGTCCCACCGTAGCCAGCGCCAGATGTGAAAGACCCTCTTTCGAGCCAATCGTAACGATCGCTTCAGAATCGGGGTCAAGGTCAACATTATACTTTCGCTTATACCAGCCGCAGATGGCCTGACGCAGACGTGGAATGCCACGTGAAAGTGAATAGCGGTGCGTATCGCTGCGCTGGGCGGCTTCACACAGTTTGTCGACGATCGGTTGCGGGGTTGGCTGATCGGGGTTGCCCATACCGAAGTCGATGATGTCTTCACCACGCGCTCGGGCAGCCGCTTTCAACTCATTAACAATATTAAAAACATAGGGTGGAAGGCGTTTGATGCGCTGGAAATCGTGGTTCAAGGAAGTGTCTCAAGTAGGCTAACAAATGGACTGGCAACCTTAAACATAGCGCTGGCAACTGTCAATATATTCAACGGTTGAGACTGGAAATATCGCGATAATTCCTTTAATCTTCCGGCATGCCATTAGCCGAAGACATCATCACCAGCCGTTACAGTATCCAGGGTTACGATACCGATCAGATTACGGTCAATGAAAAAGTTTATACACAAAGCCTGATCCTGTCCCCGAATCAGATGATCGCACACTGGCCGGTTGATTCGGTGACGGCTCTGAAGACAGAACATTTGCACGATATCTTTGAAATGAAACCCGATGTCATTCTGCTCGGCACGGGAGAAAAACAGATTTTCCCGGATATTAAAATCCTGGGTTATTTTGCCAGCCGAGGATTTGGGGTCGAAGTAATGAATACTGGCGCGCTGTGCCGCACCTTTAATATTCTGGTTGCTGAAGACCGCCATGTAGTAGCAGCCATCATACTCGCATCAGGCTAAAGCCACGCCATCCTCAGCTAAAGCCCTGGCCCGTTGCGCATGGCAATCACGAGCATCTTTCACCATATAGTGCTCACCCGAGTGACGAAACCCTAACTTGCTGTAAAAATGCTTGAGCTGCTTCTTACGCTCAGGGGTACGCAGCTCCAGCTCTTCATCCATAATCGGTAGAGCCTTGAGGGCCACCAGGGTCTTGTTCATATCAACAATTTGACTCATGCGTTTGAGCATTTCGGTACCTATGCTGCGATTGCGAAAGGCTTGATCAACCACCAGTTCATCGATATAAACCAGGCTGCTGCAGGGTGTTTTTTCAATCTCATCCTTACTACAGCACTCAACAAAGCAGTTGTTGTTGCTAATAATATGTGCACCTAGATCAGAAATTTCGGGTGAGATTGAATCAAATAATTCCTGTATATTTTTAAAGCTTTTACGAGCAGTCGAAAGATCCAGTCGGTGGCCTTTCAGTTGAGCAACGACCATCTCTTCTGCATCATCACTCCAGCTAATCGCCTGACCCTTAAAATCCACCAGCAAATGGCTAAACTCATCCATATCGGAGGGTCGCAGGTAAAACTCAAATTCAAGGTCGGAAAGTATATCAGCTTGCATAGCACTCATTGGCATCATATTAGTAACTGCTAATATAGTTGCATTAGTGATTTTATCAAGTGAATTTTGTACTATTCAGGTAATGTTATCAGGATAACAATATAACAATATAACAATATAACAAATTGACGATGTCAAAACTTTCTGTCGCTATTATCTCCGGCCAGGCACTTGCTGATTACCACTTTGGTGAACAGCACCCGTTTGGCCCTTTACGCCTGCAGGCTTTTCTGGAGGGTCTGCATCAGCAGAAATTAACCCAGCAGCTGGAATGGCTGGAACCGGTAACCTGCCATCTGCAAAGCCTGCTCAGCTTTCATACCGTAGAATATCTTGAAAAACTCAAGTACATGTCCGAATCCGGAGAAGGCTTTCTGGATCATGGCGATACTCCGGCGCGTCATGGAATTTATGAAGCCGGAACTGCCATCGTCGGTTCGGTACTCAACATGGTCGACCGTATCATGGCCGGGCAACACCGCCGAGGATTCGTACCGATCGCCGGACTGCACCATGGCTTTCGCGATCATTGTAGTGGCTTCTGCGTTTTCAACGATTGTGCCATTGCGATTGAACATTTACGTAAAAAACATCAGCTGCAGAAAATACTCTACATCGATATCGATGCCCACCATGGCGATGGCGTGTTTTACAACTATGAAAGTGACTGTAACCTGTATGTGGTCGACTTTCATGAGGACGGAAAATACCTTTATCCTGGAACAGGTGATGCGGATGAAAC
>JACNJF010000025.1 GCA_014382695.1 Gammaproteobacteria bacterium | reverse complement strand
CGCCAGGGATGGAGGTCGGGGTTCGTTATACCGATTTAACCTATGAAATAAATAGCTTTAAGTTTGATGCGGCCAGTATCGGTATCTATATTTCAAATGGCTTCTAATAGTAATGTTTAAAATCGATAAGGACCTGTTACAGAATTGTAAGCAGCTAGCCGAATCGGATCGGTTCAGTTACCTGCTGCATCATAATGCGGAAGTGGTCTGGTTTATTCTGGTGCCACACACCGAGATCAGGGAGCTGTATCTGCTAGACCCTGAGCTGCAGCAGCAGGGTTATCAACAGATCAATCTTCTGTCAGATTTTATTCAGAGCCATTTCAGTATCGATAAAATCAATGTGGCCAGTATCGGCAACGTAGTGCCTCAGCTGCACATCCATGTGATTGGGCGGCGATGCGATGATGCCTACTGGCCGGATGTGGTGTGGGGTAAAAAATTTGATAAAAAGCGCGAGTCGACTGAGATATCACGAATTTCGGCACAGCTTTCAGCTTATCTGGCGCGCCATTGAATGCATTAAACCGGAAGCACTATTTGACTTTTCGTCAATAGCGTATACAAATACCCGACATTTTAAAAAAACCATTATTCTCTCGTATGCCAGCAATTCATCCAGATATCCCGACTTTACGCCGTTTGCGTCCATTATCTCGCTTTAGCAAGGAACAGTTGCAGTCTCTGGCTGCTCAGATTGTGATCCAGATTGCCGAAAATAAAGAAGTTCTGGTCAATTTGGGCTGTACGGAAGATTTCAGTATGTACATTTTAAAGGGTGAGATTCTGACCCGTGCCAGGGATGGGGTGATCAAACAGCTGGTCTATCGTGAGCAGGATGATCTGAACCCGGTGGCTCAGCTACGGCCCAGCATGTATGACATCTATGCCTCTGGAACCGTGCATTACCTGAAAATCGATAATAAATTTTTGACCGAATTTGCACATCGCAGCTCAGCCGGCGAAGACACGATGACGGTACAGATTCTGGACGACGATACGGATACAAATCCGTTGATGATGAATCTATATCAGGATCTTTTTGAAGATAATGTGCAGTTGCCCAGTTTGCCGGAGGTCGCACAGCGTATCCAGCGCGTGTTCAGCAATGAAAATATTGAAATACAAAAGGTTACCCAGGTATTGATGACGGATCCGGTGATTACCGCCAAGTTGATCAAGATTGCTAACAGCCCGGTGTATCAGGGGGTTGTAGCGACCGAAACCCTGCAGGCTGCGATTATGCGGCTGGGCATGGATACGACCTATAAACAGGTGATGGCCTATGCGGTGAATGAACTGTTCAAAAGTCGCTCGCCACTGGTTGCTCAACGCATGGATAAACTACTGGCGCATAGCCGCAAAGTGGCTGCAATCAGTCGCTTACTCGCACAAAAGACCAGCATGTTTGATCCGGAGCAGGCGATGCTGGCTGGGTTAACGCATGATCTGGGGGTACTGGTGATTGTGGAGTATTTCCAGCAGCACTCTGAACATATTACTGAACCGGATAAGATGGAGCAGGCCATCACCACGATGCGACCGATGATTACCGGCCAGCTGATGCGTAAGTGGAACTTCAGTGAAGAGCTGATTACGGTCGCGGAAGAGTGTGAAGAATGGTTCCGTAATCCGGATGATAGTGCCGATCTGTGTGATTTGATTATTGTTGCGCAATACCACAGCCTGATGGGATCGCCGGATATGAAACAGATGCCACCGATTTCAATTATTCCTGCGATGAGTAAGCTTAATATGGGCCTGCAGGATAGTATTGAGCTGATAAAACAGTCGAATAGAGAGCTCGGTGAGATAGAAAGAATGCTGCACTAGACTACTCAAACAGGACGTTTTTCTGTATGGTGTGCATTTTTTATTATATGACGAGTTTTAAGCTATGAAAATCACCGATAGACATGTAGTCACCCTGAATTACACCCTTACCGATAATGATGGCACTGTTATTGACCAGGCGCAGGATAGCAGCTTTGTCTATCTGCATGGCGCGCAGAATATTATTCCCGGACTGGAAAAGGAATTAGCCGATAAGAAAGTCGGTGACAAACTTACGATTAAGGTTTCTCCGGAAGAAGGTTACGGTTTACGTGATGACAAGCGGGTGGAAGAGGTTCCGCGTGAAATGTTTCCGGAAGATACCGACATCGAACCGGGCATGGTGTTTCATGCAGAAGGCCCTAACGGAGAAATGATTACAGTGACTGCGATAGAAGTCACTGAAACCTCGGTCAAAATCGACTCGAATCATGCGCTGGCAGGTATCGAGCTTAACTTTGATGTGGAAGTCATGGCTGTGCGTGCAGCCGAGCCGGTTGAAATCGAACATGGGCACGTGCATGGCCCGGAAGGACATCAGCATTAAAGCCTGGCCTCTTTGCCTGTTATGCCGGTTGCAGACTTGCGCTGTAACCGGCGTTAAAACATAGCTGGCAAAACCTGTTTCCTCAACCCTTCCTGTCTCACAAAAGGCCTGAGTTCTTCAGGCTTCCTTAGTCAGTTAATATTTATTTTTGCAGCACTTGCAGTCGGCTCCATTTGTTAACTCATTGTAAACTCTTGTCCGTACGCTGGCGCTACAATATGGGCGCAGGTAATCTATCGATCGCGGGGATTAACGCCTTTAGGCGGATTAACCGGGGCTTTATCGGAATAACTTTAAACTGGAGATACAGATGTTAGATAAACTGGACAAACTCGACCTTATAAAATTGATGGATACTTATGTCATCCCCTGGGGGATCAATATCGTTATGGCACTGGCGATATTTTTCATCGGTAAGATCATTGTCAACACCTTGAGCCAGTTGTTGGGCAAGGTTCTAAGAAAATCGAAGATGGATAATATTCTGGTGAACTTCATCACTTCGATTATCCGAACGATTCTGCTGCTGTTTGTGGTCATCGCCGCTCTTGATCGCCTGGGCCTGGATACCACATCGCTGATCGCACTGTTAGGTGCTGCCGGTCTGGCGGTTGGTCTGGCGTTACAGGGATCGCTGCAAAATTTTGCTTCCGGGGTGATGCTGATTATCTTCCGCCCGTTTAAAGCGGGGGATTTTGTTGAAGTTGCGGGAACGTCCGGTGTGGTGGAAACCATCAGTATTTTCAGTTCTATCCTGCGTACCGGGGACAATCGTGAGATTATTATTCCGAATGGTTCTATCTATGGTGGCACCATTACCAACTTCTCAGCGCGCGACACACGCCGTATCGATATGACCTTTGGAATCGGTTATGACGATGATATTAAAAAGGCCAAAGAGTTACTGGCGCAGATAGTGTCCCAGGATGAGCGTGTATTGCCCGAGCCCAAAACGGTTATTGCACTGTCAGAGCTGGCCAGTTCTTCGGTGAACTTCGTGGTTCGCCCGTGGGTAAAAACAGGAGATTACTGGGCGGTCAAGTGGGACTTGACCGAGCAGGTGAAATTGCAGTTTGATCAGGCTGGTATCTCTATTCCTTATCCGCAGATGGATGTGCATCATACGGCTAAAAAGTAGTTAGTCGGTAAGTTTAAAAAAGGTCGCTTCGAGCGACCTTTTTTTATGTTGTGACAGGGTGCTGTATTTTCAACCAGGGCGATCAGATTTGATGACCGGTAGAATTTCGTCAAAGGTGTGTATCGCCTGAAAATGCTCCACATCTTTTTTCGGAGCCTGTGAATCGGGCTGGTAAATCGCAACCAGGTGTGCGATGCCATATTTTTCGGCAGATTTCAGTACGTTCAGATTGTCATCGATCAGCAGGGTTCGAGCCGGGTTAAAAGGATGGATCTTTTGCACCTCGCTCCAGCATAGAATATTTTCCTTGGGTAACGCAAATTCATGTACGGTGATCAAGCGGTCGAACTTATGTGCCATCCCGGTTTTGTCCATTTTGAGATTGAGGCTGTCGTGGTGTGCGTTAGTGACCATCACGATATTTTTTTGTGCGGCCTTCAGTCCATCCAGGAAATCATGGCAGTAGGGCATTTCGGTGACCCGATGGCGAACTTCATGTTTGAGTGCCACCACATCTATTCCGAGTGCCTGTGTCCAGTAGGTGGTGCTATACCACTCCAGAGTCCCTTCCAGCGCAAAGGTTTTCTGCTGGATCAGTTTTTTGGCCTGCTCCAGTGCCATCCTGTTTTCCTGCGCGTAGCGTAACGGTAGATATTCAAGCCAGAAATAATTGTCAAAATTAAGATCCAGCAGGGTGCCGTCCATGTCCAGCAAAACGGTGTCGATACGGGTCCAGTCAAGCATCATAGAGTTTCTTCGGTCAGGGGGAGTTTCAGCTTCTCAGATCGAGAATCGGCCAGTGCTTTGTTTCGGCAGTCTGGCGCAGTATCCGGTCCGGATTGACTGCAACCGGAAATTCGACCTGCTCAAGCAACGGCAGGTCGTTATGCGAATCACTATAGAAGGTACTGCCGGATAGATCCATCTGATGATTTTTCAGCCACTCATTGAGTGCCCTGACCTTGCCCTGCTGGAAGGTTGGGGTGCCGATGTAATTCCCGGTGTAGCGCCCATCGATCATCTCGGGTTCGGTAGACAGTATATGCGGTATCTTCAAAAGTTCGGCAATGGGCTGGGTAATAAATAGATTGGTGGCACTGATTATCATCAGGGTATCGCCCTGTTCGCGATGTTTCTGGATAGTCGCAGCAGCACCTTTGGCAATGATCGGTTGAATGTAGTGACGTACAAAATCTTCGCGCCAGCGGTATAGCTGCTGAACCGGGTGTTCACTTAAGGGCTTTAGTGCAAACTTAAGGTAAAGGTCTATATCCAGATTACCGCGCTCATAGTCTTCAAAAAACTGGCGATTTTTTTCGGCATAATGTGCCGCATCAACGATTTTATGCTCTACCAGGTATTGTCCCCATAAAAAGTCACTGTCATGGGTTATCAGGGTGTTATCCAGATCGAATAAAGTCAGGGGCATTGCGGCTTATATGAGTATTTATAAATTGGTCACTATAAGGATTTTATGCAAGAATAACAGGCTAATTTTTTAAACCCTGTTAAAGTCTGCCGAACAGTGTGGATGCAAAAAAATAGCTGTTGTTATAATAACTTAGACTAAAATGTTAGCGGCAGGAAGCCGGCATGTTATGGGATAAACCTTTTAAGCGGAGAAAGTAGGTAAAGTGATAGATTCTGACGGATACCGAGCCAATGTAGGCATCATTCTCTCTAATCAGAATGGTCAGGTGCTATGGGCTCAGCGTCTGGGTCAGGATGCCTGGCAGTTTCCGCAGGGTGGTATCAAGCAGAACGAAACGGCTGAACAGGCAATGTACCGCGAGTTATGGGAAGAAGTCGGCCTGAAGCCTGACGATGTTGAGGTGGTTGCCTGCACCACCAGCTGGTTGCGCTACAAATTACCCAAGCGTATGGTGCGCCGCTACGAACAACCGGTCTGCATCGGGCAAAAGCAGATGTGGTTTCTACTCACTCTGGCTGGCGAAGAAAGTAGCCTGAATCTCGAAGTTTCAGATATTCCTGAGTTTCAGGGCTGGAAATGGGTGGATTACTGGTACCCGGTCGAACATGTCGTGTATTTCAAAAAACGTGTCTATCGCTGCGCCCTGCAGCAACTCAAAAGATATATTTTAGCCTAGATACTTATGCCGTCGCTTATTCATACACTGCAGAAAATTGTCAAAAAAGTCGATCAGGCGCCTGATATTCAAAGTGCTCTTGACCTTATCGTCGAAAATCTAATCGATGCGCTGAAGATCGATACCTGCTCTATCTTTATTAATTTTCCGGATCAGCTGGAAAGTCTGGTGCTGATGGCTAACCGCGGCCTGAATGAAGGGGTTGTGGGCAAGATTAAGCTGCGCATTGGACGTGGTCTGGTGGGTATGGTGGCCGAAAAAGCCGAGCTGATTCGGCTGGATAGTGCGCTGACGCATAAAAACTTCGTGTTCTTCGAAGGCTCTGGTGAAGAAGCCTTCCCCATTTTTATGGGAATACCGATAATTTCTCAGCGCAAGATTCTTGGCGTGCTGGTTCTGCAGCGTGCAGAACAGGCGTTTGACAGTGATGATGAAGCGTTTATGACGACGCTGGCCACGCAGCTGGCGAATGCTATTACGCATGCCCGCAGCAGTGGAGAAATGGCCAGCCTGCTGATGGATGAGACGTCTTCTCTTTCCTGTACGCTGAGCGGTGTGGCGGGTTCGCCAGGTTTGACCATTGGCCAGGCCGTGGTGATTAATCATGGCGTCAACTTATACAATGTGCCTGACCGCCGGGTGACTGATCGCGAAGAGATTGTGCAGGAGATAGTATTGTTTGATACCGCTATCGAACAGGTCAGGCAATCGCTGTATGACCAGGCTGAGCGCATGAAACAGTCACTGCCGAGCGAAGAGTGTGCGCTGTTCACGGCTTATGCGCAGATGCTGGATAAAGGTTCTCTGATTGACGATACCTGCCAGCGTATTCAGGATGGCTACTGGGGGCCTTCCGCCTGGCGCAAAACAATCGAAGAGCATGCCGATGTATTTGCCTCGATGGAAGATGAGTATCTGGCAGAGCGTGCTAATGATATTCGCGATCTGGGACGGCGCGTGTTACAGCGTATGCTGTCGTCACAGGTTGGCGAGCGTATTTTCCCGGAAAAATTTGTGCTGGTCGGTGAGTCGATTTCGGCAACCGACCTGGCCAGTGTGCCGCTGGACCGCCTGCAGGCTATAGTGTCGGAGCATGGTTCGAGCTCTTCTCATGTTGCCATTCTGGCACATGCCCTGGGCATTCCTGCGGTCATGGGGGTGACTAATCTGCCTTACACCCAGATGGAAGGGCTAATCGTTGTCGCTGACGGTTACAGTGGTAAGGCTTATATCGATCCTAAGCAGGAGTTACTGGATGACCTGCAAAAGTATATTGTCGAAGAAGAACAGGTTACCGATAGCTTAAAAGAATTAAAAAATAAACCGGCAGTGACCACCGACGGATACCGCGTCTCGCTGTATGTGAATTCCGGTCTGATGTCGGATCATAGCCCTTCATTACGCAGTGGCGCAGAAGGTGTAGGTTTGTATCGAACAGAGATTCCATTCCAGATTCGCGAGAGTTTTCCGAGTGAGGATGATCAATATCGCATCTATCGCGATGTGCTGAAAACCTTCAAAGGCATGCCGGTGGTGCTCAGAACGCTGGATGTGGGTGGAGATAAACCGCTCAGCTATTTTCCGATCAAGGAAGATAATCCGTTTCTGGGCTGGCGCGGGATTAGAATTACCCTCGATCATCCGGATATATTTATGACCCAGGTACGCGCGATGATGCGTGCCAATCTGGATCTGGAGAATCTGCATATCCTGTTACCCATGATTAGTGGCCTGCAGGAACTGGATGACGCGTTGATTCTGATTCACCGCGCCAAGGATGAGATTGAGGATGAGCTGGGGCAGCGTATCCGCTTCCCACAGGTGGGTGCGATGATTGAAGTACCCTCTTCCATCTTCCAGATCGATGAAATCTGTCAGCTGGTCGATTTTATCTCGATAGGTACCAACGACCTGACGCAGTATCTGCTGGCGGTGGACCGCAACAATGAATCGGTAGCAGGATTATTTTCTTCTCTACATCCTTCCGTGTTACGAGCCCTGGAGCAAATTATTCAGGGCGCTATTCGGCAGAAAACGCCGGTTAGTGTATGTGGGGAGCTGGCCGGTGATCCGATGGGTGTGATGGTGTTGATGGGGCTGGGCATCGAAAGCCTGTCGATGAGCGCGGGCAGTATTCCGCGTGCTAAAAAAGTGATCCGCTCTTTCAGTCAGGAAGAAATGCGCGCCTATATCGCGGAAGCCAAAAACATGAACGATGCCCAGGATGTGAAAGGGTTTTATATCGAAAAGCTGGACGAGCGCGGCCTTGGCGGATTGATACGCGCTGGTAAATAATGTGCGTTCAAAAAGGCTTTAGTACCGCCAGCGGAATCATGATGAATAACACGATTGCGGGAACTTCGTTAAAGTAGCGATACCAGACATGGCTGTTTTTATTGCGATCAGCAGCGAAGTCTTTTACCAGTTTCCCGCAGTAAAAGTGATAAACGACCAGGATTATCATCAGCATCAGTTTGATATGCAGCCAAAGCATGGAGCCATACGCGGCCCAGGCATAGTCATACAGCATCCAGAAACCGAAAATCAGTGTTAGCACCATCCACGGCGTAGTGAACCGATACAGCTTTCTTTCCATGATTTTAAACTGCTCACGGGTTTCCTTGTGTTCGGTCATCGCATGATTCACAAACAGGCGCGGCAGGTAAAACAGACCTGCAAACCAGGCGACCATGAAGACCAGGTGTAATGCTTTGGGCCACAACATAATATTATCCAATAAGTTTTTTGAGTTTCTGGCTAATCAAGGTGAAATCACTTTTACCGCTGTGCTGGTAGGTAATATCACCATCCGAATTTAATAGAAACAGCGCAGGGGTTGCGACAATATTTCCGAAAGCACGCGACAGTTCGTTGCTGAGGTCGAGATAGACCGGATATTGCATGCGGGCATGTGCGCTGCTTTGAATCACCTGATCCGGTCGATCGTAAACCATCGATAAAGCGAGCAGTTCAAATTTTCGACCACCTTCAAGCTGGGTATATAGCTGATTCAGCTGTTTGACTTCCTGCATACAGGGCACGCAGCTGGGAGACCAGAAGGTAATTAGTAACGGCATGCCTTTCATGTCACCGAGTTGCTGCTGCTGTCCGTCGATGCGTTGCAACACCAGCTGTTCACTGAGTGTCGGGAAACTCGGCTGTGACAACAGAAAAGCGGAAGCCGACAATGCGCAGAAGGCCAGTAGGATGGTGATTAATTTCGTAGGCATTTAGTTGATTGATATTTTGTCACGGAATCCGCCACTATGTATAATTCTGCGTTCACTTTGGGATGATCCGATTATAACGACTAGTTGGTAGCAGGGCTATTTTAGTTAGTGAAAAAATCAGTGGGATAGCGGTTTTTAAACTCATGCGAAAGTTAATCAAATTTTCGCGAAAACAGAATTGGGCGGAATAATGATAAATGTAGGAATAGTGGGTGGGACGGGATACACCGGAGTCGAGCTGCTGCGTCTGTTAGCAAATCACAGCCAGGTTACGCTGAAGATAATCACCTCGCGCTCAAATGTTGGTACAGCAGTGTCCGATATGTTCCCTAATTTGCGTGGGAGAATAGACCTCAAGTTTAGCGAGCCTTCTATCGAAAGTTACCGGCAATGTGATGTGGTGTTTTTTGCGACTCCGAATGCGACCGCCATGCATCAGGTGGAAGAGTTGCTGGCAGCCGGGATTCGTGTCATCGATCTGGCGGCTGATTTCAGGCTGAAGGATCTGAGTGTCTGGGAAAAGTGGTACGGTACCGCGCATGTCAGCCCGCAGAGTGTTGAAAAGGCGGTGTATGGTTTGCCGGAAATGAACCGGGAAGCGATCAAGCAGGCCCAGTTGGTTGCCAATCCAGGCTGCTATGTGACGGCCGTTACTCTGGGGCTGTTGCCTTTACTCCGGCATGGTTTGATTAATCCGGCGACGATTATTGCTGACTGCAAATCCGGCGTGAGTGGAGCGGGCAGAAGCGCCAGTCTGGGCACGGCAATGTGTGAAGTGTCTGAGTCGGTTAAGGCTTATGCGGTAAAAGGACATCGGCACTATCCGGAGATCAGGCAGAATCTGCGCCAGCTGGATGCGCGGGCTGATCTGGTGTTTGTCCCGCACTTGATGCCGATGATCAGGGGTATTCATGCCACGTTATATGCTGACGTGGTCGGCGATATTAGCAAAGTACAGGCACTGTATGAAGAGTATTACGCCGCTGAACCTTTTGTTGATGTGATGCCAGCAGGCTCTCACCCTGAAACACGCTCGGTTAAAGGCGCCAACGACTGTCGCATCGCGCTACATTATCTTCCCGACTCGAATAAACTGGTAGTGCTTTCGGTGATCGACAACCTGGTGAAAGGTGCCGCAGGGCAGGCTATACAGAATATGAATTTAATGATGTCCATCGATGAAGCTACGGGCCTGCATGGACTTGGTTTTATACCATGAGTAAGGCGCATGTCGGGTTCCAGGTAAGGCAGCATAATCCCTGGCGATTATGGATCGGTATTAGCCTGGTGGTGGTTTTGCTGATGATTATGTTTCTGCTCGGTCGAACCTATCAGTCGTTTGAACTGGCTCAGTTAAGGCTGCAACAGGAGGTAATCGAAAGTCGTATAGCAGAGCTTGAACAGCGCAATATCTCACTGGTTAAGGATAATGCACAGTTAAAAGGGATTAGTAAGATTGAGCATGACGCATATGAGCTGGCCCGGCAGTCAGAAGTCGTGTTGCAACGAAATTTACTCGATCTGAAAGAACAGCTGGTGTTTTATCAGGGAATAGTCAGTCCTGAGCAGATGTCTCTGGGGATTAATCTGCAGTCATTGGAACTGAATAAGAGAAATGATCTGGGGCTGTACAGTTACAAGCTGGTACTTTCAAAGCGCGGAAAAAGTGATAAATTTGTGAAGGGCGACTTTGAAATAATGATCAAAGGTCAGCAAAACGATGAGCAGGTGGATTTATCGCTGGAAACCCTGAAAAGAGACTATAATTCCAGCGACGTTGATTTTTCATTCCGTTATTTTCAGATGTTCGAAGGCGATCTGCAGTTACCGGAGCAGTTTGAGCCCTATGATATTCAATTGAAGATCAATCCATCAACCAAAAAGATAAAATCGTTTACCGAGTCTATATCCTGGGCTCAAGCCCTATCTGGAGGCAGCAACTAAATGTTTGGGAAAAAGAAAAAATTTAATTCAGCAAGAATCGATACTTTGATTGGTCAGGGTACGGTGATTAATGGTGATCTCGTTTTTTCAGGCGGGTTGCATGTTGATGGAAAGATAATCGGTAATGTTATGGCTGAAGAGGGTAGTAAGGCCATGTTGATTCTGAGTGAGTTTGGGCATATTGAGGGGGATGTGAAGGTCCCTAACATGGTGCTCAATGGTGAAATTATCGGCGATGTATTCGGTTCTATCCGGGTAGAGCTTGCGCCAAAGTCTCGAATCAATGGAAGTGTATATTATAATCTCATCGAAATGGCGATTGGTGCTGAAGTTAATGGTGGTTTGATCCATGAAAGCAGTGAGGCTCTCGCACCGAAAAGACTGGAAGATAAGTCGGTTAAGGCTGAAAAAGAAAGTGAGATGGTGACGGAATAGTCCTGATTCTGGCGTTTTTTATGTGACAGGATAATAGTTGACTATTTTAGTAGGTAAAGCTATTGTCGCTTTATTAAACTTTTCAGGTGAGTAACTATGGTCAGTGTAAATATCAGTGCAAATTTTGGCGTGCCGTTGAATCCAGTAGCAAGTGTTAATCTTGTTTTTACTGACGCGGCGGCAAAAAAGGCAAAAGTATTAATTACCGAAGAAGGTAACCCGAAGCTGAAATTAAGAGTATTCGTGCAGGGTGGTGGTTGTTCCGGCTTTCAGTATGGCTTCACTTTTGATGAAAAGGTGAATGCAGGTGACCATGAAATTGAAAAAAATGGCGTTACCCTGGTCATCGATCCGATGAGCTATCAATATCTCTCCGGTGCCGAAGTCGATTATAAAGAAAGCCTCGAAGGCTCGATGTTTGTCATCAATAACCCGAATGCAACGTCTACCTGCGGCTGTGGTTCATCCTTCTCGATGTAAAGTCGATATGATTTCCAGACATAAAAAAGCCTGCATTTAGCAGGCTTTTTTTATAACTGAATACCCTGTTAGTTAAAAGTGGAAGTACCCGTTTACAAACAATCCATTGTATTCCAGGTTGGTGTTCAGGTTTTTGGCGTCATCCAGTTCCAGGGTGAAGGTTCTATATCCGCCTTCCAGTCCCAGTCCCATCTTCGATTCATAGCCGATCATAACGGTGGTGTCTTCGGCAGAGTTATCACCGACACTCAGTTGTTGAATATTGGCACCGACATACAGGCCGGTTAAAGGCAGGTCAAATCTTGCGGCCAGATATAGCATTGGAATCGTTTCATCAACATTAATGTTACTAGGAGTCGTACCGGTGCTATCTCTCATGGATACTTTTCCGTCAAATCGTTTTAGATCCAGTCCAAAATCGACATTGATCCAGTTATCCAGTAGTTCATAGTAAAGAACGATATCATTATGAGATAAGTCTAAGGTTGAATTGATAGTGCCGGTATAGGACTTACCATCAAATGTTAATGGGGTTGTGCTAGTGCTGCTGGAATTCAGATCAGATCCCGAGTATTTAACATTTGGAAGCAGCGGGATAGGGTGTTCAAAGCGAATATTCAGCGTTGTTGACGTTGTATCCTTATAGCCAAGATCATTATCCAGCTGGATGGTACTGTTGCTGCTGCCTGTGCTATTAATAGTGCCCTTTATGTCAGGGGCCCAACTAGTAACGCCAATATTCAGTCCCACAAAATCAGCAGCTACTGGAGCGCATAGTCCGGCCGAGAGCAGAGTAATTAGAGAGACTTTTTTTGCAATGTTCATGATTGATCTTCGGTTAAAATTAAAAACTCCTTATATGTTAACATAATGTTCAATACTGTCCATGTGAAAAATATACCCCCCCTAGAATTGTGGAGTATTTTGCATTCGTAACAGAGGGCAGGTTACCAGGAAGAAAGAGCATCGTCTGACGTGCCAGCCAGGCAAAAGCCGTGGCTTCTACCCAGTCAGGGCTAATTCCCAGCTTCTCGGTCGTGTCAACTTTTACGGATCTTAGATGATGCTGTAAGCGTTCGAGTAAAAAGCCGTTATGTGCGCCACCGCCACACACAAAACACTCATCGGGTATGGTGTCCTGCATTTTTATGCTTTGGGAAATGCTGGCGGCGGTGAGTTCCAGCGTAGTGCACATGGCGTCGGCCGGTGAAAGCGAGTTTAAGTCATGTTTTTCCAGCCAGGCGGGTGAAAAGTGATCGGTACCGGTGGATTTTGGTGCTTTCAGATGGAAAAAGGACTCGGTCAGCATATTTTGCAATATAGCGCTGTGGACCTTTCCACTGCGGGCAAAATTACCGTTGCGGTCAAAGTTTTGCCCCAGGTGAAGTGCACTGAGGTGGTCCATTAGAGTGTTGCCGGGACCGGTGTCAAAACCGGTTACAGGAATGGATGAATCGGCCGCAAGCAGCGTAATATTGGCAATGCCCCCGATATTTATAATGGCACGGTTATTCAGCTCGGTAAGAAATACTTCATGATGAAATGCGGGTGTTAATGGTGCACCCTGTCCACCAAGAGCCAGGTCCCGTCTTCTAAAGTCAGCGACAACATTCAGTCCAGTCCGGGCGGCAATTATATTGGGGTCGCCAATTTGCAGGGTATAGGGGAATCCGCCCTGTGGTGAATGCCTGATGGTCTGGCCGTGAGAGCCTATAGCGGCAATTTCATCGCGCTGTATGCTGTTTTTATCCAGAAATAAATTGATTTCCTGGGCATAAAATTGCCCCAACTGGGTGTCAAGATTGCAGGCAGCCGAGATAGTGGTGGATTCGTTCAGGGCCGCGTGCTGTAAGTTTTTACGCAGTTCGTCAGGGTATGGTGTGTGGCCGTGATGTTGTAGAACGGGTTTATTGTGACTGAAATCAATAGCAACCAGATCCAGTCCATCCATGCTGGTGCCGCTCATTGTACCCAGGTAGAGCGGTTTAGAGTCCCGAGTCATCGCTTAAGCTTGCCACAGAATGGCTTCCCATTATATCCAGCATGGAAAGATACGCTTTAGTCTCTTTGTTAAAATGTTCCATATACGCGCTATCTATCGGTTCGGCTGCCGGTAGTTTTACGGTTAACGGGTTTCTGTGTACGCCATCCACCCGAAACTCATAGTGCAGATGCGGACCAGACGCCAGACCGGTGCTTCCCACGTAACCGATAACCTGTCCCTGCTTTATCCGCTTTCCTTCCTTCATGTTTTGTGCGTTACGAGAAAGGTGTGCATAAACCGTCAAATATTTTCCTCCATGCTGGATAAATATCGTTTTACCGTAACCACCTTTAGTACCGATAAAAGAAATTTTGCCATCACCTGAAGCGTAAATGGGTGTGCCGCGTGCCGCAGCATAATCCACGCCTTTATGGGAACGCCACTTGGAAAGGATCGGGTGCCAGCGATTTCCGGAAAAGCGCGAGCTGATATGAGAAAATTTAACCGGGCTACGCAGAAAGGCTTTACGCATACTTTTGCCATCAGGCGTGTAGTAGCCGCTGTTCCCGCTGGGGTCGGTGTAATGAACCGCCTTATAAGATTTGCCCTGGTTGATGAATTGAGTGGCCAAGATACGGCCATCACGAATTTTTTCACCATCCTTGAAGAGTTCATTGTAAACAACGGAAAATTGATCCCCTTTGCGCAGGTCAAGTGAGAAGTCAATATCCCAGCCAAATATTGCAGCCATTTCCATAATCAGGTTCTCCGGGATGTCGTTTTTTTCCGCATCTAGAAACAGTGAAGAAGTGATTTCGCCTGATTTGAAAACCGGGAATGGGTCAAGCTGGTGGTGTAATAGCTCACTGCTCAGGCTTCCATCCTCTTTACGTTTGATTGAGAAGGTCTCGGTCAGGCTGGGTTTGTACTTAAGGGAAGATAGCTTGTTTTCAGCGTCCGTTAATATGGAGATGCTCTGTCCTGGGCGTATTCTACTCAGATTTTTTGTTTGCTCATTAAGCTGGGTGACTTCATAAGTAGCGCTGGCTCCTAAACCGGCCTGCATGAAAATGGAGGCAAGCGTGTCACCGGCTTTAACTTTAAAATGGGCCCACTGATTAGGCGGCGTTGCTGGCCTGGGTTCAGATTCGGAGGCTATGGCTGTTATTTCAACGGCCTGATCAGGAATTAAAACAGGATAGTGTAATCGTTGCTGCTTGAGGTTAGAATCCTCGACCTTGGCGATACTGTCAGGCAGTAGTGATAAAATCAGGTAAATCGATCCGACCAGGGTAATCATGGCGCTAACACCTCTGATCAGGCCGCTACTACGACTGGAGGAATTCTTCCTGCGTCTTAGTGTTTGCCTCGGTTGGCGCCGTCCCGATTTTAAATCAAGGTCTAGATAGCTCATCAAAAATAGATTCTGGTTATGTCTGAAAGTGTGTGGCAGTTATTAATAAGTTTCAATATGTAGAGGTGGATAATGGGCTCAGTAGAAGATGCGTTACAGCAAATCAAAAGAGGCACAGATGAAATTCTAGTGGAATCTGAGCTGATAAAAAAGCTTAAAAAAGGAAAGCCCTTAAAAATCAAGGCTGGATTTGATCCAACGGCACCTGATCTTCATCTGGGACATACGGTACTGATCAATAAGCTGCGGCAGTTCCAGGACCTGGGGCATGAAGTGCAGTTTCTAATTGGTGATTTTACCGCAATGATTGGTGATCCTACCGGTAAAAGCACTACCCGGCCAGCACTCACGCGCGATGAGGTGCTGGAAAATGCCAAAACCTACGAGCATCAGGTGTTTAAGATACTGGATGCTGAAAAAACCACGGTATTGTTTAACTCCCAGTGGATGGGAGAAATGAAAGCTTCAGATATGATACAGCTGGCGGCAAGGCATACGGTTGCCAGAATGCTGGAGCGTGATGACTTCAATAAACGCTATAAAGGAGGCCAGTCGATTTCAGTGCATGAGTTTTTATACCCGCTGGTTCAGGGTTACGATTCGGTAGCGATGAAATCGGATGTGGAACTGGGGGGGACTGATCAGAAATTTAACCTTCTAGTAGGGCGTCAGTTACAGGAGTCCTATGGACAGGAGCCACAGGTCGCATTGACGATGCCAATTCTGGAAGGGCTGGACGGGGTGCAGAAAATGTCCAAGTCATTAAATAACTATATAGGCATTACCGATGCGCCGAATGACATGTTCGGTAAAATCATGTCGGTCAGTGACGTGTTGATGTGGCGCTACTTTGAATTGTTAAGTTTTCGATCGTTGGGAGAGATAGCAGGCTTCCGGCAAGAGATAGAGAATGGGCGCAACCCCAGAGATGTCAAGTTCCTGCTGGCCGAAGAGATTATCACTCGATTCCATGATGCGCAGTCGGCGCGTAATGCGCAGCAGGACTTTATCAACCGATTTCAGAAAGGCGCGATTCCGGATGATTTAGCAGAAGTAATACTTGAAATTGAACAAGATGATATAAGCATTGCGGCGTTATTAAAAATGGCCGGCCTGACAGCCAGTACCTCCGAAAGTTTTCGGATGATTCAGCAGGGCGCAGTAAAACTGGATAGCCAGAAAGTGGAAGATAGAGCATTAGTGCTCGCCAGAAACACAACAGTAATTGCACAGGTTGGCAAGAGAAAGTTTGCTAAAATTACGATTAAATAAATAAACTTAAATAGTCATTGACTCAGCCGTGAAAATGACAATAATGCGCGGCTCGTTGTTACTACGGAAGTCGAGGAAGACTGGAGTTGGTGGCATAGATTGAAGGGTTTCAGGATCCTCCAGTTGAAACGAAAAGGAAATTTGAAAGTAAATTAAGAAAGGATGAAATAGTGATTGACAGGGTGTTTTAATTCACTATAATTTGCGCCCCTGTCGAGAGACGGGAAAG
>JACNJF010000144.1 GCA_014382695.1 Gammaproteobacteria bacterium | reverse complement strand
TTTGCCACCGCAACAGGCATTGTTGGAGCGGTGGTGACCCTGATGGGGATGCTGGCTTTCCCCGCCATGCTGGCAGCCAAATACGATGAGAGCTTTGCCGCAGGTGTCATCTGTGCGGGTGGCTGTCTCGGTATCCTGATACCGCCTTCGATCATGCTGATTGTGTACTCTGCCATAGCCGATATATCACCGTTACGGCTGTACGCCGCAGCACTCTTCCCCGGCCTGTTGCTAGCCGGTTTATATATGGTTTATGTAGTCGGTAGAGCCACCTTGAATCCAGCTCTAGCGCCCAAGCCAGCCGAGGAGGATATACCGCCAATGGGTCAAATCCTGTGGCAACTGTTAACCTCTTTTGTTCCGCTGGCAGTTCTCATCATGAGCGTGTTAGGCGCTATTTTGATGGGGCTTGCCACACCGGCTGAAGCGGCGGGTGTGGGCGCTTTCGGTGGTCTGTTACTGGCGGCGCTGTATCGCTCTCTCAGCTGGGAGCGTCTGAAGCAGGCAGTTTACCTTACCGCTAAAACCTCGGCCATGGTGTGCTGGCTGTTTGTCGGCTCATGGACATTTGCCTCGGTATTCTCTTACCTCGGAGGGCATGATCTGGTCAGGGAAATGGTGCTCGCACTCGATCTTGGAACCGTTGGATTTTTGATTCTGGCGCAGGCGATTATCTTCATACTGGGCTGGCCGCTGGAGTGGACCGAGATCATCATTATCTTCGTGCCAATTTTCCTGCCAATGCTGGAAACCTTCCACGTGGACCCGCTATTTTTTGGCATTCTGGTCGCGCTCAATCTACAGACCTCATTCCTCACACCACCGATGGCAATGGCGGCCTATTATTTGAAAGGTGTGGCGCCACCACATATCAAGCTAATCGATATTTTCCGCGGAATCATGCCCTATCTTGGGATCATTATATTCTCGATGGTAATGCTGTATAACTTCCCCGGCATAGCCCTGTGGCTACCCGATTACCTGTTTGGAAAATAAACCGCTGATGACACAAAAGATTAACCGAGAACTCGCACATCGATGAATAACGCAAACTTTTTAACCGCTCTGGAGGTGCGTGAAGCGCTGCAACAGGGCTTGCTTTCATCAACTCAACTGGTTGAAGCCTGCTTTGAACGGATTGACGAAATCGAACAGGAGATAGGCGCCTGGACCCATCTGGACAAAGCGCTGGCACTGGAACAGGCGCGCCAGGCCGATGAGTTTCGTCGCCGTGGACTGGCGCTGGGGCCCTTGCATGGCATTCCGGTAGGCATCAAGGATATCATCGATACCTTCGATTACCCGACCGAGCGCGGAAGTGTGATTTATCAGGGGCGTACACCATCCGAGGATGCCACGCTGGTAGCCCTGCTGCGTGAAGCAGGTGCGATAATTTTAGGCAAAACCGTCACCACTGAACTGGCAGTCATGGCTCCGGGCAAGACCAGGAATCCGCATAATACCGCGCATACACCCGGCGGTTCATCGAGTGGGTCTGCCGCGGCCGTTGCTGCCGGCATGGTGCCGTTAAGCGTGGGGACTCAGACCAATGGATCGGTGATTCGACCTGCATCCTATTGCGGGGTATATGGGTTCAAACCCAGCTTCGGACGTATTTCACGCTACCGCGTGCTGACCCAGTCAGAACCCCTGGATACGATCGGCGTGTTTGCGCGCAGCCTCGAAGACCTCGCCCTGATCGCCGATGTGCTGATGCGCTACGACAGTCGAGATAGCGCGATGCAGCCCATGGCAGCACCCGCAATAGCCAGCATCATGGCGCAGGAGCCACCGCTCGATCCGCATTTCGCGTTTGTACGCACGCCGATGTGGGATCAGCTTGAAGCTTCATCCAAGGATGGACTACGTGAACTGATCGACAATGTTAACCAGGAAAACCGCAAGATCATCGATGTGATCGATCTGGCGGCCCTGTTTAAAGATATTTATCAGGATCATCAAAACATCATGGAGGCTGATCTGGCACGTAATTTTGCCCGTGAGTATCGCGATGGAAAATCTCAATTGAGCAGCGTGTTGTGCGAAATGATTGAACGCGGACAAGGTGTATTAGCCACCGACTATAATGCCGCCCTTCTGCGCATGCGTGAATATAACCAAAGCCTGGAAGAAATATTCGATGAATACGATGCGATCATCACCCCTTCTACCTTTGGCCCGGCACCGTCCGGACTGGAAAAAACCGGCAGCCCGCTGATGAATACGATCTGGACTTTCTGTGGCAACCCTGCGCTAAGCATTCCCCTGTTACAGAGCCCTGAGGGTCTTCCGGTCGGAGTCCAGATGGTCGCCGGAAAAAATGATGATGCCCGACTGTTTCGCACTGCCCGCTGGTTATTGGAGTATCTGAATGACTAGCGCCATTTCTTATAACGCAATGAGAGATCACCATGGATAATTTAATTACCGGCCTGATTGCCGTAGGGATATTCCTTACTTTCGTCATCGGGCTTGCGGTATCGATAGGCTCGATACCTTTTGGCGTAATCGTCGCAGCCGTTACCGTGATGATACTGGTTGAGTTTTTTCAATCGGCTAAACAGGGACTGCAGGAAGAGAAGGAAAAAAAGCAGCAAGCCAGCTCTCAACGCTGATTGCCGTAGCCAGACTATTTGACTACCAACCTGCTCTGGTCACCCGAGCATCAGAGCGTTTCCCTTTGAGCTTAAGCTGAACAGGAGGAATCATGACATCACCCGCAACTCTACCACTGGAACTTCCTGTACCCGAGGATGATGGTGCCTGCAATCATCTGCCTGGCATGCCGCTCGCAGATCTGGAGCTGGTGACCACACATCAGACTTCGGTTAATTTTGCGGCCATTAACGGCGACCTTGTGATCTATATTTACCCCATGACCGGACGTCCCAACGTGGCACTGCCAGACGGCTGGGCTCAGATTCCAGGCGCGATGGGTTGCACACCGCAAGCCTGCGCTTTTCGAGATCACTATCAGGAACTGTGTAAATTGAAAGCTACAGTGTATGGACTGAGTACTCAGACCACGGAATATCAGAGCGAAGCCGCCAGTCGGCTGCAACTGCCCTTTGCGCTGGCTAGCGATAGCGAATTGAAATTCATTAACAGCCTGTCGTTACCGACAATGCAGTCCAATGGCCAGACTCTGGCAAAACGGGTCACACTGGTTGCGCATGATGGCGTCATCCAGAAAGTATTTTATCCGGTGTTTCCACCTGCTGAGAATGCCGACCAGGTGATTGATTATCTACGCAACAAAAATAATAGCCAAGGAACCTCCGTTTAATTCGGTGTTCCTGCGCCATCGGCTATGCCGGTATCATTCCTGGTTTAGTCGCGGTCAGGTGAAACCAGGCCAACTGGAGAAAAGCCATAACGCAAGGCGACTGTCCCGATGAAGTAGACTAAAGCTTATTGGAGTTAGCCCCCAATAAGCTAGTTTTCTGTCTGCCAATCTAATTTGGCTGAAAGGTTATTTTTTACCGGTCATGGTGTTCAGAAATTGCTCAGCCTGTTCACGCCATTGGTCCTGCATAATACGACCTTTGGCCTGTAAATCCGTGTCCAGGTTTTTTAACATCTGATCCGACATGGAGGCCAGCTGCTGCAGGTTATGAATACCCTGTTCGTGCAGCTTGTCATTGAACTTCTTGCCGACTCCGCTGATCACGGTAAAGTCATCGGCCCCACCTTCGGCTCCGCTTTGTTTGTCTACGGCACCTTTCTTAATGTTTTTTTTTAACGCTTCAAGCTCTGCCTTAAGCATATCCATTTGCAGGGTAACCGCTTCATACTCAGCGCGCGTTACCAGTCCCAGATTTTTCGCCAGGCTTAAACGGTATTCTTCATAATCCGCTTTAAGAGTCTGTTGAATAGTTTCCAGCTGAGCCTGAATCTTGGTATAGGGCTCGCCCATTTTTTCACGATTAAAAACATCCTGACTAGCCTTCATCCACAACTCAAAAACTTCTTCCAGGTTTTTACCTTTCATCTGATCCATCTGTTTCTGCACCTGAGCAAGGCTGTCAATTCCGACCTGAGCCATCAACTGGTTGTAATGCATCATTGAACTCTGATATTGCTGCAGGCTGTTTAACAATTGTTCACCGGCCTGCTTCTCTTCACCTTTAAACAGATTCTGCAACAGGTTTAACACCGAAGAGTTCATCGCATCGGTCAGTTGAGAAGGGTTAAACTGATTCTGCATCCACGGCATACCCATTCCGAAAGGCGCCTGTAACTGCTGTTTGAACTGGTCATTCATGCGATCAAACAGGGGATTTACCGATGAACTCAACTTCGACCAGTCATTAAACTGATTATTCATGGTGTTATACCATTTCGTCATATTCTGGACTTTTTCCGCCTGCTCCTGCATGCCACTTAATGGGTTCTGCATAAACCCCATGCCAACATGAGACATATTTTTGAAAAAACTATCAAAGTCGTTCTGTCCTGATTTTGGAAATTGCTGCCACCATTGATCAAACGGATTAGCCGCAGCTGCCGGTTGCTTCAGGTTGAAAGCCTGCTCAAGATTTTTTAAATACTGCTGTTGCAAATCAAACAGTTGATTCATGTACTCTTGTGGCTTTTGCTCATTGGTGGTCATTTTCCAGTCCTTATTTTGATTTAATTCTTACAACACTAACATTACCATTATTGCACCGCAATAAAACAACGCGTTAAATAGAAGGTCATTATTTCAATACAAATTATCAGCCCAGCCAGGTATCAAATATGTCGGACTCCATCGTCATCACGCATGCAACACGAACAGCGGTAGGTTCATTTGGGGGAAGTCTATCGACAGTTCCTGCCATTGATCTGGGTGCACAGTGATCTGGTCACTACTCGATCAATCCTGCGTCAAACCCGACGCTATCGATGAAGTCATTATGGGTCAGGTCCTCACCGCCGGAGCCGGACAAAACCCTGCACGTCAGGCTGCGTTAATAGCCGGTTTACCAGAAACAACCTCCGTCATGACCATCACAACAAGGTTTGCGGCAGCGGACTGAAGGCGGTGCATCTGGCGTTTCAGGCTATCAGTTGCGGAGACGCCGATATCATGATTGCCGGTGGCCAGGAAAATATGAGCATTTCTGCGCATGTCCTGCCCAAGTCCCGTAATGGAAAAATGATGGGCAACTGGGAGCTGGAAGACAGCATGATAATCGATGGTCTGTGGTGCGCGATGAATAATATTCATAAGAATCGTGTATTTTTCCAGCGCCGGCGCTGACCCTGCGATCATGGGAACTGGAGCAATTCCGGCGACTCAGAAATGCCTGCACAAAGCAGGCTGGGATATCAGCGATCTGGATCTGATTGAATCGAATGAAGCCTTCGCAGCTCAGACTCTTTCGGTTAATAAATCGCTCGACTAAGGCACGGATAAAGTGAATATCAGTGGCAGAGCCATCTCTATCGGCCATCCGATCGATGCATCCGGTGCGCGCATTCTGGTTACCCTGCTGCATAGCATGCAACGCAAGTCGGCGCAGAAAGGACTGGCCACATTATGTATCGGCGGCGGTCAGGGAGTCGCTATGGCGCTGTAACTTATCAACTAGCTTACGCACACAAGCCCTCAATGAGCTATGTCATGGCTTAAGCATAAAACTTAAGCTATGATGCGCTCGTTTAAAGCCAAAGATGCATAATAGTGACTGCTGAAAGTGACAACATCCGACTGATCAAAAAATACCCCAACCGTCGACTCTACGATACCCAGGAGAGCTGCTATATCACGCTCGATGAAGTACGTCAGATGGTTATACAAAACGCCCCATTTAAGGTCATAGACCAGAAAACCGGTGAAGACCTGACCCGCAGCATTCTATTACAAATTATTCTTGAACAGGAAAATGCCGGCGACCCGCTATTCAATAGTGACGTACTGTCTCAGTTCATTCGCAATTACTCAGATACCAGTCGAGATAATTTTTCCAGCTTCCTGCAGGCCAGTATGCAAATGTTTGCCGAACAGCAGGCGTCCCTGGTGGACCAGCTGGATAAGGCACTGGAGGGTTCCCCTTTCGATTTATGGACAAAAATGTCGAAGCAAAACATGGATCACTTCCAGAAACTGCAACGCAATTTCTTCAACGCCAGTCAAACTGAGAAGAACGGAAAATAAAATTTAATTTTCCGCTTTCCCCAACCCATTGATTAATAACGCGTTAATAAGCCGTCAAAAAATATTTTAAGTTTTTTTTCATTTCCAGCTTGACATTTATTCCCCCGGACATATTATTTGTGCAGTGCAGCATTGTGCAGTGCACAAATAACTAACTTAAAACCCCGGAGACTCGTACCATGAATACTCAAGCAATCGATTTCATCAATGAATACAACACAAAAGCAATGTTAACTCTGCGTGCTTTTGGCGATCTGAATGTAGCCTCTACAGAATGGTTCATCAGCAAGCAGGTTGAATTAACCAATAACCTGATGGATACCGCACTGGCCAGCAGCACAGTAATTTTCGCAGCCAAAACTCCTGCTGAAGCAGCGCAGGCTTCCAGCAAAATGATGCAGGCAATGGTTGAAACCGTAACTGGCTATGTCAAAGAGTCTACCGACAACGCTTTAAAAACTCGTGAAGGCCTGAAAGTTGTTATCGACGATGCATACAAGCTGAACACTGAGTATTCCACTAAAGCGATGGATTCCAGTGTTGAAGCGATCAAGAAAACGGCTAAGAAAGCAGCTTAATCTAGTTCACTCATTATAACTCAAGAGGTATTTATGACTAAACGCATCGCACTTGTAACCGGTGGCACCGGTGGAATTGGAACCAGTATCTGTAAAGAACTCGCATCTACCGGTCACACCGTAGTCGCGAATTATTTCCCGGCCGATAAAGAACTGGCTGAGAGCTGGTTAGCTGAAAATAAAACTGGCAATCTGGATTTACACATTGCACCAGCCGATGTTACTGATTACGACAGTTGCACAACGATGGTTCAAAGCATCGAATCTGAACTGGGCCCGGTTGACATACTGGTAAACTGTGCCGGCATCACTCGCGACAAGACCCTGAAGCGTATGACTCCGGATCAGTGGAATGCAGTCATAAATACCAACCTGAATAGCGCCTTCAATGTCACTCAACAGGTTGTTAACGGAATGACTGAACGCGGTTTTGGACGCATTATCAACATTTCTTCAGTGAATGGTCAGAAAGGCCAGTTTGGTCAGGCTAACTATTCAGCGGCCAAAGCAGGTCTGCATGGCTTCACCATGGCAGTTGCTCAGGAAACAGCTGCCAAAGGCGTTACTGTCAACACAGTATCACCCGGTTATATCGAAACGGCTATGACCAGCTCCATGCCTGAAGCCGTACTGACCGCCATTGTTGGCGCAGTACCGGTAGGCAGAATGGGTAAACCAGAAGAAATCGCCTACACCGTAGCATGGCTGGCCGATGAACGTAATGCCTATACCACTGGAGCTAATATTCCAGTCAACGGCGGCATGTTTATGTCAGCTTAGTAACAAAGCTTCTCTACAACGGCTGGAGCACCTCAATCCAGTCGTTGCCTCAGAAGGTATTTGATGACTCCTCTTCAAAATACCAGTTTGCGCCCCTTTTAGGGGCGCTTTTTTTTATGTTCGCTATTAAATTTAAGTTGTTGATTTTGCACTCGATAATCCAACTTAGACTGACTTCGTTAATACGGTGCGAAGGCTGGCAGCCAGAACGTGGGTAAGAATTCTTCGCTGGTCTACCGATTTAATGAGCCGAAGAGATGCTGCTCAGTTGACAGGGCGGCAGCCTTCCAGGGTATACAGGAAATATAATAGCCAGGCTTGTCGATCTTAAGCAGACTTAGCGGGCATACCCCTATCGTTGACTGCAACCGATTAGCAGCCGTTGCCAGGAAGGTCGAGTGTGTTGTTCAGAGAATGATACGGATTCCTACGCTGTTCAGGCAGTGAAATCGACTTATACAAACATTAAGGACAAAAAAATGCCGGCAATTAGCCGGCATTAGCACTACGGATTTAGCAGTAGCAGTTTAGTACATCTGTTGCCCGCCATTGACATCCAGTGTCGCACCGGTAATAAAACCAGCATCATCACCCACCAGAAACATAACAGCACGTGCGATATCATCCGGATCACCCAGTCTCCCAACCGGTATTCTGGAGATGATCTTTTCCAGTACTTTTTCCGGTACAGCTCTTACCATATCGGTTAGTACATAACCTGGTGCCACCGCATTAACCGTGATTCCCTTGGCCGCGCCTTCAAGTGCCAGCGCCTTGGTGAAGCCGTGGATACCGGACTTCGCTGCAGCGTAATTTACCTGACCATATTGCCCGGAACGCCCATTGATCGATCCAATATTGACGATTCGTCCAAAGCTGTGTTCACGCATACCATCGATTACTGCCCGACTCATGTTAAAACACGAAGTCAGATTGGTTTGAATGACAGCATTCCATTGCTCGAAAGTCATTTTATGCATCGTGGTATCACGCGTAATCCCGGCGTTATTCACCAGCACTTCCACCGGTCCGAGCGCAGCCTCGATATCGGCTACTCCCTTCTGGCAGGCATCAAAATCAGCCACATCAAACTTGAAAGCAGGAATCCCGGTAGCTGCAGAAAATTTCTGCGCCGATGCATCATTACCTGCATAGGTCGCGGCAACCCGATAACCTGCACTTTTCAGCGCCAGGCAGATTGCCTCACCGATCCCACGCGTTCCTCCTGTTACTACTGCTACTCTACTCATAATCTCCTCTCTCTGGTAATTAGCCGCTGATTGATTCAGGGCTTTATATATTGACTATTTTTGTTTTCACATAGCGACCGGGAGCATCTTCGATGACGGGTAACTGATGGTCACCAGGCTGTCTCGCATCGATACTATCACCCTTATTTTTACCCACCCAGTCATCCCATGCTGGCCACCATGAACCTTCATTTTTCACGGCCTTATCAGCCCAGGACTGCGCATTTTTCGGCAACTTGTTGGTTGTCGTCATGCTGTAACCGTATTTATTGGCTGCGGGTGGATTGATAATCCCGGCAATGTGCCCGGAACCACCGAGTATAAACCGTACCGGGCCAGAAAAATGCTGTGCACCTGCCCAGGTGGATAACCACGGAGCGATATGATCATCTACGGTAGAAACGAACATAGCAGGTGTCTTCACGGCCGTCAGGTCGATAGGCGTACCTTTAATGGAGATAGCACCCGGCTTGATCAGGCTGTTTTCCAGATACAGAGTACGCAGATACCACTTATGCATTTTTGCCGGCATCCGAGTCGAGTCTGAATTCCAGTACAACAGATCGAACGGACGCGGATCATTACCAAGCAGGTAGTTATTGATATAGAACGACCAGATCAGATCATTTGCGCGTAGTAGATTAAAGGTACCGGACATTTCACCACCGTCCAGGAAGCCTTCACGATCCATTTTTTCCTCAAGTGCGGTTAACTGTTCGTCATCGATAAACAGTCCCAGCTCTCCAGGAGAGGCAAAATCCAGCATTGAGGTAAAAAAGGTGGCACTTTTGATGCGTTCATCTTTTTTCTGTGCCATATAGGCCAGCGTCGTAGCCAGCAAAGTACCGCCGATACAGTAACCGATGGTATTGATATTACTTTCGCCCGTCGCTTTCTCGACGGCATCGATGGCTTCCAGTACCCCTTCCAGCACATATTCTTCAAAGCCGATGTCTTTATAACTGGCATCCGGGTTTATCCAGGAGATTACAAATACCGTGTGCCCCTGTTCAGACAGCCAACGGATCATTGAATTTTTTTCCTGTAAATCAAGAATATAAAACTTGTTGATCCAGGGTGGAACAATCAGTAACGGTGTAGTATTGACCTTTTCTGTCAATGGGCTGTACTGGATCAACTGAAACATACGGTTTTCATACACCACCTTGCCCTTGCTGGTCGCGATATTACGTCCCAGTTCAAAAGCTCGGTAATCGGTCATACTGATCGATAACTTACCTTTTCCACGCTCCAGGTCATCCAGCATATTTTTCAGACCATGTACCAGATTCATTCCCTTTGTCTCTACAACCTTATCTAACACCTGAGGATTGGTGGTCAAAAAATTGGTTGGTGACATCGCATCCAGATAAAGCTGGGTAAAAAAATCTGCCCGCGCGGCGGTTTTATCATCCAGGCCTTCCGTTTCCTGAACCAGTCGACGCGCATACTGTGACATTAACAGATAGCTCTGTTTGATCATGTTGAATACCGGCTGTTCCGCCCAGCCTTCATGACGAAAACGGCGGTCGGTTTTATCTTCTGTGACCGTGGTTACAGGAACCTGTCCTGTCAGCACCGCCTGTAGTGAATTCTGGTATAACTCCAGCCCCTGTTTCCAGTAATCCATATTTGCCTGAACTATATTACCAGGGTTCTGTAGCATTTTACTGAACAGTTCCTGATACACACCGTTGGCTTTTAATGGATCCCAGTCAATATGTTCTGATTGTTTGCTGAACTCCTGCATTAACTCTTCGGCCTTGTTAAGACTTGCATTAATACCCTGAGTTACCGAAGCAAAACCTAATGTATCCTGAAATGTTGGTTGATTTGACATGAACTTCACTGATTTATTTTATCGAACCTAACATCCTAAACTAATTAGGGGTGAGTGCCATTAAGTTTTTTAAATATTGATTATTGGCGTTAAAGCCAACGCATTACTTTTTAAGTGGGATCGTTTCTGGAAAACGGATCATAAAGCGAGCACCATGCCCCACAGTGCTGACGCACTGAATATTACCCTTTAAAGTGGATGTGACCAGATTATAGGCAATATGCAACCCCAGCCCACTACCGCCTGCACCTCTTTTAGTCGTGAAAAAAGGCTCAAAAATCTTACCCAGATGACGCGGCTCTATACCCTTACCATCATCCTGGAAGATCAACTCAACTCGCCCACGCTGCAGAGTTGCACTAATAGAGATAACGCCGGCATCCCCTTTATCATAAGCATGCTCCAGTGAATTCATAATCAAATTGGTAATAATTTGGGAAATAGCCCCGGGCATCGTTTTGAGATGAAAATCACTGGCCACATCGATGTTTACCACATGTTTCGTTTTCTTTAACGCCGGGTGTAAGTTGAGCACCACTTCATCCAGATATTCATGCAGATTAAGCATGCGCATTTCATCACTACTCTGATCGACAGCAACCTGCTTGAAACTCTTGATCAGTGCTGCAGCGCGTTTCAGATTACTCAGGATGATGCTGGTCGCCGCACTGGCATCCTCGATAAACTCATCCAGAATCTGCGCCTGCAGACTGTCAACCGCATGCTGTCCCTGAATGTTCGTGAGCGCATCGTGTAAATGCGAAGACGCCGTCACGCTAACCCCGATGGGTGTGTTTATTTCATGAGCAACACCGGCCACGAGCCCCGCCAGCGAAGCCATTTTTTCCGCTTCCACCAGTTGCTTCTGGGTCTTTTTAAGCTGCTTCAGTGAAAGATCAAGCTGCTTGACCTGCCTGCCCAGCTGCTGCTGCATGGCTTCTGCATCCAGCCGGGCCTGATTGATCGTGTTTTCATTGGCGATACGTTCACTGGCATCACGCACCAGTAAAATCCTGAAGCGCTGATCCACCAGTTTCATCTGACTGATGGTCAAATCCATCGGGAACGCTGAACCATCGGCATACAAGCCAAGACATAGATAATGCCAGTTTTGATCTCCCTGCAGTCGGTCATCACTCAGCATTCGCTCAATCAACTGTGGATTTGAAGGATCGAACAATCGCTGCACAGGTTGCGCAATGACCTGTTCGTGACTTAAGCCAAATATTTTTTCAGCAGCCTGATTAAAGGAGTCAATTCTATGCTCGTTATCGATCAGGATGATGCCTTCGCCCGCATTCTGTAATATTGAAGTCAGACGTTGTTGACGCCAACGAATCTGCTTTTGCATCTGGGCGAAGGCCTCGATCAGATAATCGATTTCGCGTGCCCCGGTCAGATGCAGGGGCTTGCAGGTCACCTGTTTCGCTTCGGATTGCATCGCTATAGCGACCGTTTCGATAGGCCTTCTGATCCAGTATTCAAAAACCAGATAGGTCGACATGATCAGGGCCAGAAATACGAAAACCAGAAGCCAGAGAAAACTGGACAACTGCTGAGAAGCATATTGCATGCGATAGATATGGCGTTCGGTCAATTCACCATCGAGTCTTTCCATCTGGGTAATTTCATGATTCAGAGCCGCCATGATGGACTTCACATCGGCCACCATCAAAGCCTCTACCCTTCTCCATTGCACAGAAGTAACGGCAATACTTAGTCGCCCCAGTATGCCTTGCAACAACCCATGGAATCCATTTAGCGCCTGTTGTGCCCGACTGAACTCATCCCCATAAAAACGCCCACTCTGAACCATCTTTAATTCCACAAATCGTTGATTCCATTCTGTAAACGTGGAATCAACGATTCTCTGTAAATCCTCTATGGTCGCGTCTGGCTCACCGAATACGCCGGTGCGACTCGCGATCATCTGTTTTGCAATCCCGGTCGACTCTGCCCAGATCGACTTGAGTCGCCCTAGCAAGGGCTGAATCTGATCATCGCTGGATCCGGAACCTCTGGTTGCCAGTGCAATATTTTCGAGCCTGAGTAACTGTTGCTGAAACTGCTTGTCGGCCTGCTCCAACTCTTCCATCAGCAACTGAATCAGCGGAAAGCGCTGCCGATAATCAAATCCCAGAATAACCTCAATGGTCGACACCAGTTGTTGCTGTAGTTCGAATATTCGCTGGCTGTTATTGCGAGTTGAATACTGCTGACGCACCAGCGCATTTTTCTGCAGTGAAACGGTCTGTTTTCCCAGTTCCTTTAAATGCTGCCTGACCGGCTCGCGCCCCTCATCATTCAGGTTGAGCAGAAACTCGATCAATGAAAACTGAATGCCTGATATTGGTTTTTTTATGTGATCCAGCAATTGATTCAGCGCAATTAAGTCCCTACTCTGCTGCTGGGTGGATTGCTCACTATCCTGCAGCAGGCTTTGCCCGTAAAAAGCAATCAGCAGCATGCCGGTACTAACCACCACTCCAGCGGCCAGGCCTCTGAACTTCAAACTGCGAAACATGTTTATTGTATCCAAAGCACAAACATTGAATTTTATTCCGAAATTCTATTTGATTAATTTAAAGTAGTATTATTTGATGACTCATCATCTATAATACCCTGTATTTTCAGGTACATTATTTTCCATCATGCCGACACCAGCACCCACATTATCCAGTAGCGCAGAGCGCAGAGGACTTGACGCATGGAAGGTGATGATTGTTGACGATGAGCAGAGTGTACATGATGTCACTACACTTGCACTGAAACGATTTACCTTCCAAAACAGAGCGATTCACTTCTATCATGCCTTTAGCGGCCTGGAGGCGATAGACCTGATGACGCAACATCCTGACATGGCGCTGATTTTACTCGACGTCGTGATGGAAGAAGATGATACCGGCCTGACCCTGACCCGCCATATCCGCAAAGCAATGGGTAATAGTTTTGTACGCATCGTATTACGCACCGGTCAGCCAGGCTCCGCGCCGGAAGAAGAGGTCATACGTGATTACGATATCAATGACTATAAAGATAAAACCGAACTGACGATTCAAAAATTGCGCACCATGATGTACTCATCTCTGCGTTCTTATCGCGATTTACTCGCACTCGAACAACACCGGATCGGCCTGAATAAGGTCATCCACGCCACCGCCGATATGTTTCAAAACTATCAGATGGGTGACTTTGTTTCAGGCTTACTGATCCAGATCTCTGCGGTTCTGGGCTTCAACAGCGAAGTATTAATGGCCACAAATGGAGAGAATTCCATTTTCCTGGCTGGCTGTGAAGCCTCGCAGAAAGATGCCAGTGCACTTAAGATTTTAACGGGTGCCGGACGCTTTTATGAATCCAGCGGAAAATCCATTGCTCAGGTACTACGCGATGAAGACATCGAGATCATCAACCGGGCGATTGAGCAGCAACAGACTATTATCGAGAATAATAGCGCCGTTTTTTTCTTCAAGAATCATCGTAACAGCTTCGGACTGGTCTACTTTACCGGCATAGTCGAACTTGGCGACGTCAACAAAGAGTTGATACAGTTATTTACCCAGAATATGTCGATAGCTTATGAAAACATTTCGCTGTATCAGGAAATCGATGATACCCACCGCGAAATATTATTCCGCCTCGGTAATGTAGCCGAATTCCGCTCGCGGGAAACCAGCCTGCATATCAACCGGGTCGCCCAGTATTCCGAGTTACTGGCGCTGAAAGCCGGGATTAATGAAGACGAAGCACGCCTTATCCGCATGGCTTCGCCGATGCATGACATTGGAAAGCTGGGAATTCCGGACAGTATCCTGCAAAAACCGGGAGCACTCACCGAAGAAGAGTTTGCGATCATGAAAACCCATTGCAAGATGGGATATGAAATCCTGCAGGGCTCCGACCGACCGATCCTGAATATGGCGGCGATTATCGCGCTGGAACATCAGGAAAGATGGGATGGCAGCGGCTACCCCAGCGGATTAAAAGGCAACAACATACATCTATATGGACGCATTACCGCTCTGGTTGATGTATTCGACGCGCTCGGCTCTGCGCGTTGTTACAAGGAACCCTGGCCGGTCGAAAATATGGTCAAGCTGATCCGGGAGCAGTCTGGCAAACACTTTGATCCAGAACTGGTCAATCTGTTTCTCGATAATCTGGACGAATTTTTAGCCATTCGTGACCGCTTCACCGATCACGTCGTATAAACCAGCACGCGTGTTCGCCGCATTATTGTCCACCTAAAGGCCGATACCACCCAGCGACTTTCACTGCTTAACAAGTCCACGTTGCTGAAGAAACTTCAGCATATGTTCGCGCCGTTTTCCATGCACCGCAGCAGCCGTCTGTTGTGACCAGTTGCTATCGCGCACCGAAGTTTGGCGTTGCGCATAGTATCTGGACATCAACTCATCATAGTGTTCAATATCTGCAGCCATAGACTCGTTCTGATAAGTCTCTTCATGCAGGATCGCCTCTACCGCCAGGCGCGGCTTAACAGCCTGTTTGCGCGCGGGCCAGCCCAGACACAGCCCAAACACCGGATAAACCTGATCGGGCAAGCTTAAACAATCCGCCACGACCTGCGGATTATTCCGAATACCACCGATAAACACCCCTCCCAGCCCGGCCGATTCAGCCGCCAGCAGCATATTCTGCCCCATCAACGCGGCATCGATAGTCGCCACCATAAAATGCTCGGTGTAACCCACAGGAAACTCCAGACCCGTTTTTTCACAACAATACTCGATCCGTTTTAGATCGGCACAAAGTACCAGAAACTCAGCCGCCTCGTTCACCCAGCGTTGCTGACCTGCCGCTTCGGCAATACGCTGTCGATTCGCCTTATCGCTGACCCGAATCACCGAGCAGGCCTGTACAAAATTGGACGAAGACGCCGCCTGACCACAGCGGATAATATCCAGTAGTAATGCACGCTCAATCATCCGATCCGTGTAATCACGCACGGATGCATGCCCCATCATCTGATTCATCAGTTGATTCATCGCTCCTCCAGTTTCAGTTTTACAGCCCTCAAAACAATTACTCATCAAGTCGATCAAACCTGGCGAAAAGCCCAGTTAAAGCACCAATACGGTGCCGCCGCAACAAACAAGCACCATCCATGGGCTTAACATTAAAAGCTCAACTCGACCATCCCCAGCAAAATAATATAACTCTTTGAATTAAATGATTATTCACATTATGGCCCCGAACCCGCTTAAGAGTACTGTGAATAACATTTTTTAACGGGATGGCTCAATAAAACCTTGCCAGCCTATTTTTTGACGCACTTTAAGGAGTAACCTTATGAAATTCAACAAAATATCAGCCGCCTCTATAGCCGCCACTATGGCGATCGGTAGCTTTAGCATGCTTCCCGGAATTGCCCAGGCCGAAACATCCGCTAGCCTGACTTTATCTAATATGTATTTATGGCGCGGTGTTAACCTGACACCAGATGGACCGGCACTTGCTGCAAGTCTGGACTATAGCCATGAGTCAGGTATGTACGCTGGAGTCTGGACAACCAACGAAGATGACGGTACCGAAACGGACCTGTATCTCGGTTTTGCCGGTAAAGCCGGTGATTTCAGCTACGATATTTCTTACATACTTTATCTGTATCCGGAAGAAGGCTTCACTACAGATGACCCAACCGTGACACCGACTAATGCTGATCTGGGCGATACCGACCTTTCAGAAATAGCCCTGGGTCTGGGTTATATGGACTTTGGCGCCAAGTTTTACATTAGCAGCGACAGTGACATCGTTGGTTCTGATTACATCTACTACACACTGGATTACACCGTTGGAAAATACAACATCCTGTTTGGTGCTTTTTCATTTGATAAACCTGGTCTCAAAGATAGTGGTGGTAATGTAACTAACCCTGGTGACTACAGCCACGTCACTCTGTCCTATTCCTACAATGACGAACTGACGTTCGCTGTCAACCTGGCACAGGAAGATATCGTGGATGGCGTAGAAACCGACCCGCTGTTTGTTGTTAGCTACAGTGTCCCACTGAAGTAATAGTATTTA
>JACNJF010000189.1:46848-61292 GCA_014382695.1 Gammaproteobacteria bacterium | reverse complement strand
TAACAGCGAATTCTACAGTTTCTCTGTTCAAGGGGTTTTACGGAAACTGTAAAACCCGGTTTCTGATGATCTGTTGTTGGATAGATTCTGTCTGTCCACTAAAAGCCCTGACCGGGTAAAAAAACCGAATACAATGGTCATTAAATGATTAACTGGCTGGACGTTTCTGGAGTTAAGTAATTGTTTTTCCATAATTTATAATTATTCCCTGAAGGTTTCCATCAAGATTGGAGTTTTAATGTAGATTACTTCAATTCTTATCTCAGGGTCAATACAGTGATGACTCTTCATCGACTATCCGATTGACAATTGCGGAATCAATAGCCATTACCCAGCAAACGATCGCTAATGATAAACCTATTAAACCTAGCACCCTCACCCCTCCAGCATCGGCCCGGCCAGTCGCTCCCGCAACCCCGACATACGCTGCGTTTTGTTCTCAATAACCGTTTTCAGCTGGCTCTCTGTGGCCCAGATTTCAACGCTTTCGGCGGCGCGGGTGATGCCGGTATACAGCAGTTCGCGCGTGGCTACGGCGGTTTCGGTCTCCGGCAACACCAGTAATACGCGGTTGAATTCCGAGCCCTGGGATTTATGTACGGTCATCGCATAGGCGGTTTTATGTGCCGGTAACTGCGATAGCGAGAGGATACGGAATTCTCCCGCGCCCTGCTCAAACCAGACCTTGTTGCGGCCCTGGTCATCCGGCCACACGATGCCGATATCACCGTTGTGCACCTGGTACTGATACAGGTTGCTGCTCATCATCAGCGGCATGCCAGCATAGTATGGGGTATGCAGCACGAGGCCGAGTTTTGCTTTTATAAACTGTTCGATGATTGCATTGATGTGATCGACACCGCTCGGCCCATTCCATACCGCTGCCAGGATCTGGAATCGATGAAACCCTGCAAACGCCTGCGCGATCGTCTGCGCCTGCGTCATCGGCAGATAATGCAACTCGGCCTGCTCGCGGTAGTTCTGGTTGAGGCTGTGGGAAGGTGGTTGCTGCCAGTCGATGGATGCCGCTTCGGTTGCCTGCGATAACAATTGCAGCGCCTGCTTGCTATCGCCCCGGTTGACACTTTTTGCCAGTAAGCCGATGCCCGATGCATCATCGAAGCGGTGACTTTTATGTAAGACCACCAGCTGATCGGCCAGCGCATAGCCTGCCGTATGCAGTGGTAAATCGTAGCCCAGCTGCTGCTCAATCCAGTCCTGCTGCGCACGCCTGAATTCACTCTGCTGCAGGCCTCCACTCAGATCGGCGTAGACACTGCCGGCCTCCACCGATGACAGTTGATCTTTGTCTCCCAGCAGGATCAGCTTGCAGTCGTCGGACAAGGCTGCACAGATTGCGGCCATCATCTGTTGATCGATCATCGAGGCTTCATCCACTACCAGCACATCACAGCGCAGGCGGTTGTTTCGATGGTAGCGTGGGCGATGCGTGTAACGATGAAACCCGAGCAGTCGGTGCAGGGTCACCGCCTGCTGCGGAATCTGTCGCGTGAGTACTTCATCGATGGCGAGACTGGGGCGTAATTTGTTGATCGATTCCGACAGGCGTGCGGCGGCTTTGCCGGTGGGTGCGGCCAGTTTGATATGCAGCTGTGGATTACCTTGTATCAGCAGCGCGAGGATCTTGCTCACGGTCCAGGTCTTACCGGTGCCGGGGCCACCCGAAATAATGCTCAACTGATGGCGCGCACTCACCAGCGCCGCCAGCTTCTGATAATCGATGTCTGCAGAGGGTTCGAATAACACGTCGATCAACTGCAGATTGGCAGCGCTGACCGGGTGGCTATTGCGCGCCATCGCCAACAGGCTGTCGGCAATATTTTTTTCGTTATGATAATAGCGATTGAGGTAGAGCTTTTGCTGGAACAGCACCAGCGGTCGGACATCGGCCTCTGCGCCGATGATCGGACTTGTCGTTAGATGTAGTGAAATCTGCAGCGCGCTATTCTGGTTCCAGCCCAACTCCTGACTTTTTTTGTATAGGCTCGCGATATCGAGACAGACGTTGCCACGGTTGATTTCGATATTCACCAGTACCGCCAGCCACAGGCACAGTTCGGTCGCCTGCGGAATGCTCTGCTGAATAAAGCGTGCCAGAGTATAGTGGCAGTATTCAATTCTGTTTTCTGCCGCCATTTGTTTAATCGCTGACAGATTATTCATGACTCATCACCCGAGAAGAGTGCATCCAGCTGTTCGATTACCTGGAGTGCCGGTCGCTCAAAATAGATGCCTTCATGATTATCACTTCCAGCGCTCATGCCGCGCAGAAACAGATAATACACGCCACCAAAATGCTGCTCATAATCATAATCAGCGCGTCGTTGCTGCAGATACCGATGCAACGCCAGGCTATAGATCAGATACTGTAAATGATAATGATGATCATACATCGCTGCTTTGCAGGACTCGACGTTATAGTCCTGCAGTGTCGGGCCGAGATAATTACTTTTGTAATCGGCCACGAAATACTGTCCGTTCGCTTCAAACACCAGATCGATGAATCCTTTTAGAAAACCATTGATGCTACGGAAGCTAAAGATCTGTTCGGGTAGGCTATACTGATATCGATGCAATAATTGATTCAGTGCATCCGCCTGCAGATTTTTACTCGACATATAGAATTCCATTTCGCTGAGTTTGTGAGCCGGCTGTAACTGATTTAACGGCAAACCTTTCAGCGGGCATTGCAGGATATCTTTTATCCAGTCGCTTAAACAGGGTAACCAGATTTCATCGAATCCATATTCCAGACATTTTTGCTGGATCAGTGGAACACTCACCGGCTGATGGAATGGCTGGTGTTCCAGAATATCGTGCAGGAAATTACCTGCTCTGGCTCCTTTTTGAAAATTGAAGCGACTGAGCTGTTTGCTATCCTTAATCGGTATTAGCATTTCGCTCTGGGATGGACTACTCTGCAACGCATCATAATCCGGTTGTTCACTGTTGTGACTGAACCCTGCGGAGGCCAGCTGGCTGTAGGAGCTGATGTGCCATTGCTGTCGTATACTGCGGCTGAAGGTTTTTGCAACCGGTGTTTTGCTAGAGGTTTTTTTCCGCTGGAGTGGTACGCCCGGCAGCACTTCGCTTTCTATGATCTCTACGCTTTGCGTTTGCTGCGCCAGTATCTCAAACGGTCGGCGCAACTGTGCTGTGGTGGTGACATCCAGATTGCACGGAAAGGGGCCGGACTTGATATTATCCGGAAACAGGCAGTGCGCAATGGCGCTACTGCCGGCCCCTTTGATATGTCCCCAACCCAGATAACAGCGATAAACCGCGCGCGTCATCGCCACATAAAACAGGCGTATCGCTTCGCCCAGATTTTCCTGATGCCAGCGTTTACGCTCTGACTCATCCAGTATCAGCAGCCGGCGCTGCCCCTGCTCATCGTGTACGCTATAACTTTTGGGCTGGTATCTTGACCCCATCACATCCCACATAAAGGGCAGGAACACAATCGGATATTGCAGTCCCTTACTTTTATGGATGGTTACGATGCGCACCAGATTGCTGTCGCTGTCGAGGCGCAATTGCTGTTCGTCGCCAGGATTTTTTTCTGCCTGTTCACGCTGCTGCACCAGCCATTGCAGGCTCTGGCCGAGGCTGGCATGTTGCACCGACTGTTGCTGCAGTAGCTCCATGATATGCAGCCAGTTGGTGATGCGCCGCTCGCCCTCCATCTGCAACATGTTTTTCTGTACCGTCTGCTGATCCGTCAGCAGCTGAAAAAACATCGCCAGAATACCTTTTTCCTGCCACTGCTGCTGATAGATTCTGATCTGTTCCAGCAGTTCAATGAGCGGCTGGTTATTGATCTGTAACTGATAGATCTGCTTGGCATTCCAGCCATACAGGTCGGTGCTCAGCAGACCGAATAGGCGACTGACGTTGGCAGGGTTGATCAGTACTTCGAGCAGCAGGCTGATTTCAGCGGCCTGTTCGCTTGAAAATACCGAATCGCGCAATAGCAGGGCACTGCTGATACCGCGCTCAGCCAACCGAGCTTTCATCAAACTGGCCTGCTTACCGGTTCTGACCAGTATCGCCAGGTCTTCGGCTGCTACCACTTTTCCATCCAGCAACAGGGTTTTCTGTTGCAGGATCTGGGCAATTTCAAGCGCGCAGATACTGGCGAAATAATCGCTCGCCTCTGCCTTCGACAGCGGCACGGGGGTGCAGGGATGAATCCAGTTGATCAACGCGGCTGCTGGCTGTGCGTTCTGGGTCAGGGATTTGACATTTTCGGTGCTGGGATTACTCGGAAAGAAGTCGATCAACTGGTCATAGATGAAACTGTTCTGCTGCTGGCTAAACAGGCTGTTCACCAGCTCGATATAGTCGGGGGTTGAACGGTAATTGGTACTCAGGGTGAACTGACTCGATGTCGCCTGTCTAGCCTGCTGATAGGTAAACACATCGGCGCCGCGAAAGCTGTAGATGGCCTGCTTGGGGTCGCCGATCAGGATCAGGGTTTTATCCGGTTTCGATTGATACAGGGTACTGAAGATATGGTACTGCTGCTGATCCGTATCCTGAAATTCATCCACCATCGCGATTGGATACAGGCTGGTAATTTTATCGATCAGGCCACTATTCTGTGGCGTTAAAACGGCACTCAGTTGAGTGATCAGATCATTGAAGGAAATATTCTGCGCTGCTTTTTTTACCTCCTTGATCTGGTTCTGAACCTGAACCGCTGCATCCAGTAGTAGCGAAAGTTTTAGATTTTTTAACCACGCGGTGTGCTGTTCGGCGAAATTTTCGGTGTTGCTAAAAAAGGCCAGGTTCAGGCGCTCATCTGTTTGCCCTTTTTTCAGACAGGCGCTGAGTTTTGTTGCCCCCAGCAGTTCCCATCGCCCTGCTAAGGCATACGGCAGTGGCTGCTGTATCTGCTCACTGAATTCGCTTAACAGCGGTGTAACCGTATTCACTCGCAGGGTCGCCCGGTTGAATGCTTTACTCTGCAGCAACATCGCGCCAATATCGGTTTGCGCAGTCAGCCAGTCTGCACCCAGCTGGTTCCATAAATCGGCCAGCGCTGCCTGCTGTTGATCGGTATGCTTGGCGGGTGATTTTTGCTTCAAATGCTGGGCATATTCGAGTAGCGGTGCAATATCATTCAGCAAGCTATCCGGATCGGCCCAGTTAGACAGAATCCAGCGCAGCCTGGACATTTCACAATCGACGATCTGTTTACGCCAGTAATCGCGGATCGCGGCCTGTTGCAGTTGTTTTTCGTCGGCGATAATCTGCTGCTGCAATAAGGACTGCGTCTCTACCGGAAAACTGTTCAGGATGCGCTGACAGAATCCATGGATTGAATAGATCGCCGCTTCATCAAAATTGATCAATGCCCGCTGTAATTTGAGCCTAGCCTGATCGTCTTCACGATAACGATCCAGCATCGATTCCAGCTGCGGGTTAAGCATCGAATGGTCGTGCAGATATTCCCAGGCGGCGGCCAGCAAATCTCGGATACGTCCTTTCAGCTCCTGAGTTGCAGCATTGGTAAAGGTAACCAGCAGAATCTGCTGCACCGTGGCATCGGTTTCCAGCAGGCAGCGCAGATAAAGATGGGTAATGGTATAGGTTTTACCGGTTCCCGCACTCGCCTCGATCAACGAAACCCCTGTTAGCGGGTGCGACAGCAGATTGACTTCTGCGGTCTGTGTCATTGTCTGTGTCATTTAATCTCGTCCCAGTAATCGAGTGCCACAGCCATATAGCGTGCAGATAGATCAAAAAATTCCTGTGACAAATACTCGCCGCTATAGCCGGAATTTTTCAGGCTGGTCTGAATATAAATATCTTTCGGCTCATTAAAGAAACTGTATTCATCATCCTGCCATAACCTTTTAATATCCTGTCGGGCTGACTCTGCTCCTTTTTTTGCTTTGCTGGTTTCATACACAAATGCAGTATCCGGATAGAACGACTGCAGTTGCCGCTGCCCCTCAATATAACCATCGATAAGCTGCTGCAGGTATTGTCTGGCCTGCTCTGTTTCGAGCCGACAAAACCCGTACCATTTATAGCTTTTATCTTTAATCAAAAATTCACTAAATGCGATGTCTGTCGTCGCGCATAAAAAGCAATGCTGTATCCAGTAGGAAAATACATATTTACCTTTGATCGATGACTGGCTCAGATGCAACAGGCCCTGTTGTGAAAACGAAGCCACTCTGCCTTTTAGCCCATACTCGTTAAGGCGGATTGCAGCATCAAAATAATGCAGTCCGTTATAGTGCTGATGGTTGATCAGCTCACTATACAGTTCAGTCGTCTGATTCTGCAGATCATCAAACTGTATCTGCCCGCTATTTTGCTGCGCCAGACTTCCCGCGTAGAGATATTTTTCAGCGCTTATTTTTTGATCGATTAACAGGTCGGATAATAACTGGCTATTGATCTGATAACGCTGTAAAGCATCCAGCGCAAAAACCTCGTCATCGTCGATCGTTTCTGAATAATCCTGCAGTGACATATTGAGCCTATTCTGGATGAAATATTTTGCCGGGTTTTTATAAAAGCTGATGAGTTGATCGAGACTGATTTCTTTATCTATATCGGCCACAGCTATCGGCTGGTTGAACGCCGTTAGCGTTTGCAGTGTATGACTTAACTGCCATTGCTCGGAAAAACTTCCGCGCTCAAAATTTTTCGCACTGAAGGCATGCAGCGGTGTTTTCTGTATCGCAATTTGTACCCCTGTGTTTTGCCTGATGTAATCCCTTAATTCACTCACTACTACGGATGGCTCCAGTGTTGAGTCATCTTTTTTATTCTGCCCGACAAAACTGAGATAGAAAATATCGCCGGCAGAAAGCAGTGACTGCAAAAACATATAGCGATCATCTTCGCGCCTGGATCTGTCCCCTTTCTTTGGGTACATACTGATCAGGTCGAGCTGTAATGGAATTTCTGCGCGCGGGAAATGTTCATCGCCCATTCCGATCAGACACACCACCCGGAATGGCAGCGTGCGCATCGGTATCAGGTTACAGAAATTGATGCCGCCGGTCAGGTAATGATGCTGGGTATTACCCTGGGAGATTTCAGCTTTCAGCAGATAATGTATAAGATTGGCGCTCAGGGCTTCGCTGTAACCGGCATGGCTGGCCTGAAGCTGCCATGCCGCCAGGGTTTCGCGCACGGGTTTCAATAACCACTCTTCATCATCATTCAGCAGTAACAGGGTATCCATGATCCGGTTGATCTGCTGCTGCCATTCGGCCAGGTTCATGTCCCGGCTGAGTTGCTGTGTCAGCCGGTCCAGATCATCCAGAAATTTCTGCAGCTGCCCTAAAGCCTGATATTCTGCATTGCTGATCAGGCTTTCTGCCGCAACGTGCTGTTCAAACACACTCACGGTTTCGTTCATCAGGTACGACGTGAGTAAGCGGCCGATGCCGTGCAGCCAGCTATTCTGCTGATTCTGTCCCAGCCCTAACCGTTGCTTGTGCGCGCGATCCAGTCCCCAGTGTATATGACTGCTTTTAACCCAGTGACGAATGCATTCGACACTCGAAGTATCCAGTGCATAGGCGCGCTGTAACGCGGGTATTTCGAGCCAGCCAAGCACTTCATTGGCACTGATGCGGCTGGATGAAAGATTAATCCAGTCGAGTACCGCCTGCACCGCGGGTGTGGTTGCCAGCGTATTCTGATCCGAAATACTGAATGGTATTTTTTTATGTTCCGGCTGCTGCCCGAACACGGCTTCAATATAAGGAGCCAGAGTATTAATGTCCGGACACATGACCACGATATCATGCGCCTGCAACGAGCTATCCTGTTGCAGGAGTTCTAGCAGTTGATCCTGCAAAACCTGCAGTTCGCGTAATTCGCTATAACAGTTCACAATCCGGATAGAACCGTCATCTTGGTTTACTACCTCTTCATTTTCGAGAGAAAGCTGTAATACATCCTGCTGCAGACTGTGCAACAGGGAATCCGCCTCTATCGGCTCAAACTGCGGGTTATCCTGATAGTCGTAGGCTGTGTCATAAAACTGATCGATAAAATCGCGTCCCTGTTTGCCAAGTGAAGCCAGCAGTTCATTCTCACTGTTTGCCTGATTACCCTGGCGTAGCTGCTCTTTTTTAGTTTTAATGTCGCCCCAGTAATGTTCACAGGGATTCAGATTAAAAATATGTACCTCGATGTGCTGCCCCAGCGCGGCCAGCACTTCCATATACAGCGGCGACATGGCGGTAATCCCAAACACATACAACTGCTGCGGCAGGCTCGAATAATCCGCCTTGCCATCGGCTATATGCTGAATCAGTCGTTTGATCAGTTCGGCCCGGTGCGGCTGTGTGATGTGCTGGCGTATCAGGCTCCACAGATAGGCCTGCCACTGCTCGGTGCTGGAGTCTCCCGTTTTACCCTGCTCCCAGTTGCTGATCATATCTGGCCGGTAAACCAGATACTGGTCATACAGACCGGCCATTTTTTCGGCCAGCTGAAAACGTGCCAGCCCGCTTTCATCCTGACTCATATAGGCTTGCAGAATGGATAATGGGGTAGCATCCTGATGCTGTCTGAATAACGCCATCAGGCGCCAGCGTAAGACTTCGCCATCGTATGCCGATAGATCCTGAAGATCGTTAAACTGGCTTAGAAACACATCCCAGATAAAACGCGAAGGCAATGGAAAATTCAGGTTGGCGGCTATCCCGCTGCTACGACTAATCTGTTGCTGTAACCAGCGCTTCATACCCGGATTCTGAACCAGAATCTGAGCCGGTGAAAGCACCGCCGATAGCTGATATCCAAGTTGCTGCTGGAGAATTTCTGTTAATCGATTGAGGCGGTTACTGTGATGTATGTAGAGCATTTTTTATTATCTTATATTCCCTGTTCACCGTGCTACTTTAACAGTTGAAGTGTTGACTTTAAATGCTCCCAGCTTGATTAATCCGCTATTTGTACTACAACAGGGTGTTGCCATTTAGTTAGCACACATCATTCATGGACCTGCACAAATCGACTTATACCGCTCTGATTGCCGACGCTCAACAGAACAACCGGCAAACCCTGGCGGCTTTACTGATCCGGCATGGTTATCAAATTCTATATGCCAACAATGGTGAACAGGCGGTGGAACTATTTAAACAGGCCTCACCCGACATCATTTTCATGGCGCTGTCGATGCCGCTCATGGACGGCTATCAGGCGACGCGTCTGATCAAACAGCATAGCGAACATCACTTCACTCCGGTTATCTTTCTCGCCCCAGGTCATGATGATGCATTATTACAGCAGTGCATCGATGCCGGTGCGGATGATTTTTTATTCGAACCTTATGAACCGGTTCTGCTATCAGGCAAGCTCGCTACTCTGCAGCGACTGTCTGCCCTTAACCGCAAAATGCAGGGCATGGTCAGCCTGATTCATCGCGAACAGGAGATTGCGGAACAGGTTTTTAATCGCGCGGTGCAGAAAGACAATATTAAAAACCCTCACATCAAAAGTATTATTCGCCCTGCGAGCACCTTCAGCGGCGATATGATCCTGTCGGAATACAGTCCTTCGCGAGATATCCATTTTTTTATCGGTGACTTTACCGGCCATGGCCTGACCTCTGCACTCGGTGCGATGCCGGTTTCCGAAGTCTTCCGCGCGATGACCGCGAAAGGCTTTACACCGCAGGAAATTATGCTCGGGATACATAAAAAATTACGTCAGTTCCTGCCGGTTGGCATGTTTCTGTGTGCACAACTGGTCGTCATCAGCCGCAACCTTGACCATGTCACCATTTTTAATGCCGGCATGCCCGATCTGTTAATCGTTGATGGGCGTAACCATCAGATTAAGCATCACGTGAAATCTAACAGCCTGCCGCTTGGAATCATCGACAATATCAACACCGATGAAATCGCCCAGACACTACCGCTGCAGCAACACGATAAACTGGTGATTTACAGTGATGGCCTGACCGAGGCCTGGTCAGAAACCGGGGAAGAGTTTGGCCATGATCGTTTGCAAGCGGCGATACAGAGGGCCCGGCGCGGTGAAATCTTTGAGCAGATACTTTCTCAGTTAGAAACTTTCTGCGGTGATCGCTCGCATGCCGATGACGTAACCCTGCTCGAAATCAACTGCGTGCCTGAACTTCTGCCCGCCCTGCATCATTCCGACAGCGATCATGCACGCAAGAGTCATACCCGCTCCAGAGGCGAATGGGAATTAACCTTCATCCTCAAACAGAAGCGCCTAAAAGAAACCAACCCTGTACCGATCATCATCAATCAGATCATGGAAATGGAAGACATTGAGTCTGACCGCCAGGCCCTGTTTACGGTAATGACGGAACTGTATGTGAATGCGCTGGATCATGGTGTGCTGGCTCTCGATTCTTCGGTAAAGTCCGATGCCAAAGGATTTTCCAGCTATTACCGGGAACGTGAACTTCGTCTGGCTCAACTTGATCATGGCCGGGTCAGTTTCCACTTATCCATCCGTCAGCAGAATGACACCAGAAATCTACGCATACGGGTGGAAGACAGTGGAAAAGGTTTTGACTATCACCGACTACCTGCTCCCGAATCGCTCGACCCAGGCCGACTGATGGGCCGGGGGCTGCAACTGGTGAGGCAGCTAAGTGATTCGATAACTCACCTCGACAAAGGTAATATTATCGAGGTGGTGTACGGCTGGAACACCGCCTAGCTAAATTTCCGCAGCTGCAAAATTTCTACTTACCGTAAGGACGCAGATAGAGTCTTTCAAACCAGAGCTTGACCCAGTGCAGAGGTGGCATCTTCATCATAAAACCTCTTTTTGCACCTCGATACACCAGACTGCCGTTATTCAGGCTGTCAATAATACAGATCAGCTCCGTTTTGAAGGTATGTCGGGCTTTTTTCAGAGCGAGTACTTCAAGCACATTTTTAGCCGCCGCCTCGGCCTGAAGATCGGCCATATGAGCCTGTTTAGGTCTCCACTCTGGCCCCGGGAAACTGCCTGCGTCTCCGGCAACAAAAATATCCTGCTGGCCCTCAACCTGACAAAACTCATTGGCTTTAAAAAAGCCACCTTCGGATAAACGCAGGCCTGAGTCTACAGCCCAGGCAGGCCCTGTCATACCTGGAATAAACAGGGTTAAATCTGATTTAAAGGATTCGGTTTCGGTCTCTACCGAGTCGGCCGTGATGCACTTCATCTTTTTCCCCAGATAGGTTTTGATGTTACGCTTTTTCATTTCAGCGAGAATTCTCTGTACCGCCTTTTCGCCCAGGCGTTTACCCGGTTCCGGGGCTGGGCTAAAGAACACCAGGTTAAACTTTTCACGCCGGCCCTGCTGGCGCAGCAGGGTATCGACGCCAAACAGAAACTCAAACACCGGTCCGCCACGCATCGCGGACGGTTCGTTTGGGTTGCTGGCAAAGCCAAACGCAACCGTTCCTTCATTCATCGACGCCAGTTGGTCGGCAAAGGCTTTGGTATGCTCCCAGCCGCTGCAGGCTATTTTGGCGTGTTCAATACCCGGTAGTTTGCGTAGATAGCGTGCGCCACTGGCAATAATCAGCGCATCGTAATCGATGCTGTCGGTTTCTGTTTTTATTTTTTTGCTGGCGGGTTCTATTCCGGTCACACTGGACTGAATGTAGTCAACATCGTTTTGCTGAAAAAAATCATGCAACGGTATGACCAGATCCTGCAGCGTTCTTTTTCCGGATGGCACCCAGATCAGGCTGGGGTAGTAAAAAAGTTCAGGGCGTGGAGCAATCAGCGTGATCTTGCCGCTATAGGCATTTTTTCTGAGCGTTTTTATCGCTGTACAGGCGGCAAAACCGGCGCCTGCAATGACTACATGTGCCATCAAACTCTCCTTAAAAGCGTAATAAATTGATTGTTTCTATAGCACTTAGCTACAGAATTTTTGAAGCGGGGTAATAGTAACCGGCACATTTAAGCGCTGTAAAGCCTTCGACTCGCGTAGTGCCGATAAAACAACAAACCCCTGACGATGCAGGGGCTTGTCTGGCAGAGTTAAATGCTGCTGGAAGAAATTAGTTTTTTGCGGCGAGTTCTTTTTTAACCAGAAAATCGACCACTTCCATCATGCGTGCATTGCTGCCGGCCATTGGCGCACTGGTTCTGTATTTACCATTTACTATAATCGCCGGAACACCGGTATGACCATACACGCGTTCGATTTGTTTATTCTTTCTGACTTTAGAGTCGACGGGAAAAGAGTGGTAATGCTCGCGAAATTTCGCTTCATCAACGCCCAGATCTTTCACGAACTCTGCCAGTGTATCGACACTATTCAGACGTTTATTTTGCAGATGAAGTGCGCTAAACAGTTTAGTGTGTACCTTTTCCGTTTCTCCCATCGCTTCCAGTGCTAAGAACGTACGAGCATGCTCCATCCAGCTGGCATTCAAAACCGAAGGTACCTGCTCAAAAACTATATCGCTGGTAAGGTTTTCTTTCCATTTCTGGATATACGGTTCCAGACGAAAACAGTGCGGGCAGCCGTACCAGAATAATTCGCTTACGACCACTTTATCCGGATGAGAAGTTGCTACCGGGTTTTTAATTTCGAAGTATTCAATACCTTCGTTAAATTGCTCTTCGGCAAAAGCAGATGTTGTTGAGAGAAGTAAAGCAAAGATAAAAATTATGCCATTGCGAAACATGATGCAACCCCTTAGTTATTTGAATGAATATATTTGACCTTAAAAGTCTGCTGAAGTTTAAACAACTCTAGATGAACCAGCGATGAATGCAAAAAGCCCCCAACAGGTCAGCCATTGGGGGCTTAATAGCTATGTCAGGTTAGTTTATTTTAAGCCTGCAACGTATGCAGAAACAGCCTTCATTTCCGCATTCGACATACGATTAGCCACATTACGCATCATCTTGCCTGCATCATTGCTGCGACTGCCATCCTTAAATTTCTGTAACTGTGCCGCGATATATTCAGGATGTTGTCCACTCAACGCTGGATAGGTCGCCGGAGCATTACCCGCACCAGCCGGACCATGACAACCCATGCAGGCTGCTACCGAAGTTTCGGTAATGCCACCACGATAAATTTTCTGGCCGTCTTCTAGCAGCGTCTCATCAAATTTTGCTGCAACAGGTTTTTGTGCTTCAAAATAGGCGGATACATTCACCATATCTTCATCGGATAAGGTCATGACCATACCCTGCATAGTGGTATCGACTCTTTTACCAGACTTGAAATCCTGTAACTGCTTCAGCAGATAAGAGGCATTCTGACCTGCCAGACGAGGCCATATCACATTGACACTGTTGCCATCGGCACCGTGACAACCGCCACATAGCATAGTTTTGGCTTTACCGGCTTCAATATCAGCCGCCTGAAGAGTGGTTACTGCGGCCAGGGATAACCCAAGCACAACGGCTTTGATGTGGCGAGCTTTCATAAGATCTCCTAAGATTAAAAACGAATACAGAATTTTTGGGGCGGAATGTATATCATACCTGCCCATTCTATTCAATAAGGCACTGCGGTATGTCTAATCTATATCAACAAGCTCGGTTTATCACCAGCGCTTTCGAGCTTTCACAACTGATCGCCGATGAGGGCCTGGAGATCGCTTTTGCCGGTCGCTCGAATGCCGGTAAATCTACCGCGATCAATAAGCTGACGTCACAGAAAAATCTGTGCAAAACCAGTAAAACGCCAGGGCGTACTCAACTGATCAATTTTTTTGCGCTGGATGATGAGCACAGACTGGTCGATTTGCCTGGTTACGGCTTTGCCAAAGTGCCACTCAAACTGCGTCAGCACTGGGATGCTGTTCTTTCCGGCTATCTGCTGGAGCGAAAATCGTTAAGCGGCCTGATTATCGTGGTGGATATACGTCGAGGTCTGAGTGATATGGATATGGCACTAATTGATCTGGTCGGCCACAAACTGCCTGTGCATATTCTGCTAGCCAAGTCCGATAAGCTAAAAAACGAGGCGCGCGCTAAAATGTTGCAGCAGGTTCGTCGCCAGTTAGCGCCCCTAGGCATTACTGCCTCGGCATATTCGGCTTTAAGCGGTCTCGGACAGGATGAGTTTATCGCCAGCTGCAACGGTTTGCTGAAGATTACATAACAGCAAACAAACCTTGCGCCCAGAAAAATCCCGGCAGGATAAACTCACTGCCGGGTCGTAAGTATCGATCCGGTGGGGTTTCCGGATCTGTGTCCACTCAACAGGAGGGAAGAATGGACCTGCGCTGGGCTTTAGCGCATACAACTAAGACAATCATCACTTTGCTTGGTTCCTTCTATTGCTTTATTTATAGCTCGGTCCAGATAATTTGTATGAAATGAACGACAGCCGGTGCATTTTTATTTTCGCACTCTTTGATCGCTACTTAATGCGCCTCATTCCAGCTAACACCCACCCCTGCATCGACCTCCAGTTTTACCCGCAGTTGTGCCGC
>JACNJF010000189.1:42102-46494 GCA_014382695.1 Gammaproteobacteria bacterium | reverse complement strand
CGCGGGTTTCATCCATGTAGCGCTTCACCCCCGGGTAACGTTCAAAGTAGAGATCAACGTATTTCTGTGCATCGTTGCGACCGATATTCAACTGCCGGCCCAGACCAAACGCCGACATTCCGTAGATTAACCCGAAATTGATCGCCTTGGCGGCTCTACGTTGATCCTGTGACACCAGCTCCTGATCGACCGAGAATACTTCCGCTGCGGTCGCTTTATGCACATCCAGCCCTTTTGCGAAGGCCTGTAACAGGGTTTCATCACCCGATAGATGCGCCATGATACGTAACTCGATCTGAGAGTAATCCAGCGCCAGTATTTTATAACCGTCGGGTGCGATGAAGGCATCGCGTATGCGTCTGCCCTGTTCGCTGCGGATTGGAATATTCTGCAGATTGGGATTGGAAGAGGACAGCCTGCCGGTGGATGCCACCGCCTGGTGATAGGAGGTATGAATCCGCCCGGTATCCAGGTTCACCTCTTGCGGCAGTTTGTCGATATAGGTTGTTTTTAGTTTATTCAGGCCTCGATGCTCGAGTAGCAGACGCGGAATTTCGTGCTCTGCGGCCAGCTCTTCCAGCACATCTTCGGCGGTTGAAGGCTGGCCTTTCGGCGTTTTACGCAGCACCGGCAGCTGCAGTTGTTCAAACAGGATAGTCTGTATCTGTTTGGGTGAGCTCAGATTGAACTCGGTACCGGCCTGGTCATAAATCGTTTTCTGAATATCGCTTAATAGCTGATCCACTTCCTGAGCCTGTTTCTGCAGCAGGCCCTGATCCAGACAGACGCCATTTTGCTCAATCCGTGCCAGTACCGGGATCAGCGGCATTTCGATTTCCTGGTACACCTTCAGCAGACCTGGATGCTGTTGTAGTTGCTGGTACAGCTTCTGGTGTAACTGCAGAGTGACGTCTGCATCTTCACTCGCATAGGGCGTAGCCTGCTCCAGCGCGACCTGATCGAAGGTGATCTGTTTTGCGCCCTTGCCAGCCACGTCTTCGAAGTGAATGGTTTCCCGATTCAGATAAAATTTCGCCAGATCATCCATGTTATGTCGAGTAGCTGTCGAGTTTAAAACATACGACTGGAGCATGGTGTCGTGCTGGATGCCCTGCAAATTTATCCCATATTTACTCAGGATATGATGGTCGTATTTGATGTTCTGTCCGATTTTTCCGATGGCCGGATTTTCCAGCACCGGTTTTAATGCGGCTAGTACCTGTTCTCTATCCAGCTGATCCGGCACCCCGGCGTAGCTATGCGCGAGCGGGATATAACAGGCCTGCCCCGGCTTAACGCAGAGCGAGATGCCGACCAGTGCGGCGTCCATGTAATTCAGACTGGTGGTTTCGGTATCCACCGCAAACAGTCCGGCCTGCGAAATTTTTTCGATCCACTGTTGCAGGGCCTGCTGATCCAGAATCTGCTCATAATCGGCGGCAGGAGCTTCCAGTTCAGCGACCGGTTCAAGCACCGTGTCTGCCGACTCCAGTTCCTGCAGCCAGCGCTTAAACTCAAAACGCTGGTACAACTCGGCGAGCGTTTTAATATCACGTTCCTGTTGCTTCAATTCTTCCAGTTCAAAATCCAGCTCAACATCCAGCCGAATGGTGGCAAGCTGGTAGGACATCGGCAAAAAATCCAGTGAAGCGCGCAGGTTTTCGCCGATCTTACCTTTAAAGCTCTGCGCATTTTGTATCACCTGTTGCAGACTGCCAAACTCAGCAATCCATTTACTGGCGGTTTTCGGCCCTACTTTGGGTACTCCCGGTATGTTATCCGAGCTATCGCCCATCAGCGCCAGATAATCGATGATCTGATCCGGTCTAACCTGAAATTTTTGCAACACCATGGCTTCATCCATCACCACATTATTCATCGTATTGATCAGGGTGACATGTTCTCCGACCAGCTGTGCCATATCCTTATCTCCAGTCGAGATCAGCACCTGATAACCCTGTTCATCGGCGTGTTTGGCCAACGTTCCGATCACATCATCGGCTTCCACATCGTCTACTACGATCAGCGGCAAACCCTGGGCCCTGATAATACGATGCAGTGGTTCAATCTGAATTCTGAGGTCATCTGGCATCGGCGGACGGTTCGCCTTATATTCGGGATAGATATCATTACGGAAGGTTTTGCCCTTGGCATCGAAAACCACTCCGATTAGATCCGGGTTTTCATCCTGCATCAGCTTGCGTAGCATATTCAATACGCCATAGATCGCTCCGGTCGGATGCCCATGGCTGATCAATGGCGGTAAGCCATGAAATGCTCGAAACAGGTAAGAGCTACCATCCACCAGTACCAGTTTTTTTCTTTTCTCTTCTTTCATGGCTTATACGCTACAATTTGATTGAATAAATACTATAAAACTACCCGGGCAGAATACCTGAATGAAAAGTAAAAACCCAATCAACTCGCTGGAAGAAACCCTCAAGATTGAAGCCGGATTAACCCATGAATCCTGGAAAATATTTCAAATCATGGCCGAGTTTGTGGACGGCTTTGAAAACCTGGCTGCCATCGAGCCATCTGTGAGTATCTTTGGTTCGGCAAGAACGCCGTCAGATCATCCCTACTACCAGAAGGCGGAACAGATCGCACGACTGTTATCCGATGCCGGATTTTCGGTGGTAAGTGGTGGCGGTCCTGGCATCATGGAAGCGGCGAACAAGGGTGCCTGTGCAGGCAAGTCCGCAAGCATCGGTCTGAATATCCTGTTACCGCATGAACAGGTGTCCAATCCCTACCAGGATATCTCACTCAATTTCCGTCACTTTTTTACCCGTAAGGTAATGTTTGTAAAATACGCGGCGGCTTATGTGGTATTGCCAGGCGGGTTTGGTACGCTGGATGAAATGGCCGAAATCATGACCCTGATTCAGACCGGTAAATCGCGCAGGATTCCGATCATACTGGTGGAATCGAAGTTCTGGTCAGGCCTTATCGACTGGTTTAAGAATACCCTGGTTGAAGAAGGCACGATTAGCGAATCGGATCTTGAACTGGTGAGTATCATCGACGAGCCTCAACTGGTGGTGAATGCAATTTTTGATCATTACCGCAGCCGCACTTTTCAGCCTTCTGCAGAGGAAAAGGAAAGAATGCTGCGCCTGTAGTATTAAACCGTATTATTTACCGACACAGAAACTGGAGAATATTCTTCCGAGCAGATCTTCGGTATTAAACTCTCCGGTAATGCTGTTCAAATTCTGTTGCGCCTGGCGTAGATCTTCTGCCATCAGTTCTCCGGACTGGGTTTGCTGAAACACCTCCTGTGCATTTTTCAGGTTCTTCAGACAACTCAGCAGCGCTTCAACATGTCGCTTTCGGGCGATGAAGGTGGACTGATTCTGATTGTAATCGGCATAGTTTTCGGTGAGTAGATCGATCACTTCATTAATCCCTTCACCGCTAAGGGTCGAAATAAGATGGCCCTGAATCGCCGCTTTCTGGGCCTCACTTAACAGATCTGATTTGGTATACAGCGGTAATACATGAGCACCCGCCAGACGTTGCTGTATTTTCTCTTCTTCCGCTGAAAAACCTTTTACCGCATCGATCAGTAACACTACCACATCGGCCTTTTCGATTTCATGCCAGGCACGTCGGACGCCTTCCTGTTCCACCGGATCAAGCGAATCTCTGAGCCCGGCGGTATCGATGATTTTGACCGGAACCCCTTTCAGGGCGATATGTTCACGAATAACATCGCGCGTCGTGCCTTCGATATCGGTCACAATAGCGGCATCGTAACCCGCAAGATAATTAAGCAGACTGGACTTTCCGGCATTCGGCCGGCCGGCAATGGCAAGCGTCATGCCTTCTTTCAGTACACGGCCTTTTTCGGCTTCACTCAGGATATGCTGATTGATCGCCATGATAGCCTGTAGCTGCTGCTCGATATCCGACTCTGCCAGAAAATCGATTTCTTCTTCGGCAAAATCGAGCGCAGCTTCAACATAGGCTCGCAGGTTAATAATCCGCTCGACCAGTAGATGGATCTGGCGCGAAAACTCACCCTGCAGGGAGCGCATGGCCGCTCTGGCAGCAGCCTGGCTGCCGGATTCGATCAGATCCGCGATGGCTTCTGCCTGGGTCAGATCAAGTTTGTCGTTATGGAAGGCCCGTTCCGAGAATTCACCGGCATGCGCGAGTCGTGCACCCAGTTCGCAGATCCGACTGAGCAGCATATCCTGTAACACGATGCCGCCATGGCCCTGTATTTCGATCACGTCTTCTCCGGTAAAAGAGCGTGGTGATTTAAAATACAGCACGATGCCATGATCAACCGTTTGTTGTTCGGCATCGAAAAATTTTCTGAACTGGGTACGCCCTGCCTGCAATGTTGATGCGGTCAGCTTTTGCGCAATAGACAGGGCTTGT
>JACNJF010000189.1:15302-41808 GCA_014382695.1 Gammaproteobacteria bacterium | reverse complement strand
AACACCAGTGGCAGTGCCATCATCATCTTGGCCTGTACCGGATCAGCCATGGGTGTTGGACTCAGTTTCTGCTGAATCACCATACTGATACCCATGATAATCGGTAGAATATAGTAAGGATCCATCACCGATAAATCCTTGATCCAGAAGATAAAAGGAGCCTGCCTTAACTCAACACTTTCCAGTAACGCCCAGTACAGCGCGATAAATACTGGCATTTGAACCAGCATCGGTAAGCACCCACCCATCGGATTAATCTTTTCGGTTTTATACATTTCCATCATCGCCTGATTCAACTTCTGGCGATCGTCACCGTAACGTTCCTTGAGAGCGGCCAGCCGTGGACCAACCTTACGCATGCGCGCCATCGAGCGGTAACTTTTCTCAGACAGCTTATAGAATAGAGCCTTGACCAGCAGGGTCAGTAATATAATCGCAACACCCCAGTTACCGACCAGTCCATTAAAGAACGACAGTAACCAGTACAGTGGTTTGGAAAGAAAGGTTAAAGCGCCGTAATCTACCGTTAACTCCAGACCCGGGGTGATTTCTTCCAGCCTTTTAACCATTTTTGGGCCAACAAATAACTGGCTGCTAAATTCCCCTTCCGCTCCAGCAGCAATCTGCTGGTTATCAGAGCGCATACCAATGGTATAGGTCGCGGGATAACGTTTGGTATTGGCTATGGAATACAGTAGATTGGTTTCTTCCGGCCTGGCTATCCAGGCGGAAAGAAAATAATGCTGGATCATTGCTGTCCAGCCACCTTTCGACTGCAGCTGGAAGGCTTTATCTTCCATGTCGTCGAAGTCGACCTTTTCATATTTCACTTCTTCGTTATACACCACCGATCCAGTATAGGTGTATAGCAGTTTGCTGGTTTCCAACGGGCGCGACCGTTGAATCTGTCGATACTGGCTGCCCGTCCACGGGCTATCTGACTGATTAATTATGCGCTGATTCAGATTGATCAGATAATCCCCACGCTTGAATTCGTAGGTTTTGACCACCTGTATGCCATTCTCATTCCATACGAAAGGCACTCTCAGGACTTCGGATGAGGAGTCTATTTTGTAACTGTCCTGTGCTGTAGAGAACAGGCTATGATGGGTAGGCGCGGGATTGGCGGAAGATCTAAGTCCATTTTGAATGATGTATAAAGAGTCCTGCTGACTATGAATCAACTCCAGATACTCTTTGGGGTGCTCCAGATCGACCGGAAATTTTTTCAGTCTGATGGACCTGATGACTCCACCCTGCGTGTCTATTTTTGCTTCTATAACATCGGTTTCAACATGAATTAGTTTGCCGCCTTCTGACGCAGCATTATCCTGTTCAGTAGCAGACTCCGACATATTGGATAGTTGCGGAAGATCACTATCGAGCTGACGCGGTTGAGTTTTAATCTCATCGAAGGATCTGTTTTGTTCAACCGCAACAGGTTCAGGCTTTGGGCCGTAATCTGCTTTCCACTGTTCCCAGATGAGTAATCCTACAAAAGCTAAAGCGGCATAAAGAAAAAGTCTTGAATTATCCATAGTAGTTTCTGCAGATTATAAATTTAATGTTTGGGTGGAACCGGATCGTAACCACTTTTGCCCCAGGGATGGCATGAAAATATTCTTTTAAGCGCTAACCAGCCACCTTTTATAGTACCAAAGCGATCAATCGCTTCGATAGCATACTCAGAACAGGTGGGTAAATAACGGCAACGACTTGGTAAAAAAGGGCTGATCGCGTATCGATAAAAACGAATCGGCAGGATTAAAAGTTTTCGCATTGTTTAATGACTTTGCGCCAATGTTTTTTCAATCGTTCAAAAATCTGCTGACGGGTTAATTGTAGAATGCTGAAACGAACCATAACTACTAAGTCTGTTTTCGGCAACTCATTTTGATGCAGCCGGAAGCTTTCCCTAATAAGGCGTTTCAGGCGATTTCGGTCTACAGCACGTTTTATCTGTTTTTTTGCAACGGCAAAGCCTATACGACAGTTATCACCTGCTGGTTTGCCTACCAACAGGGTAAAGCAGTCATCTGATACCCGCTTATTATTCTCAAAAACCTGCTTAAACTCTATTGCTCGAGTGAGCCTGGCTGACCTGGAGAAAGATTCTCCAGCTCTGGATGCCACAAGTCTAATGGGTTAAACGTGCCCGACCTTTTGCTCTTCTTGCTTTAATAACAAGACGACCACCACGGGTTTGCATGCGCGCACGGAATCCGTGTGTTCTTGCACGTTTTAAATTACTTGGTTGAAATGTACGTTTCATATTTAATTCTCACACTGATCAGTTGCCCTAAAGCGGCAAGGCGCGACACGATACTGGTAACAACCGCTTACGTCAATATTATTTTTTACTTATATATAAAAGACGGTGAATTTATTGTCGATAGGCACTTAAAAGTAGTATTCCCGGCTAAATTTCTTTGCACAGCCTGTGGATAAGTATGATAATGACCGCTTGCGCGTAAAACTTCAAGTTATCGTCGATAACACCACTAATAAAACCCTGGCTCTGGCTGGCAACACATTTTAACTCTGGGAATTCAATTTGACTACTGAGCTATGGCAACAGTGCATTCTGCAACTGGAAGCTGAACTAACCGAGCAACAGTTCAATACCTGGATTTCACCTCTTCAGGTAGAGCTGGAAAACGATAATTTAAAGCTTCTAGCACCAAATCGTTTCGTACTCGACTGGGTTAAAAAGAATTTTCTTAAGCAGATCATCGCAATTGTTGAGCGTCTGGATGATAGTCAAACTATAGGTGTTAGCCTTAGCATTGGTAGTCAGAGTCCTGGCCCTGCCGAAACCTCAGAACAAAGTCCAACAAGTAACAGAAAAAAAACGTCTAACTATCCGACCGGGTTGAATGTTTCTCAAACTTTCGAAAATTATGTAGAAGGTAAATCAAATCAACTAGCACGGGCGGCATCGATTCAGGTGAGTAACAACCCTGGATCAGACTATAACCCCCTTTACATCTATGGTGGGGTCGGTCTTGGAAAAACGCATTTAATGCAGGCCGCTGGTAATCAAATACGGAAACTCAGACCGGAAAGTAATATCGTCTATGTCAATTGTGAGCGATTTGTATCTGACATGGTCAGAGCATTACAACACAGTAAAATTAATGAGTTTAAAAATTTTTATCGTAATGTAGATGCACTTTTAATCGACGATATACAATTTCTGGCCGATAAAAATAGATCACAGGAAGAGTTTTTTCATACATTTAATTCTCTTTACGAGTCAAAAGCCCAGATGATCATTACCTGTGATCGCTACCCTAAAGAAATTGAAGGGTTAGAAGAGCGTATTCGTTCACGCCTTGGCTGGGGTTTGGCGGTTGATATCAAACCGCCAGATCTTGAAACTCGCGTTGCCATTCTCCAGAGCAAAGCAGAGTCCATCAAACAACATATCCCAGAAGAAGTAGCTTTCTTTATCGCGAGTAAATTTAAGTCTAACGTTCGCGAGCTGGAAGGCGCATTAAAGCGAGTGATCGCACATGCTCACTTTACTGGGCAACCGATCACCCAGGAGTTTACACGGGACGCTTTGAAGGAATTACTCGCCGTTCAGGATAAAAAAATAACGATCGTAAATATTCAAAAGACCGTTGCCGACTACTTTAAGGTCTCCATTTCAGATCTTTTATCCAGCCGTAGGACACGCTCTATTACACGTCCACGGCAGATAGCTATGGCACTTGCAAAAGAACTGACACGTCACAGCCTGCCAGAAATTGGTAATGCCTTCGGTGGTCGTGACCATACCACTGTTTTGCATGCATGCCGAAAAGTAGCCGAATTATGTAAAGATGACCATTTCATCAATGAAGACTTTGAAAATCTATTTCGTACACTTAGTAACTGAGTTTAATAATTTGTATACTTAATAACATGATTAGAACCCTGTGGATATCTATCGGATAACTTTCCCGGCTTTTTTTATCCAGTACTTATCAACAGCTTACTGACCGCATACAGACAGTTATTATTGATGATTATTTTATATAAGTGCTTGATAATTAAGGGTATTATTGTTTTATAAACAATTTTATAAGTAGCTAATAACAACAACAGTTAATATATATAATGAATATTATTATTAATAGAGAGAAAATTCTTGTCCCTTTACAGCAGGTAATTGGCGCCGTTGAACGCAAACACACCTTAGCTATTCTAGGTAATGTATTAATACAATCAGAAAATAAACAGTTAACTTTAACAGCAACAGATCAGGAGATTGAACTGATTACGAGGCTAGATGTTTCGGTAGAGGAAGATTTTTCAGCCACTATCCCCGCAAGAAAGCTTCTCGATATCTGTAAAGCCCTTCCTGAAGCTAGTGATATAAAATTTAACTTTGAAGAGCATAAGGTAACTCTTCATTCCGCCCGTAGTCGGTTTATGCTTTCTACCTTGCCTGCTAGAGATTTTCCCAGAGTTGATGAGATAAAGTCACAAACAAAATTTAATATCCCTCAAAAAGATTTAAAACTTCTGATTGATAAAACTGCATTTGCTATGGCTCAGCAAGATGTTCGATATTATTTAAATGGGATGTTATTTGAATTAAATAAGGAAGGTATTCGCCTGGTAGCTACCGATGGCCACAGGTTGGCATTAAGTGAGTACAATGAAATTAATATCATCAATATTGACAAACAATTCATTGTGCCTCGCAAAGGAGTTCTTGAGCTTGCCCGTTTATTAAATGTTTCAGAAGAAAATATATCGGTAACAATCAGTCAGAATCATATTCGAATTGAGACGTCAGATCTGACATTCACATCCAAATTAATAGATGGTAAATATCCAGACTATAATCGCGTCATTCCTATTGATGGAAACAAGATTATGACCGTCAATCGTGAATTATTAAAACAATCGCTACAGCGGATATCTATTCTATCGAATGAAAAATATAGAGGCATACGTATGACCTTTAGCGAGAATAACCTGTCGATACAGGCCAACAATCCAGATCAGGAAGAAGCAGAAGAAGAACTCACGGTAAAATATAATGAAACTCCAATAGAGATAGGATTTAATGTTACTTACCTGTTGGATGTTTTTTCCGTAATAGACTCTGAAGAGGTTGAAATTAATTTAAAGGATGCGAATAGCAGTTGTATCATTACTTCTACAAACACTAAAAACTTTCGTTATGTTGTTATGCCAATGCGCTTGTAGGTTTTTCTAAATTTATAATTATGTCGATAAGGCAGATTAGTCTAAATAATTTTAGAAACCTTAAATCTACAACCATAGACTTACATCCTAAGTTAAATATATTGTATGGTTCGAATGCTTCAGGTAAAACAAGTTTTCTTGAAGCATTATATATCCTGTGTCAGGGTCAAACTTTTAAATCTTCAAATCTCTCTCAATGTATCCTGCATAAAGCTTCCAGCTTCTTGTTATTCTCTCACTTCAAAAATTACAAGGTTGGTATTTCTAGAACACTTAACAAGACTACCATACGAATCAATGCTGAATCTATAAACAGAGTTTCAACTCTTGCTGAAAAATCTCCAGTACGCATTATCAATGCTTCCTCTTTAAACCTTATTATAGGCTCTCCTGCTGACAAAAGGGAATTTCTTGACTGGTGTTTGTTTCACGTGGAACATAGATACCATCAATTATGGACAGATTATAATCACGCACTTAAACAACGAAACGCTTTACTGAAGCAAAAAAAAAATTTGCAACAACTAGATTATTGGGACAATCATTTAAGTTTACTAAATTATGAGATTTACAATCTTAGATTGGATTTCTGTGAATCATTCAAACAATGTTTGTTTTTTAATTTCAATGATGTATTGAACGAACTAGAAATTGATATTTCTTATAGGCCTGGTTGGGATCAAAAACAATTATTTAAAGATGTACTGTCTTTAAATAGAGATAAAGATATTAGATATGGATTCACCCGTTTTGGTATCCATCGTGACGATCTAGTCATAACAGCTCAAGACTTTTTGGTTCAACAAGTTTTATCGAGAGGGCAGATAAAAAAACTTTCCGTTTTTATGATTCTTTCACAGATAATATTCATCAGTCAGTTTTCAAACAAAAAGGTTATATTACTTATAGATGACCTGGAATCAGAACTTGATGTGAACACCGTAGAATCCATTCTTAAAAAAATATCAGAGCACACTTTACAAGTGTTTATCTCATTAATAAAGCCTTCGTTTGAGCTATTCAGTCATAACCAAGATTATAAAATGTTTCACGTGGAACATGGTATTATTAGGCCGGTAAAAAACAGTTAGAGAACCCTATGTCAAATTACGATTCATCAAGTATTAAAGTATTAAAAGGATTAGATGCAGTAAGAAAAAGACCCGGTATGTATATTGGAGATACCGATGATGGATCCGGACTTCATCATCTGGTTTTTGAGGCAGTAGACAACTCTATCGATGAAGCGTTAGCTGGTCACTGTAAAGAAGTAAAAGTTATTATTCACACAGATAACTCGGTTTCAGTTAAGGATGATGGGCGTGGTATTCCAGTTGATATACATCCTGAAGAAGGTAGATCTGCTGCAGAGGTTATTATGACGGTTTTACATGCAGGTGGTAAATTCGATGATAACTCCTATAAGGTTTCTGGCGGTTTACATGGAGTGGGTATTTCGGTTGTCAATGCGCTCTCAGAAAATGTTAAATTAACCATCTACCGTAATGGAAAGATGCATTTTCAGGAATACGTACATGGGGTGCCTCAGGGGCCACTAGTAGCGGTCAAAGACTCTGATAGGACTGGAACAGAAATACGTTTTAAACCCAGTTCAGAAACATTTACCGACCTGGAGTTTCATTATGATATTTTAGCGAAAAGATTACGTGAGCTTTCTTTCTTAAACTCCGGAGTCCGTATTCACCTAAAGGATGAACGTTCAAATAAGGAGGATGTGTTTGAATATGAAGGTGGAATAAGAGCCTTTGTTGAACACCTTAATAAAAATAAAACGCCTATCCATAATAAAGTAATCAATATATCCACAGAACGGGATGGGATGGGTGTTGAAGTTTCCATGCAATGGAATGACTCTTATCAGGAAAATATTTTTTGTTTCACAAATAATATTCCTCAGAAAGATGGTGGAACCCATCTGTCTGGTTTTAGGTCTGCTTTAACCAGAACCTTAAATCAATATATGGAAAGCAACCTGAATGTTAAAAACAAGGCTGCAACCAGTGGCGACGATGCAAGAGAAGGCTTAACTGCGGTTCTGTCGGTTAAAATCCCTGATCCAAAATTTTCCTCACAAACTAAAGATAAACTGGTTTCTTCAGAAGTGAAATCGCTGGTTGAATCTGTCATATCCGATGCGCTGAAAGATTACCTGGAAGAAAATCCAACTGAAGCCAAAGTGATAATGATGAAAATTGTTGATGCGGCTCGTGCCAGGGAAGCGGCAAGAAAAGCACGTGAAATGACACGTAGAAAAGGCGCGCTGGATATTGCAGGTTTACCAGGTAAGTTGGCCGACTGCCAGGAAAAAGACCCTGCCCTATCTGAAATATATCTAGTGGAAGGTGACTCAGCAGGTGGATCGGCAAAGCAGGGAAGAAATCGAAAAACTCAGGCTATACTGCCATTGAAAGGCAAAATTTTAAATGTTGAAAAAGCCCGTTTCGATAAAATGCTCGGTTCAGCAGAGGTTGGTACGTTGATTACAGCCTTGGGAACCGGTATAGGTCGAGATGAGTTTAATATTGATAAATTGCGCTATCATCACATCATTATCATGACGGATGCTGATGTGGACGGCTCTCATATCCGTACATTACTGTTAACCTTTTTTTATAGACAAATGCCGTCTTTGATTGAAAGAGGTCATGTCTATATCGCGCAACCTCCTTTATATAAGGTAAAAAAAGGTAAGCAGGAGCGTTATGTTAAAGATGATAAAGAATTAAATAATTATCTATTACAGCTGGCTATAGAAGGCGCACGATTTCATGTTAATGAAAATACCCCTGCTTTATCAGATTTAGCACTGGAAAACCTCGCACGTCAGTACATGAGTTTGATTGCTATATTTTCCCGTTTAAAACAAACCATACCGGTCGAATTTTTAGATCAGTTACTCAACCTGCCGGCAGTACATGAGTCGGATCTGGAAAATGAAACATCGTTTCTACCCTGGTTAGCGGCACTCGAACAACGTTTAAACGATGCAGCTGCAACGGCAGTTAACTTTAAGGTGACAAGTAGGCAGCAGGAAAAAGATAAAAAAGAGATTATTATCAAAAGAAAAGTATATGGAATTACAAATGAATATGCAGTTTTAATAGATTTTTTTAATAGTCCGGATTATGAACAGATCAAGAAATTTGTTGATAAGGTAACGGATCTGTTTAGCGAAAACTCCTATATCAGCCGTGGTGATAAACAGCAAAAGGTCAGAAAGTTTAGTGAAGTCTATGAATGGCTGATGTTAGAAGCAAAAAAGGGACAGAATATACAGCGCTATAAAGGTCTTGGTGAAATGAATCCAGATCAGCTATGGGAAACAACGATGGATGCAGAAAATAGAAGATTGTTGAGAGTTAGAATCGAAGATGCAATCGCAGCCGATGAAGTCTTCACCACCCTGATGGGTGATAATGTGGAGCCCAGAAGAGAATTTATAGAGAAAAATGCTTTAAATGTAAACAATCTGGATGTTTAGTCGATGGAGACAGGTTCAATTATATTCTGGGTGATTTTAGGGGTCGTTGTTTTCTATCTGATCAATATCTATAACCATCTGGTCAGAATCAAGCACAATGTAGCCAAAGCCTGGTCAAATATTGATGTTCTGCTGAAGCAACGTCATGATGAAATTCCTAAACTGGTTGAAACCTGTAAGCAGTATATGAAGTTTGAAGCGGATACTCTGGAAAAAGTTATGCAGGCCCGAAATCGAGTATCAGCTGCCAGGCAATCTCAGGATATGGAAAGTCTGGGGGCTGCTGAAGGTATGTTGCGTATGGGACTCGGAAACCTGTTTGCTGTGGCAGAAGCATATCCAGAGCTGAAGGCAAATGATAACTTTCAGCATTTACAGACCCGTATCAGCTCTCTTGAATCATCGATTGCCGATCGTCGAGAGTTTTATAATGAGTCAGTGAATATTAATAATACGCGTATCGAGCAGTTCCCCGATATTATTCTGGCGCGCTTATTAAATTTTACAGCACGTGATTTACTGGAGTTCAGTCTGGAAGAAATAAAAGATGTGAACCTGAAGAATCTATTTGAATAAACAGTTTCTACAGCCATACAAAAATTAGTGACTGCGTGGATGACTCAATATGTAAAAGGATTAAGCTCGGCAGAGTTTCATGTTCAGGTCACGTTACTAGCAATCTTTATTTGTTACCTGCTGTATAAAAGCTATAAAACTTATCACCAGTATCGTTTTATCAGTGATACCGCTACTTCAAAAATTGCTTCTGCGGCCCAGGGTTATGTCGAACTAACAGGCCTGGGTGAGCTGATGGAAGGGTCTTTAATAAGCTCACCATTTAGTCAACGTCGCTGTCTGTGGTATCAATGCATTCTGGAAAAACGCAACAGCGGGCAAAAACACAATTACTGGATGGAGGAAAGCAATCAGATTTCAGATGAGTTGTTCAGGCTGGTCGATGATAGCGGAGAATGCATTATTATTCCTGATGGTGCACATGTTATCCCATCCATCGAAAGAGTATGGTATGCGAATAGTAACCGCTTCAATACAGCCCAAAATAGTACAGGATGGACTGCTCATTTGATCGGATTTGGCAGTTATCGGTTTACCGAAAGATTAATAACCGTTGCTGAACCACTGCTTGTAATGGGACTATTTAAGTCGATAGAAAAAAATACTACTCCGGATAGTTTAAATGACAGGGTCAATGCCCTGCTCCAACGTTGGAAAAAGAATCCAGAGAAATATTTAAGGCAGTTTGATCGGGACAAAAATGGTAAAATCCAGCGCGCAGAATGGACCTTGATACGAAAACAGGCGATCACTAATATTCGACACCAGCAACAGGAAACATTTCTTCATACCCTGCAAAACCCGAACGAGAAAAATCAGCCATTCCTGATTTCCAGTTTACCTGAATCTGTATTAATACTTAGAAAGCAAAGGTATATAGCACTGTATTTCATGTTATTTTTGTTTCTACTTGTTATTTTACTGACTGCAATCGATGCATATTAAGAAGAGAAGATAATCTTGAATAATCCATTATTAGAAAATAGCCCATTACCGCAATTTAACAAAATAAAACCAGCGTTGATTAAACCAGCAATAGAAATATTACTGAGTGAAAACAGAAAACAGATTGCGGAGTTGGAAGTATTGCAGAACAGCAATTGGGAGAGCTTTATCGAACCTCTGGAATTGATGGATGACCGGTTAAGTAAGGCCTGGTCACCGGTGCGACATTTAAACTCGGTAAAAAGCAGTGATGAGTTACGCGAGGTATATACCGATTGCCAGCAACTGCTGAGCGATTATTCAACCGAGTTCGGACAGAACCAGAAGCTGTTTAATATTTACCAGAGACTGGTAGATGATAAAAGTTTTGCCAGCCTGAATGCTGCACAGAAAAAAACACTCAAAGATGCGCTGTTATATTTCAGGCTTGGCGGGGTGGATTTATCGGAGCAGGATAAACAGACGTTTCAGGCTATTCAAAAAAGACTGTCAGAATTAAAAACGAAGTTTGAAAATAATGTGCTGGACTCGACGCAATCCTGGCATCTGAATATATCCGATAAATCAAGGCTTGCCGGGTTACCGGAATATGCCCTGGCGATGCTGGAGCAAACCGCACACCAGAAGTCACTAACCGGTTACAGTTTGACTCTGGATATGCCCTGCTATATTGCGGTGATCACCTATGCAGATGATAGAGCTTTACGTAAAGAGATTTATCAGGCTTTCAGTACACGTGCGTCCAATCACGGGATCACCGATATCAAATGGGATAACGCACCAGTACTGGTCGAAATACTTCAGCTAAGACAACAGAAAGCTCGCTTGTTAGGATTTGAACATTACGCAGATTTGTCGCTGCAAACCAAGATGGCAGAAAGTTATGATGAAGTGATCGATTTTTTAACCGAACTAGCTAAAAAAGCCCATACGGCGGCAGAACAGGATGTACTGCAACTGCGCCAGTTTGCCTTAGAAGAAGGTCTTAAAGAGGATTTAGCAGCATGGGATATAGGCTATTTCAGTGAAAAATTAAAGCAGCAGAAATATCAGATTTCAGAACAGGAACTGAAACCCTATTTTTCAGAAAAAAGAGTGGTTCAGGGTCTATTCAAGATTGTAGAAAAACTTTATCAGATAAAAATCACACCGCATAAAGATGGCATAGAACTTTGGAATGATGATGTAAAGTTCTTTCAGATTCATGATGCTGAAGGAGAGCTTTGCGGCAAGTTTTATCTTGATCTATACACCAGAAATGGGAAAAGAGGCGGTGCCTGGATGGATGTCTGTGTCAACCGATACAGGATTAATGGAAATACTCAGCACCCGGTTGCATACCTGACCTGTAATCTAACGCCACCCGTGGGTGACGAACCTGCATTGTTTACGCATAACGAAGTGATCACCCTGTTTCACGAATTTGGACATGGATTACACCACATGCTAACCAAGGTGGATGTACCGGAAGTATCCGGTATCAGTGGCGTTGAATGGGATGCCGTCGAACTGCCGAGCCAGTTTATGGAGAATTACTGCTGGGAAAAAGAAGCGCTGGACTTATTTGCGCAACATTACAAAACCTCTGAGTCCTTACCTCAGCAACTGTATCAAAAAATGATTAAGGCGAAAAACTTTCAGAGTGGCATGCAAATGTTAAGACAGATCGAGTTTTCTCTATTTGATATGGAAATACATAAAAAAACGGATATAAATTCAGCAGAACAGGTACAACAGATTCTTGATCAGATCAGAAAAAAAGTAGCGGTAATTATGCCACCAGCGTTTAACAGGTTTCAAAATAGTTTTACACATATATTTGCGGGTGGATATGGAGCTGGATACTATAGCTACAAATGGGCCGAAGTATTGTCTGCGGATGCCTTTTCAGCCTTCGAAGAAGAAGGCATATTCAATCAGCAAACCGGAAACAGGTTCCTCAACTGTGTATTACAGCAGGGAGGATCACGTCTGGCTAAAGAATCGTTTGAGTGCTTTATGGGAAGAGAACCCGATATCGAAGCCTTATTAAGACATAATGGTATTACGGTTTAAATCTGAAGAAATAAAAAATAAGTTCGATCTATAGACAGGTTACAGCAATGAAAAAAATAGCAGGGGTTTTATTTTTAGCACTGATGACATCAAGTTTTACAGCCTGGTGTCAGCAGGATAGTAAAAAGAATGATATAGAATCAGATATCAAGGAAACCCAGTATGTCACTGACAAGTTACGCCTGTCACTGTATAAAAGAGCGGATGGTAATAGCGGGATTTTAAGATTACTGGTATCTGGTGACGTGCTTTATGTTCTGGATAAAACAGGTCCTTATTCCAAAGTTAGAACGGTCGAGGGAGAAACCGGCTGGGTAAAAAACGGCTTTCTGGTATCCACCCCAACTGATAGTTTCCTGTTGATAGAAGAACAGAAAAAAAATGAAATCCTGGTTAGTCAACTGGAGAAATATGCGGATACGCAAAAGATCGTTGAAGATTATGAAAACACGATCGAAAAAATGAATCAGGATAGCGAATCCACTTTACAGGAGCTGGCACTACTCAAAACAGAGCTGGAAAAATTCACCATCAGTAACAGTGAATTACAGCAGCAGCTGGACGTAATTACAAAAGATCCCGAACAGATAAGCTGGAGGGATATTTTACCGCTAGCACAACATTACTGGTATGCCGGGTTAGCTGGAATACTGTTGCTAGTCTTAGTGGGTTTTCTGTTGGGTAAAAAAATTATAGAAGCACAGATCCGACGTCGATTTCAGGGCATCAAAGTCTGGTAATTAAAACAATAAATTCCGGAACAGAACCCTATGCAATACCGTGATTTAAGAGATTTTATTGAAGAACTGGAAAAAGACGGTGAGCTGATACGTATAAAGCAGAATATTGATCCCTATCTGGAAATTACAGAAATTTCGGATAGAACCCTGCGTGCAGGCGGTCCTGCCCTGCTGTTTGAACAGGCGGGAAACAGTAACATACCGCTGCTGGCGAATCTGTTCGGTACCGAAAACAGAGTCGCCAGGGCACTCGGTGAAGAGCAAAGTGCTTCACTTAGAGATGTCGGAAAACTGCTGGCCTTTTTAAAGGAGCCAGAACCACCCAAAGGGTTTAAGGATGCGTTAAAGACGCTGCCGATCTATCGAAAAATCCTCGATATGTCTCCCAAAGTGGTCAGCAAACCCCTCTGCCAGCAGATCATCATGCGTGGCGACGAGGTAGATCTGTCCATCCTGCCGATTCAAACCTGCTGGCCCGGAGATGCCGGCCCCTTAATTACCTGGGGTCTGGTCACCACCAGAGGGCCGAATAAGGAGCGCCAGAATATGGGCATCTACCGGCAACAGGTGATCGCTAAAAATAAAGTCATCATGCGCTGGCTTTCACATCGTGGCGGAGCGCTGGATTTTAAGGAATGGCAACAGCAACACCCCGATAAACCTTTTCCAGTCACGGTCACGCTGGGTTGTGATCCAGCCACCATACTGGCCGCGGTAACACCGATACCGGATGGTCTGTCTGAATATGCGTTTGCCGGATTATTACGTGGCAGTAAAACCGAGCTGGCAAAATCCCTGTTATCCGATCTGCAGATACCGGCGCGAGCCGAAATTATTTTGGAAGGTTTCCTGCATCCGGGAGAGCTGGCCGATGAAGGCCCGTTTGGAGATCACACCGGCTATTATAATGAAGTCGATAAGTTTCCGGTTTTTACCATCGAAGCGATGACGATGCGCAAAGACCCGATCTATCACAGTACCTATACCGGTCGTCCACCGGATGAACCCGCTATCCTCGGACTTGCCCTGAATGAAGTTTTTATACCGATATTACAGAAACAGTTTCCGGAGATAATTGACTTCTATCTGCCCCCGGAAGGTTGCTCCTACAGGGTCGCCATCGTCAGCATCCGCAAACAGTATCCAGGACATGCGAAGCGCGTGATGATGGGGGTATGGTCTTTTTTACGTCAGTTCATGTATACAAAGTTTGTCATCGTCGTGGATGAAGACGTGAATACCCGCAGCTGGCAGGATGTGATCTGGGCCATATCGACCCGGGTCGACCCCGCACGTGATATCACCCTGATTGAAAATACACCGATCGACTATCTCGATTTCGCTTCCCCGGTATCCGGACTGGGCTCAAAAATGGGTCTGGATGCAACCAACAAGCTACCCGCTGAAACTACACGGGAATGGGGGGTTCCGATTGAAATGGATACTAAAGTCAAACAGAAAGTAGATGCACTATGGGATGAGCTCGGGATTTTTTCAAATAAATCAACGGTCTAAAAGCTTGAATAAAAATGGTGGAATGACTATCGTAGAAACAGAAGAAGATCCTCAACTGATTAAAAAATAAAATTCAGAGGTTTATAATGCGCTCAATCATGGTTTTGAATGCAAAAGGCGGATCCGGCAAAAGCACCCTTTCGATAAATCTGGCCAGTTATTATGCTAGCTGTGGCTACCGGGTGATGCTGGTTGACTTTGATCCTCAGCACTCGAGTCTGGACTGGTTAAAACAAAGACCGGTTGGCAAACCGCCTATTTTATCCATCGATGGCAGTAGTGGCGCTGTCCGCCTGCCGCGCAATATCGATTATGTTATTTACGACACCCCAGCAGCGGTTCGCGGTAAAGAACTGGCCGCGCTAATCAGAAAAGCAGAAAGTATCATTATTCCGGTGCTGCCCTCCCCGATCGACATGCGCGCAGCCACTGGTTTCATCCAGGAAGTGTTAAGCAACAATAAAATAAGTAGAAAGGAAACACGAGTTGCCCTGGTGGCCAATCGCTGTAAGGAAAATACCAATATCTATCACCTGCTGGAAGACTATCTAAAAAAGGTCAGAAAGGCGCCCTTTATCAGCGTGTTACGTGAAACCCAGAACTACAATCACTCGGCTGAAAGAGGTTTGGGAATTTTTGAGTTACCGAGTTATATGATCTCCAGAGATCTGGAGCAATGGGGCCCGATAATCAGCTGGCTAGAGAGCCGGCGCAGCCAGCCAATCAGACGTAAATAAGTAGTCGTCTGTAAAACAACGTTTACACGCAGAATAAAAACGGGTCTAAAGCAATCCGTCTGGTTTCGCCCACATCTTTATATTTCGAATAAAAACACTTAGACTGCCAGCCCTACTGAAAAACAGGCCACCCTCTACATGTCTTTTTTAATCAACCTGGTGAATGAAAACCTGCAGTTTACCTGTGAAGTCGGTGAAACAGTGCTGGATGCGGCCCTTAAACAGGGAGTGGCACTTTCACACGGCTGTAGAAACGGTTACTGTAGTTCCTGTAAGGGCCAGATTATTTCCGGAGAAATTACTTATCCGGATGGACAGCCCGATGGAATCAGTAACGAAGAAGTACGCGATGGTGATGCACTGTTTTGTAAGGCAACGCCGGTCAGCGATATTTCTATACTGGTAAAAGTAGTACTTCAGGACAAACCGATTCAGATTAAAAAATTGCCAGCTCGAGTTAAACAGGTGGATCATCTATCGGAAGATGTGATCCAGATGGTTCTCCAGTTACCAGCGATTGAGCCGCTAAATTTTAAAGCGGGTCAATGGATAAATTTTGTTTTAAAAGATGGCAAAAAAAGAGCGTTTTCGATTGCCAATGCGCCGAATGAGCGGAATGAACTGGAACTCCAGATTCGTCATGCAGTGGGTGGTGTATTCACCGACTTTGTATTCAACAATATGCAGGTTGGTGCTGTTCTACAGATCGAAGGGCCACATGGCAGCTTTTATTATCAACAGGATGAAAACCCTATTTTGCTGGTCGCGGGTGGAACCGGGTTTGCCCCGATTAAAGGAATACTGGAAGAAATACTGCAGCACAAACCAGCCCATCCAATTCATTTGTTCTGGGGTCTGAAAGCCAGAAAAGACCTGTATCTGCAGGACCTGGTCAAACAATGGACCGATCAGTATGGCTTACAGTACACAGCGGTATTATCAGAGCCCGAAGTAAACGATCAATGGGAAGGCAAAACCGGTTATGTACATCAGGCTGTTATAGAAGAATATCCAAATTTATCGACGCTTTCCGTCTACATGGCGGGCCCACCCCAGATGATACAGTCGTGTAAGGAAGAATTTATAGCGGCCGGGCTCGATGACCATCGACTCTACTATGACTCTTTTGAGTTCTCTACCGACGCACAGAATGCGATGAAACAGAAAGGCTAATCAATGGATACCCAGCTGCTACTCATTATTATTGGTTCGAGCATCATTTTTTTTTCACTGATTGGCTGGAAGCTGATCTGGCTCTACAAAAAAATGCTCGCTGCTGAACAGCGCGCGCAAAAGTCGAAGGATTAATCGACCTCTTTTGCCTGATGAAACTCAATCAGGTCGAGTTCCAGTCGTGCTTTATCGAGCAAATCTTTAGGTAATTCTTTCTTCACCGAAACGCCCAGGTTTTGAAAGTCTTCCACCCGTTTTATTAAATTGCCCTTTCCGGAAACAAACTGACGCATAGCGCTATCGTAGGTTTCTCTGGACTTATCCAGCTGGACGCCGAGCAGCTCCATATTTTCCAGAAACAGGCGCAACTGGTTATACACCTTACTCGCCTGTTCAGCCAGTTTTGCCGCGTACCGGTTCTGATCTTCAAAGCGCCACAGCTGACGCACGATATTCAGGCTGGTGAGTAAGGTGGTCGGGGTGGTAACCAGCACCTGCTGCTCAATCGCCTGTTGAAACAGAGATTCATCGGCTTTAACCGCTTCCACGAAAGCCGACTCAATCGGGATGAACATAAAAACCATTTCGGGTGAGTTAACGCCCGGTAAATCAAAATAACTTTTGTTCGATAATTCTTTAATGCGATTACTGATCGCCACGATGTGCTCTTTCAGTGCGACATTTCTATCCGTATCGTTTTCAGCATTCACAAAACGTACGTAGGCATTCAGAGAGACTTTTGCATCGATAATCAGATGTTTGTTTTCGGGCAGAAAGACCACCACATCCGGTCGTCTTTTTCCATCCTCGGTGGAATAGCTAAGTTCACGTTTATAATCTTTCCCAGCCTGTAAGCCGGATCTATCGAGTACATTTTCCAGTATCAGCTCACCCCAGTTGCCCTGAGTTTTTTTCTGATCTTTTAACGCGCTACTTAACTGATGAGCCTCATCTGTCATCTGCCGGTTTAATTCCTGCAGATGCTTGAGCTCAGTTTTTAACGCTTCCCGCTGTTTCAGATCTTGCGTATGGATGGTCTCGACCTTGTCCTTAAAATCGCTAATCTGCTGGCGGAAAGGTTGTAAAAATAGATCGAGTCCAACACGACTTTCTTTGGAAAACTCTTGCTGGGTTGATTTTAAAACCTGTTGAGCAAGTAACTCGAAGTCTTTTTTTATGGCTTCGCGGTTGTGTTCCAGCTGTTGCAGTTTTTCGTCGCTGTGCTGTCGCTCCTTTTGTTGCTCGACCTGCAGGGCTTTAATGCTGGTTTGAGCAAGATGGTATTGCTGAATTATTTTTTCGCGGTTCAGCTGTAAATCAGTAAACTGTTGTTTTAATTCCTGCGACTGTGACTGTAGATGGAGAATATTCTGGTTTTTAACAGCCAGTCGGGTTTCAGCCTGATGCAGGTTGATATTCAGGTTAGCGGTCAGTTGCTGCTGTTGCAGCAGTTCCTCACGTAGCGCAGTAATAATTCGATTGCGTAAAGAAACCGTAAGAGTGTAAATCAGAATACCGCTGATGAGTGCAGGAACTATAGCCAGTAGAAGATAAAACTGTTGCTCGGTCAGTTGCATACGGAATCTTGAGGCTATCGGCTATAGTAGTTCGGCCGATTGTAACAGTTAAAAAATGAGTCTTATAGCGTCATTTAAAGTGTATATTCTGCACATGGGACCAAATCTACGGCCATAATAGTCTATAAAAGCTTACACCCATGTAGTTCCGTATTTTTAACCGTAATACTCTGAATATAACAGAGTAGACAGCACGTACAGCCAGGAAAAATTTCATGCAACAGCCTATAACCCTGCAATCTTTACTACAACAGGATAGCGAATTATCTTCCTTACCAGAAATTTTCATACGTGTGTCAGAGTTGCTCGACGATGAAGACTCTTCGGCTCCACAAATTGGCCGGGTGGTTGAAACCGATCCCTCTCTGTCTTCGCGCATTCTGAAAATGGTGAACAGTGCTTTCTATGGTTTTCCGCATGAAATCGCCAGTATCAGTCAGGCAATATCGATACTCGGACGGGATCGAATCCGACAGATCCTGATCGGAGCTGTGTTGGGTGGAATTTTTGGCAACATGAAAAACAAGGTGTTTTTTATGGAGGATTACTGGTACCAGAGTGTGAAAACCGCGATTCTTTCCCGACTGCTGGGTAAGCAGAGTCATCTGGAACAACATTCGGAGGTGTTATTCACCGCTGGTTTATTGCATCAGATCGGGCGCCTGATACTGGTGCAAAAGTTACCCGAGCAGTCGATGGAGATTCAGCTTTTGGTAGAAAGCACGGAAGAAAATGTGCTGCAGGCAGAGCAGTGTATCCTCGGTTTTACCCACTGTGACGTGGGTGCAGCGTTCATCAAAATGTGGGGCTTGCCGGATATCCTGGTACAGATAGCAGGGCATTATTCCGACCCTTCCAAAGCGAGTAGTTTCGAGGAAGAAACCCGACTGGTGTACCTGGCTAACCGGATTAGTTTTCTACTGGCACCGCTGGCAGTGGAAGAACTGGAGTTTGCGCTGGACGATATCCCGGACTGGCAGCAGACCGGGCTCGATCAGGATCAGATTATGGAGTCCTGTCTGGTGGCAGATGAACAGGTGTATCAGGTGATGGAATCACTCGGTATGGTACAGCTCAAGATCGAGCTTGATGAAGATTGATATCACCCCAAATAAGGCTTTTGATCGCTTGCTGGTGTTGTTATCTACAGCAGACTTCACCATAATCGACTGACACTTCGTTAGTAGCACAGGTTTTATGATTCAATTGTTGTTCCAGGGGCAGGTAGTGCTCTTCATCCTGATCCTTTTTTGTCTGGTACTGTCGTTAACTTTTCATGAATATGGGCATGGTTACATGGCCAGACAATTCGGCGATAGAACGGCCGAGCAACAGGGCCGGCTAACCCTCAACCCGATAGCGCACATCGATCCGATTGGACTGTTGATGGTGATTCTGATCGGCTTCGGATTCGCCAAACCGGTACCCACCGATCCGAGGAATTACAGCTCTCGCTGGGGTATTCTTTTTGTGGCCGCGGCGGGCCCCTTTATGAATCTGGTGGTCGCATTTATAACGATCAACCTCTACGGATTAGGCTTATATTTTGGTTGGGAACTGTTTCAGGGCACAACCGCGAATAGTTTTTTTATCTTCCTCGCCAGCATCAATATGCTATTGATGGTGTTTAATATGATACCGATCGGCCCACTCGACGGACATTACATCCTGCCCTTTTTCCTGCCGCGCAGGCTGGCAATGAATTATATGTATTATAATCAGCGCTACGGGAACTGGGTGTTACTGTCTGTCATCGCACTGGCGATTATGGGGGTTCCGATATTTAATCATGTATGGGAGTTTGGCCAGTATCTACTCAAGTTTATTTTTCTTTTTTAGGTGGGTTTTGAGGGCTAACAGGGGTATTGCCCAGCCTCATCATTCCCCAGCTTAACGCTAATGCAGTCAATATAAGAAGCAGTGCAAACAGTAAATTATTGAGTAGCTGGGGAGCGAATAGCAGCAACAGACCCAGCATTAACATCATATTTCCGGAAATTAATTTTAGCATCTGGCCTTCCCGTTCGGACAGTTTTCTGGAGCCCAGCCGGATGGTAAAGAGTATCACGATAGCCAGTAGTGGAATAATATACGTCAGGTTATACAGCAGCAGATATAAATAATAGCTCTGTGTCGATAACGCATTTAAGGTCAATATTCGCGTATATACCATCGGAAATCCCGCGGTACATAATAATTCATAACTGTTAGCAACGACAGCCAGCACGATACTGGCAATAATCACCGTAAACAGAGAATCAAGGCGTAACATAAATCGTATACGATCCAGTAGCCTGGGTTTATCTGTGGCGGATATGGATAAGGAAAATCCTTTTTTAAAGTAGAAAAAATCCTTGATATTAATCGCTGCTATCAGCAGTGCGACTACGCCCGCGATATAGGTAAAGATGCGTAACTCTCCCAGATAGAGGAAAAGATTTAACCAGGCGGACATAAATAGAAAATAAATCAGCCCGGAAAAAAATACAAAGATACCACCGATCAGCGCTATCCTGAGGCGACTACGACTGTGCACCATCATACTCAGCAGGAACAGCAAAACAAAAAAGGCACAGGGGTTAAAGGCGTCCATACCGGCAATCAATAGCGTGAGAACGGGTAATGAATACTCATCACTCGAAATCGTTCCTAACAATGGAACCTTTAATGTTTCAACATTATTCTGTTGCCACACAAATGACGTGTTGTTGTCTGGGTTGTTGTACCTGGCAAATTGATAACAGGCCTGTAGAAATTTGTTTAACCATTGTCCGCTGGAGCTTTTATTATCGTAGCCGCTAACTATGTTTCCACAGAACATAAAGCTCGGCACACTGCGCGCATCGTTACCGAAGCTGGCAGCCATGGAGATAAAGGTATCGACATGCTGAGGGTGATCGATTAATTCAAAAGAGTGTAATCGTAGCCAGGGGAGAGTCTGCTCCAGCTCGAGCATGTCGGGCTGGGCCGCCAGACAATGTGGACATTTTTTAGACCAGAAAAAATACAGATGGATGAGGGGCTGGCCGTCAGCACCTTTTTCATACCAGACTATTTCATCGGCTGTAGAACTATCGGCCAGCACCGAAAACGTAAGCAATAGCAGCATAAAAAAATAGCGGCTGAAACTAACTATAGGTAACATCATCTCATCTCCATCTAAATGCCTTTAGCCAGAAAAGCTTCGTTATTATGGTGTTATATTGCTTCCCTGCTGTATACGGTTAATGCTAACAAAGCATGCAATCGTTCGCCAGATGCGATTTAGCTAAGGAACCTCTGATCAATTCAGAGGTTCCTGCGAAACATGGATGTGCCGCCAAAATTGTTGCCTGCAAGATATTGATTTTGTGAGGAACTTGACAATCACATTTTTCGAATTCAGTGCGCTGAGAATTCACGGATGAATAGTTCAGAGCGGTTCTAAAAAGATGCCGTCAGTAGCGGTTCAGGAATAGTAAGAGGATATAAAGTACACATGTCAAAAATAAAAAAAGAACTGTCGCAGGCTGCACGTCAGATGATGAGTGGTGTGGTACAAATTCGGGTAGAGGGCTATATCGAAGAAGATATTCAGTCAGTGTTAAATCCGGCCATCAGGATTCCAGGCAGATGGTCTGGCTCGGGTTTTTTTGTAAATTATAAAAATCTGCAGGGCTACATCGTCACGAATGCGCATGTGGTCAGAAATGCATACAAAATTGAAGTGCGTTCGATGCTAACCAGCGAGGAAAGATTTGAAGCTCAGATTGTTGGCCTGGTGAAACAGCTGGATCCGGATGTTGCCCTGATCAGACTGCTGGACAGTGAACTGGAGCGATTTATAAAACTGGCGATCAAGCCAATAGAATATCTGGAGTTAAGGGAAGGACCAAGCCCGTCACGCGGAGAAGAAATCAAGGCCATCGGCTATCCGATGGGAATGGTTGAGCCGAACATCTCTGGCGGCGAGATCACCAATTTTATTTCTGGTACGGAATACTCCACCGAAAGATACGTGACCGATGCGGCGATCAATCCGGGTAATTCCGGTGGTCCGAGTGTGAGTCGGGATGGCAAGGTGGTCGGGCTCAATACCGCGGTGATGCTCGATGCCGATAATATCGGATTTATCACACCGGCAGGATTTGTAAAAATTATCATCGAGAACCTGATACGCCAGAATGAGCCGCATTTTGCCGGTATTGGCGGTTTGCTACAAAAGAATGCGAATAATTTTAACCCCCTGTTGAAACAGTCACAGGCAAAAGGTGTCATAGTCTGTGATGTGATTACGGGAGGGTTTCTGCATGCGGCCGGGATTTTACATCAAGATGTTATTCTTTCCATTAATGGCAATGAATTTGACCGCCATGGCATCGTGATGGATCAGGAAGGCCATTACCGGCACAAAAATATCTATGATGTAATGAAGCTGATTCCGATCGGCGAAGAAGCGGAAATCATCTTTCTAAGAGATGGAGAAATAAAAAGTAGCAGAGCAAAAGCGATGCGCAATCCTGACAAAGGTATCGTTTCCCGGCCGATACTTGAAGAACGACAGTATCTGGAAGTCTTCGGCATGGTTATACAGGAGCTGAGTTTTGAGATAATTGAAGCGATGCTGGAAGTTGATGCCAATGCGCAGATCGATATGATACAGATTATTGATCAGAAAAAATCAATGCTGGTCGTCAGCCATATCCATCAGGGAACCCAGGCCGACGAAATGGAGTGGCCAGCCGGTGCCATGATTATCTCGGCCAACGAGACTAAGGTGCATACCCTGAGTGAACTGCAGGCGGTATTAGAGGAAAACCACAACAAGCCTGTTCTACTCAAGTGCCGGAATGGCAGAATCGGTTATTTTCAGGCCCAATAGCGGACTCGGTTAAGCATTGGCAAGTCGGACCGGTTGCCTCCTGGCACCCCAGTTTCCGGGTCTGGCTTCGAAAACACCGGCACATGGAGTGCTACAGTGCCTGCATTTACCAGCACTATCCAGATTCCAGTCAGAAAGCTGGTACCAGTCTCTACCGATCAGGGTTTCCCCGCATGCATGGCAGTAAGTGCTCTCCCCGGTTTTATCGTGCACATTTCCGGTAAACGCATAATGGATGCCATTGCTGAGCGCAATCTTACGCGCAAGGGTCAGGGTTTGTGGGGGTGTAGCCGGTATATCGCGTAACTTGTAATCGGGATGAAACGCACTGAAATGCATCGGTACATCAGGGCCGAGATTTTCTATCACCCAGCGTGTCATTCGGTCTATTTCTTCAGGGCTGTCATTCTTACCGGGTATCAGCAGGGTGGTTAGTTCCAGCCATACGCTGGTTTCCTGCTTCAGATAGATCAGGGTATCCAGAACTGGTTGCAGATGACTGCCGGTCAGCTGTACATAAAATTCATCGCTAAAGGCCTTCAGGTCGACGTTGGCGGCATCGATATGCTGATAAAACTCTGCGCGTGGTTCAGGGCAGACATAACCCGCGGTCACGGCGACGGTTTTAATTCCTTTATCATGACAGGCCCTGGCGACATCGATGGCATATTCATGAAAGATAACCGGATCATTGTAGGTAAAGGCAACCGAGCGGCAGCCTGTGAGTTGAGCGGTAAGTGCAATCTGTTGCGGGCTGGCATGGTCTGCGAGGGTATCGGTTTCACGTGATTTGCTGATGTCCCAGTTCTGACAGAATTTGCAGGCAAGATTACAGCCGGCAGTACCAAAACTGAAAACCGGTGTTCCCGGCAGGAAATGATTGAGCGGTTTTTTTTCTATAGGGTCGATACAGAAACCGCTGGAGCGTCCATACGAAGTAAGAATAACCTTGCCATCCTGATTGGCGCGAATGAAACACAGGCCGCGCTGCCCGGATCTGAGTTTGCACAAGCGCGGGCAAAGATCACATTGAACACGGTCGTTTTCAATGCTATGCCAGTAGTGAGTAGACCTGCAATAGGTGCTGTCAAAATCTTCAATATCCATTTTCAACACTCCTTAAATAACACTATACTGTATACAATGGATTTTAGCAGAGGAAGGACCAGTTATGTTTTCTGAATTAAAAATATATAGCCGCCCCCCCGCGGTGGCAGATCAATTCTACCCTGCCGATGCTACACAGCTTGCTGCATTGTTACAGCAAATGATGGCCGTGGCCAAACCCGCCGTTCAAAATAAAATAAAAGCAATGATCGTTCCACATGCCGGTTTAGTTTATTCTGGACCAGTGGCCGCGAGTGCTTATCAGGCGTTAAAACAGCAGGCAGACAAAATTAGTCGAGTAGTGTTGATGGGGCCTTCGCACCGGGTCGGCTTTCATGGTGTAGCAACCACCTCCGCGAGTGAGTATTCAATGCCTTTCGGTCCGGTCAGAATTGATCGCGCCGCTACCAGCCTGATCGCTACACTGCCTCAGGTACAACAGCTCGATCAGGCGCATCAGCTTGAGCACAGTCTGGAGGTTCAGTTACCTTTTCTACAGACGGTTTTAAGCAACTTTACGCTGGTGCCACTGGTGGTCGGTGAATGTACCGCTAATCAGGTGGCGGAAGTACTGGAGTTATTATGGGATGGAGAAGAAACCCTGATCGTGGTCAGCTCTGATTTAAGCCATTACCACAGTTATGAAGTTGCCACTAAGATGGATCGAAGGACTTCGGATGCGATTCTGAATCTGTCACCCGAAGATATTCATTATGCCGATGCCTGCGGACGTAATCCGGTCAACGGTTTATTGCTGGCGGCAAAACAGCATCAGCTGAAATCGGATCTGATCGATCTGCGCAACTCAGGCGACACTGCCGGAACGCGTGATCGGGTAGTCGGCTATGGTGCTTATCTATTCTCCCGCTGATGTTTAGTCCAGCACACCGAAAGCAACTGTTACAGCTGGCACGCGAATCGCTGGTATGGGGTATTGAAAAAGGTTGCGCGAAGCCGATCCAGCTAAAATATTTCCCAGAAGAATTACAGCAGCAGGCCGCCTGCTTCGTCACCCTGCATGAAAATGGTCAGTTAAGAGGTTGTATCGGTAGTCTGCAGGCGCAGCGTCCGCTGGTCGAAGATGTGAGTCAAAATGCGTTTGCCGCTGGATTCAGAGATCCCCGCTTTGCCCCGCTACAGGCATCCGAGCTGGACCGGCTCAGCCTGAGTATTTCGGTGCTGTCGCCGGCCCAGGAAATGAGTTTTGTTTCAGAACAGGATTTGATACGCCAGCTCCAGCCCGGTGAAGATGGACTGATCCTGCAGGAAGGTTATCATCGCAGCACCTTCCTGCCATCGGTGTGGCAGCAGTTACCGCAACCACAGGAATTCCTGCAACATCTGAAGCTCAAGGCTGGACTAAGCCGCGACGACTGGTCCGACAATATACGCATCTTTCGTTATCATACCGAGTCTTTTGATTAATCGAGGTTCAGTGCCGGGTATCGCACTGCTTTAAATCTGGTACAAAGCGGCTCAGCGCAGTGCCTGCCAGAAAACCGAAAATCAGACGCCGAGCCAGATACCAGTAGGTTCCGAAAAAGATCACGAAAAACCCCAGCCCGAGGAGGATATACATGACGATATTCTGGCTATTGCCGAACTGATGTTGGAGCAGCTGGGTCGCCGCATACAGGATATACAGCTGGGTTGAAATCAGCATCGCCCGGCGGTCTATCAGCAGAGCCAGCAGAAAGAAAAAAGTGAAGAAAAGCAGAATGATGGTTTCCATGTTAATCGACTGAATCCATTCATGCGGGCTCGTTATCATGCTAAACATGGTGCCATGTACTATCAGAGGCGCGGCCAGTAGATGTAACCAGAATGCGCTGTCACTCAGTTGTGACACCCGTTTTGTATCCAGCATATCGAACACCATCGCCAGTACAAATACCGCCAAACCGAGCCCAGCGAAGATGATCGGATTTTCCAGTACCTTCAAACCAGACTGAAGAATTACGATAGCAACCAGACCCGCCGCAAACGGTAGCAGACTGAAAGGCATTCTGTAGCGCAGATAATACAGCAGGCTAGCGAAGCTTAGAATCGCCAGCCCCAGCGTGGTCGCATGCTGATGGTCGAAGGCAATGGCCTTGTTGATAAAATAGAGAGTCGCCAGCAACAGCGCGATACCGGGCAGAGCGAGTTTACGCACGCGTACCAGCCATTCTGAAATCAGCACAAATCCTGCTACCGGAATCAGGTATTGATAACCCGACAGCTGGGCCATGTTGATCGCAAACACGAGTAGCACTATACCCAGGGTAATAAACACATCACCGAAGCTGCGGATAAATTTGAGCGGCTCTTCACTTTGATCCGCTATTTCCGATACATCATCCAGCGGGCGTAAAAACTGGTACAGAGGTTCAAGCTGATCAGCCTGGAGTAGCTGCTGTTCAACGGCTTGCTGTAATTGTTGTCTGCTAATCATCGATTTTAAGTTTACAGGTTTTAGCTATTCAAATAACCATAGCTGGAATAGGCTGCCAATAACGCCAGCAGAATAAAAA
>JACNJF010000189.1:0-14696 GCA_014382695.1 Gammaproteobacteria bacterium | reverse complement strand
ATTCATTGGTAAGAGGTGTCCCGATTCAAAACGGCCGGGTAAAAAGAGGCGCATTATATCCGATGTTTATCCACAAAAACCTTCAAATCCCGGCATTGCAGGATCAATAGAATCTAATAAGTTGGGAAAGCATTGAGTTGCTTTTAAATCTGGAGATCAGCACCGGCACGTAACAATATTGCTGAAAATGTTGAGCGGCCCTTACCGGTCGGAGCAGGTTGTGGCGTAATGAGGGGTAAACACGAAATCGCTGTTACCGCTTCAGGTGGTTTTTTTGGCAGCTAAATACCAAAATAAAGTGTAACTAGATTGTCTTTTTATCCGTCAGGCTCAGCAATTAGCCGGGCCTGACGTGCCTCATTTCGGCAATCAGACCATAACGACCTGTGAACGCATACTGTAGAGGATAAATAGCATTTCTTCCTGCTCACGCTGGCCGATGTTATTTTTTTCCAGCGCCGATAGTGCATCATCCAGCACCGCCATGAACTCGATCGCAGAGATATTCATGCCCTTATGCACGGATACCATATCTTTTCCCTGATACAGGTTTTCACCACCGGTTCCTGAGATGATAAACGCGGCGGCCGTGTTTTTGAGTGCGCTAATATCGGTTTCACAAAATCGGTTCTCAATCGCCGGGTTCCGCAGATGGTTATCAACCAGATCTCCTGCGATAGCGGTGATCCCTGTATTGCCCCCTAATCGTTCAAAAAGTGATGCTATCATTTTTTCTCTCCGGTTATTTTTGTAGCTTGCGGTTGATCATAGTGCCTGATCTAACCTAACATACCTGCAGTCGATGGTTAACTACAAAATCTGTAGTAAGTCTGCCCCGGATTATTCAAGGAGATGTCAAGTGAAGTCATATGGCCAGTTTTGTCCATTAGCACAGGCCACCCAATTACTGTGTGAGCGCTGGACCCTGATCATCGTACGCGAGTTAATCGCTGGCAGTACCCGTTTCAGTGATCTGCAAAAAGGTGTTCCACTGATGTCGCCGACCCTGCTATCGGCACGACTCAAGCACCTGACCCTCGCCGGTGTGATAGAACATGTTAAAACCTCGAGTGGTCAGAGCTATCAGCTGACCCAGGCGGGTGAAGAGTTACGTCCACTGGTCGAGTTGCTCGGCGTATGGGGTCATCGTTGGGCGCAGTCAGATTTAAGCAGTGGAGATCTGGATGCGGGCCTGCTGATGTGGGATATGCGCAGATCGGTTGACCCTTCGATCTTCCCGGATCATCGGGTAGTGGTTCAATTCGAATACCCGGATGCTCCAAAGGGAGCCGGACAATGGTGGTTGATCAGTGAAAATAAAGAGGTGGATCTGTGCCTGAAGGACCCCGGATACGAGGTTGATATCCTGATCAGTTGCGCCCTCAAAACGATGACATCAATATGGATCTGTGAGCAAAGTTTTAATGCTGCCGCCGCCAGCGGCGATATTGTCATCAAAGGAGAGCCGGTGCTGGCCAAATGCTTACAGGCCTGGTTGCGCTCCAGCGTACTACCCCGTCTCGGCCGTCAGGGCTCTATACCGCCACTGGAATGGGGCAATGGTTAAGTCGGGCGATTCGTGCTTGTCAAAACGGGCAGTAGAAATGCGAAAGTAGTTTGCAGTCAACTGCGCTCGATGGTTAAGGTTTTATCAATTTATGCAGGGGGTATTTAACAAATGAAAGAATTCTGGAATGCGCGTTATGCGGAAGCCGGTTTTGCCTATGGTACGCAAGCGAATGAGTTTCTGCTGGAACAGAGTTCTAAAATCCCGCCTGGCAGGGTGCTGTGTGTCGCGGAGGGTGACGGTCGTAACGCCCTTTATCTGGCGACACAGGGTTACAGTGTGACGGCAGTAGATCAATCCGCCGTGGGGCTGGAAAAAATCCGACAGCTAGGTCAACAGAACAATGTCGAGATCACAACCATCGAGGCCGATCTGCAGGATTTTAATATTCAACCCAGCGCTTGGGACGGCATCGTTTCGATATCGGCTCATCTGCCACCCGCCATCCGCAAAAGCCTGCATCGTCAGGTGGTCGAGGGATTAAAGCCGGGTGGTGTACTGATACTGGAAGCCTATACGCTAAAACAGCTGGAAATGTCCGGCAGCGGCGGTCCACCAGCGACGCAAAAAGACATGTTTATGTCACTGTCTGCACTCCGCGAAGAGCTGCAGGGGCTGGATTTTATACTAGCGCAGGAAATCGAACGCGTTTTCAATGAAGGCAAATATCATCAGGGACCGGGTGCCGTGGTCCAGCTGGTCGCGCTAAAAAAGGCAACACCTCAAGAATGAATGAATAGAATGATGGGCCTGTTACGTGTAATCCCCCCCCTGTTAGTGCTGACCGTCAGCCTCGTAGTCATCCTCCTGTTTATCGCCCTCGGCCAGTATGCACAGCCGTCGGCCGATGATTTCTGTATGGCCTACGGAGTGCAGCAACGCGGTCTGTGGAGTCATCTGTGGGCTCATTATATAGAATGGAGCGGGCGTTATTCGGGGAATGCTTTTTACGCGATTTATCCACTCGTGTTCGGCTTACTGGATGGCTATGTGTGGATGCCGGCTTTGTTAATCCTGGCGCTGATTGTGAGCTTTGCAAGCTTTCTCGCGACGCTGTTCCGCACCCGTTTGACTGCCCTGCCGGTGCTATTGCTTTCCGTCTGTTTTGTAGCGATCTATCTGCTGGTGATGAAGCATAGCGCAAGCAGTCTTTACTGGCTGGCGGGCGCACTCAGTTACCTGAGTGCCAACATATTATTTCTGTTTACGTTAGCCCTGCTGATCAAACTGATCGATCATCAGTCAGCTTGTGAGCCCTACACCTTATTACTGTATATGCTGGTGTTGCTGACAGTGGTTGGCGTGGGCACTAACGAAACCAATATGCTGATGCTGAATGCATTATGGGGACTGGCATTTTTGATTCAGCTGCGCCTCGACCGATCGAAACTAAAGCCCTGGCTGCTGTTGCTGATCGTTACGCTGAGCTGCTCAGCCGTGGTTTATTTCGCGCCAGGAAACGTGGTGCGTGAATCAACCTTTGCGCTCAGGCATGACTGGTCACGGGCGCTGGGCGGCAGTCTGGAAATGGGGCTATGGACATTAATCAGCTGGCTGACGAATCCTCTCATTATCATCGCCACCCTGTTGACCCCTTTTGCGCTGACTGGACTGAGTCAGCGCTCTAGTCGGCGCTTTAACATTAGCAATAAGATGCTGCTGGCCTTGCTACTGTTCACACTCGCAATCCCGATTGGGTTACAGTTTCCGGCGTGGTGGGCGATGGGCGGCTGGCCACCACCGCGCACGGTCGATGCTATCTTCTTCAGTTTTATGCTGAGCTGGTTTGTATTCGTCGCTGCGTTCAGCATGCGTTTTGAGGCATCGTTTCGCCTGCTTTCCGCCCACAGCGATAATGCACTATCCCGCGCTGTGATCATGCTGATATTATCGCTTGGCTTCTGTTTGGCCGTGCTTGCCAACGGTCAGTTTCAGCGCGCCCGGCTCGATCTTTCTGAGCGTGCAAAACCCTATCATGATTATCTACGGCAACGCTATGCGCTGATTGATGAAGCGCTGGCAAAACAGCAGCCCTTTCTACAGGTCCCTGCGTTTCAGCAGGAATACCCACGCAGTATTTATTTCAACGATATCGTGCCGAATGCAGGTGACTGGCGCAATGCCTGCTATGCCGCCTATTTTGGATTGCGCGGTATCAGCAGGGAAGGCAGGCCGTCTGCCAGAGATGACTGAAACACAACTAACGCCGTGGCAGAATGAGAAACTCTGATTTAATCGAAGCTCCGGTGCAACGGCTAGTATTTATACTGTGAAATAAGACTTCTGAGATCATCGGCTAAAACCGCCAACGCATTACTCGATGTGGCTAATTTACCCGCAGCGAGAGCATTATTATCGGCAACCTGACGGATCTCCACCACGTTCTGGTTAATATGGTCGGCAACCAGATTCTGCTGTTTGGATGACGAAGCGATCTGGATATTCATACTGCTGATGATCGCTACGGAGCTGGTGATGTCGCTCAATGCAATGCCGGCACTTAATGCATTGGAAACACTATTTCTGGCTTTTTCCTGTCCTCGGGATATCGCCTCAACGGCGGCATGGGCCTGTACCTGCAGGCTTTGGATCATGCTCTGAATTTCTGTTGCTGAAGCCTGCGTTCTACTGGCCAGTATGCGTACTTCATCGGCCACCACCGCAAATCCACGACCCTGCTCGCCGGCACGAGCAGCCTCGATGGCGGCATTCAGTGCCAGCAGGTTGGTTTGCTCGGAAATGCTCTTGATAACATCCAGTACCGAGCCGATCGACTTGGTATCTTTTTCCAGTTCGTTAATCACATTAGCGCCCTGCTCTATCTCAAAGGCTAATTCATTGATGGACTGGATGGTATCTGCCACCACCGTTTGTCCTGTTTTAGCATCATCATCCGCCTGTCGAGCGGAATCTGCTGCAAGATTTGCATTTACAGATACCTCGTGTGCCGTTTTGGTCATCGCGCTGATCGCGATCGCCGTCTTTTCGGTTTGGGTACTTTGCTGTTGCGAGCCCTGTTGCGTTTGATCGACAATAGAAGATAAATCCTTAACCACGAGAGCGAGGTTTTGCACCCCTTCTGCAACCTGGGTTACCAGCTTATGAACCTTGCTGGCGAAGCGGTTAAATCCGCCGGACATTTTTGATATTTCGGATTTTCCATCTGCATTTAAGCGCCGGGTCAGGTCGCCTGCGCCATCGGCAAGATCTTCGATCGCATCTACTGCCTCGTTAATCGGGATCGTGATCATGCGTACAATAGAGAATGCGATAGCGATGCCGATAAAAATACCCAGGCTTATGCCGGTTATCAGCCTGGTGCGTGCCGCTAGCGCATTTCTTTGCAGGGCCGTGCTTTCATGCGTAATTTCATTACGCAATAGATTGACCAGTCTCATCAGTTTATTCTGTGAGTTAACGATAATGGGACCAATCTCTGTTTTAGTCAGATAGATATCCTTGCGGTATTTACTGGTGCTATGAACGGCCAGGGCTTCATTGAGTGCCTTTTTATAACGGGTACTTATTTTTTGATATTCTGGAATGGCTTCTGCCTGTTCGAAGGTAAACTTATCCTGAGCGGCAGTGAGTGCGGCAATTTTGGAGTCCAGCACTTCAGAGATTGAAGTTATATTGGCGATACTTGTTTTGTTTCGAAAAGCCAGAAAGGTGCGCAGTTCGCTGAGTAACTGGACGTTGTAATAACGTGTATCGTAGAGTGACTGTATAAATTCAGAACGTGAGCCATCGATATTCTCTTCTTCCCATTCGGATAAAATCATCTGGTTGATCAGGCTTTGCATCTGTTGCGCCATTGGATTTAATTTTTCAGTGGCTATTTGCATTGCCGGTAGATTAAGTAAATCGTTATTAACCAGTCCGACGATCTGTTCGATATAATTGTTGAGCTGGCTTATATACTCAACAATTTGCTGTACTCGGGTTTGATACTCCGTATTACTGGAAATATGCTCATCGGTTTGCAGAGAATCCAGCACTATCCTGACTTCACTCATGGAGCGCATGTACTGGTCTTTATATGGCGCCTCTTTGGTGAGCATATAAAAACCCAGCGCATTGTTAGCGGATTCCAGTTGAAAGGCGAGGTTCTGAGCGGATAATACGGCGGGTTGAATCTTTTCAGTGACCCTGTAGATGCCAGAGCTCAATGAAGAAAATTGCGATAAGGAATTAAACGAAACCAAAGCGAATGTCACCAGTGACAGTATGAATCCAAACCAGATTCTTTGTTTCGTGGTGGTGTTTCGGCTAAGCCAGCTGAGTTGATTGTTGTCCATAATTTTCACGCGATAGCCCCAAGTTTAATCCTGCCAATAGTTGTATAGTAGTCGCTGAAATCACTTAACACAGAAATATTGAAAGCCCTGCACAGGGCTCAGTATAACGACATGATCAGTAACACTGGAACAAAGCAGCAGATAGATAGGTGGTCGAAATAAAATAGCGGCCTGGTGGTGTCAGGCTGGCAGAGAAATTCAGTTCAAACGGAAAGACCTGCATACCGCCCAGAGCGGGGAAATAATAAGGAGTAGAAATTTTAGTGATGTTTAGAGGTTTCAATCGCACTTTTGATCACTTTTTGCAGAGCTTCCAGCGGCAATGGATCATGTGGTTTAAAGTTGATACAGGCCTTGCCAGTTTTGATCGAAGGGTACTCTAGTTTGAACCCGGCGATATGCTGGGCGGTGCAGGTGTACAGTGATACATAGTGCTTTTGACTGGCCAGTGCAACCCAGCCGCCATGAGCCTGATAAGTTGGCATTTTGTAAGCCATATTGACTTCAACATCCGGATAGAGCTGTACGATCAGCTGATGTAACTGGAGTACGATTTGCCGGCGTTGCTCGGACAGACCGCAAAAGTAATCGGCAACCGCGCTGTTGAGTGGCGGACTCATCGCAGGTTAAAACATACCGTTCTGATTCGCTGCCGTTGGCGGCACGATCTGTAACACATCCCAGTGTTCAACAACCTTTCCCTGTTCATCGAGGCGGAAAATATCGATACCGGCATACTCATCATCGCCCGGCCATTCCTGCCGGCAGTGTAGTACCACCAGATCGCCCTGCGCGATGGCACGGATAAAATGAACCTTCTTGCCGGGGTACTGTTGCGCCATCTGTTTGAAGTAATCGATGAAGGCCTGTTTGCCATTCGCCACCATCGGGTTATGCTGAATGTACTCATCGCCGACGTATTTTTCGACCGCCAGTTCCGGCTCACAGTCGTTAAACATCAGGGCATAAAAATCCATCACGGTCTGCTTGTTTTTTTCGAGCTGATCTCTCATACGCAATGCCTCCTGTTAAAGCCGTTAACCCTGCTGAGGTGTGCCGTCGTTACGCGCCAGGATAATATCGAAACGCGCCTCCAGTTCGGGTGCAGATGGTCGGGCCGGTTTAAACTCGGCCAGCAGTAGATGCTGACGTTCGAGTGGGATACTCTGAAACAGAAAATCCTCAGCGTTACGCGGATCATCCTTCACATATAGCTGCGTAACGAACGGGGTTTCACCGGGAGGAAATACGGCGACATGAATATGTGGGGTACGTCCGGGATATTTTTCCGGGCGGATAGTGCGAAAGCGGTAACGCCCCAGTGCGTCGGTAACACTGAAGCCATGCCCCTGAAAATCAGGATCTATGTCCCTGCTTGCATTCTCTGCAGGATGGCGATAACGACCGTTCACATCGCATTGCCAGATCTCGATGCGCAGGCCGGGTAGCGGTCGCCCGTTGATATCCACAATACGCCCGCTCAGATCACTGATGATGCCGCGGGCCTGCCCCGAGCGACCATTTACGCGGGTCAGATCGTTATCATCATCGAGCGGTAAAACGGGCGGATAAAACGGTCCTGCGGTCTGGCGCGGAGTGGTCAGCAGGGTGCCAGCCAGCGTACTGGAGCTGGTGGTAATAATACCTGCCATGCCTAACAGAATTTTTCGTCGATGCAAATTCAGCAAGATAGCCTCAATAATTAGACGGATTCGAGCTAGATTAGCAGATAAAAGCGACACGCCAAAGTAGGCGTTGTAAGGGTATTGTGAGCGGATCAAGTTTTGTGGTCAGGGGGGGCAGTAAACCTATCCACTACGATGAGTGTTAACGAACCATGACGAAGGCAGGAGCTTTACAGCGGGACAATAAATTTTAGTTCGTCATAGCGGACCTGATCCGCTATCCAGTGAACCGGCAAAACGGTTGAGATGGAGTGGCCTTCGAGAGTCTGGATACCAGCCTGCGCTGGTATGACGACACGTTTGAGAGATAGTGAATGATGACGTAGGCAGGAGCTTTACAGCGGGACAATAAATTTTAGTTCGTCATAGCGGACCTGATCCGCTATCCAGTGAACCGGCAAAACGGTTGAGATGGAGTGGCCTTCGAGAGTCTGGATACCAGCCTGCGCTGGTATGACGACACGTTTGAGAGATAGTGAATGATGACGAAGGCAGGAGCTTTACAGCGGGACAATCATTTTTAGTTCGTCATAGCGGACCTGATCCGCTATCCAGTGAACCGGCAACACAAATGATGAAGGAAAGTTGTTTTAAGAAACTGGATACCAGCCTGCGCTGGTATGACGAAATCCTGAAGTGAAGGTAGCTTTTATCTTGAGTTGAGAAAAATAACCGTCTCAAAGTTGGAGCAGACGGCACAGTTCCGGCTAAGGTGCATACCCACTCAGCTCCATATACCCGACGCCCTTATGACTACCGGTAACACGTACCGCACCCTCCCAGTATCGCACTGTGTGACGCATCTCCTGATCGTCGAACGCGGCCTCGATACGCAGATCGATCTGCTGTCCCGGAATCTGTAGTCGCCAGCTCAGTGGATAAGTTGTCTGCTCAGGGCTTTGCCACTGTCGGAGCACGTCAAGTTGCACGCTATCCAGACCCAGCCTGATAACACTGCCATCAACCCCGACCAGTACCCCGTTACTAAAAGCCTGCGCCTGGCCCTGCTTGTCACGCATGCGATAAAACATCAAATCGCGACCGTCGTCAAGTTGCAGCGAAAACCAGTCCCAGCCGGCCTGATCCGCTGCCAGCGCCGAACTCGACCATTCGCGGTCAAACCAGCTGTTGCCGCTAACAGCCAGGGTTTGATCGCCCAGGCGAATCTTGCCACGGGTCGGCAGGCGGGTGTAGGAATAATAGTAGGACGCATTACCCGCTCCGCTACCTTTACGTGACAGCCCGCTGTCGCCCTGTAATACCAGCGCTTTGTTGCCAGCCTGCAGTTGCAGGCTAATACCCAGCTGCGGCGTCGACGCAGCCAGTTGCAGCGGGAATAAATCGGCACCAGCGGATTCAATCGACCACGGCCCCAGCCAGATCTTTAACGGCTGAGTCCGGGCCCCGGCCAGGCCTGCAGCGGCGCGTGCAAAACGTTCCGCACTCTGATGCCGGGCCCTGTCGAGATCACTCAATGCGAGGTGGCCCATATACAGTTGATGGCTACGCCAGTCGGAATCGGTTGCAGGTTCACCCGGTTTCAGACCAACCCGGAACAGGGTCAGCTGATAGCCGTAAGCCGCGCCCTTTGCATCCTGCAGATTACCGGTGAAATACCACCACTCGGTAGCATACTCCGGGTGCGCTGCATGATCGGCAGGAAAGTTGAATTCACGCCGTTCGAGTGCACGCACAAAGCCGGGGTCTGGGGTTGCCCCCATACGCTGTGAGACGCTGATGCTATTAGTTTGATCCGACGATACTGAGTTTGATTGATCGCAGGCAGCAGGCAACAGGCAAACAAGCAGCAGCAAAAAATGACCGATCTTCATATCAATCTTCCCGCATCTGTGAGGCCGGATTTCTGCGGCTGGCCTGCCATGCCGGATACAGGCTCGCCAGCCACGCGGCGGATACACCGATAAACAGCGTCCACCACAAAGGTGCCGCAGTCAGCAGAAACGGCATAGTCCAGCCGAACGCGCGTAGTTGAATCGCATCGGTCAGCACCCACGCCAGCGCCAGCCCGGTAGGTATTGCAAACAGCGCGGCGAGCAGGCCCAGAATGGATGATTCAATCATAATCAGCAGACTCACCTGCAGTCGGGTCAGACCGAGTGCGCGTAGAATCGCAAACTCCTTGCGCCGTTCCAGCTGCACCGCCATCAGCGCACTCAGGATACCGATGAAAGCCACCATCACCGATAGCAGGCGCAACACTTCGGTGATGCGAAAAGTGCGGTCGAACACCGCCATCGATTCGTCATAAATCGCGCGCGCATCGGTGTACTGCAGCGCGTAGTCGGCATCGAAACGCGCACTAGCGGCTTGCTGTAACGCATAACCATCTACGCTTGCAGAAAATAGTGCCAGAGTGTCAACCTGTGGGTCAGACCAGAGTTCACGGTAGTGCTGCAGATCGATAAAGAAGCGCCCATGTTCGGTCGCATAATCTCGAAAGATGGCGGCGATTCGAAATGCCCGATCACCCTGCGGGGTCGGCACCAGTAGTTCATCACCGGGCCCTAGCTGCAGGCGGTAGGCGAGCGGTTCGGAAATGATCAACTCACCCTGCTGGTAGTGTTGCCACGGATTCGCATCGACCTGTGCCACCAGATCGAAACCGGCCTGCGATTGCTCGGCCAGTCGCGCGGCCACCATGCGCGTAGGATGATGCCCGATCTGCACTGTGTTATCGCGGTACAGGCTGAAACCCGCCACCCCGATCAGTTGGGGAGCCTGCAGTACCACCGCCTGCGGTAGCGTCGCATCCTGTTGAAAACCTTCTGCGGCGATGTATAGATCGGCGCTGAGCAAATCCTGCAACCAGTCACTCACCGAGCTGCGCATACTGTCCACCATCACGGCAATGCCGACGGTGGCGGCGAGTGCAACCATGAGTGCCGCAGCCGCAGTACCAAGGCGCGAAACATGGCGTTTCAAATCACGCGTAGCCATCCGCCACACACCACCAAGCGGCAGACGTCGCAACAGACCATGCGCGATGGGTAGACCGAGTGGCGTCACCAGCGCCGCCCCCAGCAGCACAATGAACAGACCGGCAAAGCCGCTGATTACGCCGCCCGGTAACAGGAATGCTATCAACAGGCCAATCACTACCATCAGCAAACCGGAAACTGCCAGCAGCGGTAGTTGGCGCTGGGTGAAGTCTTCGAGTGCCGCGCGCGATAGCGTGGTGAGCGGCGGAGTGCGGGCAGCCTGACGTGCGGGTATCCAGGTGGCCACCAGAGTACCGAGCAACCCGAGTGCGCCGGCTTTGCTGAAGGAAAGCCAGCTGAGCTGCATCGCATCCGCAGAAACCTCGTAATACAGTTCACTCACCGTGGCGGCGACGATTCGCGTTAGCCCCTCACCCAGCCAGCTACCAAGCACAAAGCCGATCAGGGTGCCGACCAGTCCAAGCACGAAGGCTTCGGCCAGAATCACGCGATAGATTTCAGCCGGATACACACCTAGCGCACGCAGACGACCGAGCAGAGTACGCCGCTGCACGATGGAAAAGCTCATCGCATTGAAGATCAGAAACAGGCCCACCAGCAGCGCGAGCAGACTCATCGCGGTCAGGTTGAGTTCAAACGCGGCCGACAGGCCGACGATACCCTCGGTCTGCTGTTCGATATCGATCAGCTTCACCGATGGCGGTAACCGATTCTTCAGCCACTCAAGATCATCCTCGTGCAGGATCAGATCGATCTGCGACAGGCTGTGTTGCATTCCGGTAATGGCCTGCGCAGTGGCAATATCGACCACCAGCAGATCACGACTGACGGCGCTGTGCTCGGGGCTGATCGTGAGCAGCTGCAATGTATAGGGCTGCCCCTGATAGCGGATGGAGAGTGTGCCGCCGAGCTGCAAAGCAAGCGCATCCGCTGCAGACTGACTCAGCGCCAGTGCATCCGCACGCGCCAGCCAGTCGGCGACAGAAGTCTCGCCGCGAATCGCCTGCGGCAGTTCGGCACGAAACGCGGCTTCGGCGAACAGATCCAGCCCGATCAGGCGCAGACGACCGGCCTGCCCTTCCCTCTCGACTCTGGCACTAATAACCGGAGCCATCGGCGGATGACCGGGCGTGGTAAACAGGCGGGTGTATAATTCGGCAGGAACCTCTCCCGCATTGCCGACGATGCGATGGGTTGCGGCTCCCTGCAGTTGCTGCGATGACAGCGCGAACGAAGCACGTGCAGCCGAATTGGCCAGATCAACCGCCAGCACCACCGCTACCCCCATCACGATGCCGACCAGTGCAAGCAGCGCCTGCCAGCGATGGCGCAGCTGATAATTCAGCCCGGCGCGCAGCAGCAGCGGAGAGATGCCGGGTATAGTCACGCCTCGATCAACCGGCCCAGATGCAGTTGCAGCACACGGTCAGCCGCGGCTGCCACAGCACGGCTATGGGTCACAATCAGCATCGTGGTGGCCTGATCACGTACCAGCTCTCCCAGCAGCGTAATCACGCGTGCACCGGTTTGCTCATCCAGATTACCGGTCGGTTCATCCGCCAGTAGAATCTGCGGACGATGCGACAGCGCACGCGCCACGGCGGTACGTTGCTGTTCACCACCCGACAGTGAATCGGGATAGCGCTGCGCCATCTGCGCCAGCCCAACCCGTTGCAGCAGCTCGCTTACGCGTTGCTGTATCGCGGCATCGTCTGCACCGGTGAGTTCCATCGGCAGCGCCACATTCTCGGCCACGGTCAGGGTCGGAATCAGATTAAAAAACTGGAACACAAATCCCAGCTGCTGACGCCGCAACAGGGTGCGCGCCGGTTCGCCCTGAGCATGGATATCCACCCCGTTAATCAGCACCCTGCCCTGATCCGGCGTATCGATACCGCTCAACAGATTCAGTAGCGTGGTTTTGCCGCTACCACTGGCCCCCAGCAAAGCCACAACCTCGCCCCTGGCCAGCTGCAGATTGAGACCTTCAAAAATGGTCTGATGATGTCCGCCGGAAAGGTAGCTTTTACAGAGGTTGGTGACGGTGAGCATGGGTTTGTGAAGTTAAGTATGATTAAACAGGGATTGTAACGGGTGCAGTGGAGTTGTTGAACCAGCGATAACAGTAAGTTGATTTTTTATGCCTGACGCAGCGCTAGTTTAAACGATGCAGGGTGAGTGAAAGAGGATCGTTGTAGCTACCTATTGGCGTCATTCCAACATACTGTTAGCCAGTATGACCGCCAGGTATGGTGGAAATACGAAGGGGTTGTTGGATACAACCTATGTCGCTGGTTGAGATAAAGCAGGCTGTCTGATAGAGATTTCAGGCCTGATTGAATCGGTTTGGATTTAAAAACTTCTGTTTTGAGTCCTTGTTAAATTTAGTGGGTGTCCGCGATTGCTCGAGATTGCTTCGTTTAGGATTTACTCTGGAAGCGTGAAGATGTCAGGCTGGTTTTTGAGGCAGGGTTGAAAAGGTAGTTAGAATAAGCGAATGTTGGTGCTATTATGCAAATCGATAAAAATAAAAAGGCGCACGGCTCTTTTAATGGATTCAGGGATTTTAGATGGAAATTAAATTGAGGTATTTCAAGGAGTTAGAAACAATGGATTTCTTCCGAAAAAATAAAAAGGCCGGCCCTCTAATATGTATTCAGAGGCCATCGGCCTTTGAATTCTACTGTTAGCTGTTCATATTGCATCAGTCATGTGTTTGATAAGGAGACAAAATGAAATCATCTGAAGTATTTACGCCTGGAAAATTTCCGGTACATACGCTCGTGGACGATCACCTAAAGGAAAAGAAGGAGCAACTTCTTGATACCCTCGATGCTGGGGCAATGTTGATCTCCATTTCCGGCCCATCAAAATCTGGGAAGACTGTATTTATCGAGGAATGCCTTGGCCGGACTAGTTTGATTCAGATAACAGGCGCTGGAGTAAACCAGCCATCTGACTTGTGGATGCGGGTGTTTGACATCGTAGGCACGGAGCTTCCCGCTTCAATTACAAGGGCATCTGGTAGCGGCAACAAAGTTGGGGGGAAGGGAACGATTGAAGGTAACGCGTTCTTTGTGAAAGGAAAGGGCGAAGTTTCAATAGACAAAACCAGTACTGAAAAAGAAACGTTATCGGCATCTTTATCGTCAGATTGCCTACAGCTGTTGATACGAGAGTTGAGTGGAACGGACCTAGTTATTTTCATAGATGATTTTCACTATATACCGCAAAGCGTACAGGCTGAGCTGGCACAGCAGATCAAGGAAGCGATAAGGAATAATGTCAAGTTCGTTTGTGCGTCTGTGCCATACCATGCCGACGATGTTATACGTAGTAATCCCGATTTACGAGGTCGAGTGTTTTCAATCGACTTTGAATACTGGGGCACTGAAACTCTGAAGAAGATTGCATTTAAGGGCTTCGACACACTCGGTATTGGATACAGAAATACGGCTATCGAGCAGCTTGTATCCGAAGCTGCTGGTTCGCCCCAATTGATGCAGTACCTCTGTCTGAACGCATGCTTCGAACTTGGCGTAAGAGAAAAGACTGTTCAGGAGATCGAACTTCTGCACGATGCTCAACTTCACGAAAACATCTGCAGAAGAACTGTGCAATCTACCGACTACGGGTCAGTAGTCGAGCTCATGAAGGAAGGCCCAAAGACTCGCGGCTCAGATAGGAATGTGCATATAACAAAATTTGGGTGGAATGGGGATGTCTATCGCTTGCTGGTCAAGTCGCTTTCCATCGACCCTCCCAAGCTAACTTTTCGTTACAAGTCCCTGAGTGAAAGGATCCTTGATATATGCGTGGATGGTGGCCCCAGCGGGTCTAGCATTACAAGCGCATGCTCACATTCGGCAAAAATTGTAAATGATGCTGTAGGGTCCAGGGTTGTTGAGTGGGATGGTGAGCATGATGTCTTCGATATACGTGATCCGTATTTCCTGTTTTATCTAAGGTGGTCTGAAACAGCTGACAGCTAACAAGTCAAATCCACATGGATATTTTGCTGTGCTTCGCGCCGTAAAATTCCAGTGATTTGGTCGTTAGCGTAATAAACTTAGTGGGTGTCTGCGATTTTTTAAAAACTACGCTCCTCGTCGCTACACTTTCCCTTAGGGAGTTTTTGGCCGTTATGTTATTTTTGCTCGTCCTTTTCCTATCCTGGAAATATGCA
>JACNJF010000050.1:9456-16668 GCA_014382695.1 Gammaproteobacteria bacterium | reverse complement strand
ATTTTTAACTTCTAGTGTTAAAGAAATATATCTATATTATGATATAAGTAAATGATTTATCAATAAAAGATAGTATAAATATTGTGATTTTGTGTATTCGCTCAAGGTCTGGATTTACCCTGGTTGAGATGGTGACGGTGGTCGTGTTGTTATCCATATTGTCGGTAGTGGCTCTTTCGCGCCTGGGTGGAGTGAGCGGGTTTGAGCGGCGAGCGTACTTTGAAGAGGTCGTGAATGCGCTGCGTTATGGGCATAAACTGGCAATCAGTACTGGTTGTAATGTACGCGTCGATGTTACCTCCAGCTCGTATCGCCTGCGCCAGGGTACCAGTTGCAGCGCTACTACGTTCGATCGGAATGTGCTGAACCCGGCCAATAGAACTTCGGCCTATCAAAACCTGTCCCCACCCGATGGAATAACGATTTCACCTGCGGCCAGTTTCATTTTTACGCCTCAATCCACCGTCACCGGACTGGGTGCGGATACCATTTTCACCGTTGGCAGCCTGCAGTTTACGGTTTTCCAGAATACGGGTCTGGTTGATGTTAATTAAGCGCTTTGCGCTGCTACCGACTAAGTCTTCCAGTGGCTTTACGCTGCTGGAAGTACTGATTACCATTGTTGTCCTGAGTATTGCGGCGACCGCTATCATGGGTGTGTTTATCAATCTGGGGAAGTCGAGCGCAGACCCGATGATTCAGCAGCAGGCGACGTCGATCGCAGAAGCTTACATGGAAGAGATACTGAGTAAGAGTTTCGCCGACCCCGTTCTACCCGAAACAGGCGGGCCTGAAGCTGGAGAATTGCGCTCGACCTATAATGATATTCAGGATTATGACGGCTTAACGGATGCTGGGGCCAGAAATCAAAATAATCAGTTGATTGCGGGCCTATCGGCCTACACCGTGGTTATTACGGTGACAGGGCGGGCGTTAACCGGATCCGCTAGCGTTCCTGCTACGGATTCAATGCGTATCGATATCAGTCTCTCCCATCCTGCCATCAGCACGCTGACAGTTTCAGGCTTCAGGACCAATTACTGATGAAGGCTGAAGCGCAAAAAGGATTCACCTTACTAGAACTGCTCATCGTCATCGTGTTGCTGGGAATTATGGCGGTTGGCGCGGGGATGCTAATTACACGTCCGATCGATGCCTATAGCGATCAGGTCCGGCGTCAGCAACTGGTGGATTCCGCCGAGATGGCGGTGCGTAAAATAGAAGCCGATATCCGCAGAGCCTTACCGAATAGTATTCGGACGCTTGGCACTGCGAGTGGATGGGCACTGGAGATGATTAATACGGTGGATGGCGCGCGCTACCGGGATGAAGCCGGAGCAGGATTTAGCGCGGATACGGACATACTCACCTTTGGCGTGGCGGGTGATAGCCGGTTTAATCTGCTGGGGCGTTTTACCTCGCTGGCACCGAATACCTATGCGGATTATCGGACGGTGATTTACAGCACCAGTCCGGCCACCATCTATAGTGACGCCGCGCTGAATAATAATCCGGGAATTATCAGTAGTCCGGCCGGGCTGGTGTTAAGCCTTGACCCGACAGGGATCGAGCATCAACTGACTCTGCCGGGGCTTTTCCGATTCAGTTTCGAGTCACCCACGCAACGCCTGTTTGTGGTAGACGGTGCGGTCAGTTATATCTGTGATAGCACGAATGGAATACTTACGCGATTTGAGGGTTATGCCTATCAGTCCAGTCAAACCTCGGTAGATACGCTGGCCGAGTTGTCCGCACTGGGCGCGAGCAGCGGGCGGGTGGCAACTCAGGTCAGCAGTTGTAATATTGATTATCAGCCAGGCAGTGCTCAGCGCGGCGGCCTGATAACGCTGGATCTGTCACTGACCGATGACGCAACTGAGACCATTCGTCTGCTGCATCAGGTTCATGTCGATAATGTGCCATGAATAAGTTAGCGCGCCATAAGTTATCGGGTCAGGCAGGGTTCTCGCTGATAACCGCCATATTTCTACTGGTGGTGGTGGCTACCCTGATGAGTTATATGGTGAATCTTAGCGTCGTGCAGCATACAACAATGGCCATGAGTGTGCAGGGCGCCAGAGCGTTGCAGGCTGCCAGAGCAGGTATTGAGTATGGGGCTTATCAGGCGCTGCTGGATCCGGTCAGTGGTCCGGCCTGGTGTGCGGCTACACCGGATAGTCTGAGTTTCGATGCGGTTGCCGAGCCCGCTCTTTCTGCGTTCAATGTCACGCTTAACTGTACCTCCAGTAATCACGCGGAAGGGGCAACAGTCGTTACCTTTTTCGATATCAGCGCACTGGCTGAAAGCGGTACCTATGCGCAGGGAGCGAATGCTAATCCGGATTATATTTCACGTCGAATTCGTATAACGGTCTCTGCAGAGCCGCCTTAAAATAGTAATGAATTCAATAATTTCTACGGCTTTGTTAAGGTTTAAATTGAATTGTTGAAATTTCAACACTATACTTCAGGGATTCTTGATTGTGCCAGACGCCATGAGTGAGCAAACCGCCCATCCTCCGACATTACTTCTTATCGATGATGACTCAATTATTTCAGAAAGTCTGAAGTATGTTTTAAGTGACGAATATGATGTGGTGCTGGCCTACGATCGTAAGGACTGTATCCGTCAGTTAAATATAATGTCGCCCTCCCCCCAGTTAGCCCTGGTCGATCTGGGCCTGCCCCCCGATACCCATAAGCCGGATGAAGGGTTTGCTGTTATTGAATACATTGTTGAGCATTTTCCGGCAACTAAGGTGATCGTACTTTCCGGCCAGGATGATCGAAAGTATATAGAGGCCGCCAGAAAAATGGGGGCTGTTGATTTTGTGGCGAAACCCTGCGATGTGGCAGAGCTTAAGGCGCGCCTGAAAAAATATGTCGATAGCAGTCAACAATTCTCTGCCGAGTCTCGGGTGGTGAAAGGGATTGTCGGTGATAGTCCGGCGATAGAGCTCTTGCGAATGCAGATCAAGCAACTTGCCGATTCCCCTTATCCGGTGCTGATCAGTGGTGACTCCGGCAGTGGTAAAGAGTTAACCGCGCAAAATCTGCATAGCTGCAGCCATCGAAAAGATTATCCCTTCTTAACCCTGAACTGTGCGGCCTTTAATGGAGATCTGCTGGAGTCTCAGCTATTTGGACATGCCAAAGGAGCCTTCACCGGAGCCTCAGACAGTAAGAGAGGCTTTTTTGAAGAGGCGGGCCAGGGTACGTTGCTACTCGATGAGATTGCTGACCTGCCGATTGATTTGCAGGCCAAGTTGTTGCGCGTGCTGGAAAATGGTGAGTATTACCGACTGGGAGAAACGCAGTCGCGGACCGCTACAGCGCGTGTGCTGGCGGCGAGTAATAAAGATCTGGTAAGCGCGATTAAGCAGGGGATGTTTCGAGAAGATCTGTATCATCGATTGAGCGTACTCACTATACGGGTGCCGCGCGTGGATGAGAGAGGGGATGACAAAGTCGTGTTGCTGGAACACTTTCAGCAACAGGTTAATCAACAGATTAAGGGGTTTGAGCTGGACGAGTCGGCACGGCAGCTATGGAAGGCTTATGACTTTCCCGGAAATGTGCGAGAATTACGCAATATCATCATCCGCTTATCGGCCAAATACCCGGGTCAGACCATCAGGCGCGCGGCTCTGGAGCTGGAATTGATGGCACCAACGTCCCTTTCTGATAATAAGGATGAGATTGCGGTATTCAGGAAAAACTTGAGAGCGGAGAATTTTCAGTTAAACCATGAGCTGAAGCGGATCGAAAAAGAATATATCAATCTTGCGTTACTGGAGAGTTCCAATAACATGAGCAAGGCAGCATCGATGCTCGGGGTGAATCGTTCGACCCTGTATGGCCGACTAGAGCGTACAGAGGAGAGTGACTAATGACGGGTTTCGCAACTGGCCGTTCAAAAAACACAACATCGCAGGATCTTGTAAAAACCCATGTATGAAGAATTTTTTGGTTTAAAGCGATCTCCGTTTCGGATAACACCCGATACCTCGCTATTTTATGATGGTGGACGTAGAGGCGATATCCTGGGAGCGCTGGTGTATGCGGTGCATCGTGGTGAGGGTATTATCAAGGTGGTTGGAGAGGTCGGCAGTGGTAAAACCATGCTTTGCCGGATGCTGCAGCAGGAATTACCGGATTCGGTTGAAATCATCTATATCGCCAATCCCAGTGTTTCACCGGAAGATATTCTGTTTGTAATCGCGAATGAGCTGAAGTTTGACATTGCGCGCGATGCCTCCAAGCATGAAGTGGTTACCATGCTGCAAAACTATCTGCTGAAAAAGCATGCGGAAGATAAACAGGTCGTGCTGTTCGTTGAAGAAGCGCAGAGTATGCCGCTGGAGACACTGGAAGAGATTCGCCTGTTATCCAACCTGGAAACAGACCAGTACAAGCTACTGCAAATTATCCTGTTTGGTCAGCCGGAGCTGGATCAGAATCTGGCGACTAACTCGATTCGTCAGTTACGCGAACGGATTACGCACGATTTTAATCTGAATCCCCTCAATACCAGAGATATTCATCAATATCTAAATTTTCGGATGCGTGAAGTTGGCTATAAAGGGCCGGAGCTGATCAGCCTGAAGCTGGCTGCAGGGATGGAGAAATACTCCGAAGGATTGCTTCGAAGGATCAATATCCTGGCGGATAAGATGCTGCTTTCTGCGTTTGCCGGTGGTACGCATACTTTAACCCGGCGTCATTTGCGAGCCGCGGTCAAGGATAGCGGGTTTAGTCGGATACGCGCTGCGGGGTTTGGTAACCAGCTATTCTGGTTTTCGGCGCTGATGCTGTTACTATTTCTATTGGGCTATCTGATAATAAGTCAGCAATCAGCGCTATCTGTGGTGTGGAAGGATGCGCAGACCCTATGGTCCGGTTCATCGCAGACGGTAGCTTCCGTGACTCAACCGACAGAAGTGGCTGAGCAGTCGCTGATATCGACCGAAAAGTCGCTTGCCAGTCTGGAGTTACTGACCGAAGTTGAGCCTTCAGCGGAGCATGAAAGTGATCAGTTGCTGGCCCTGAAACAGCAGGAAAACAGTAAATTACAACGGGTTCTGGCGAGTGCAGAACAGGTAAAAAAACCGGTGGTTGATCAGGAATTGGCGGTTAGTTCAAAAAAAAATCAACAATCTGTTGATAAACTTGATAAAGTTATTGTAAATCAGCCTGTTGAAGCCCCGTCTTCAAGTGAAAAGTTGGATCAATACCAGCTCTGGCTAAATCATAAAATAGAGGCCAGCAAAGAATGGCTAAGAGACGCCAATAAACAGAGCGTTTCGATTCAGGTGATGATGCGCAGTAAATCGGCAGCTCGGGAGCTGGTACGGTATCTGCAGACAGAATGGCCGCTGGAGCTGGATAAAACCTATATATATGAAGTTAAAATGAAAGACCGGGCAATCTATCGAGTGTTTTATAACGAATATCCGTCTATAACACTGGGGCAGATTTCAATGAAGCAGTTGCCCGAGTCGGTACGAATTAATTCGCCTTACCTGCATTCCGTATATCGAATGCAAAAGGCTTTACTGTAACGAAATTTTTGTGCGCTTTTGCTGGTTTAAGAACTGGGTATTATAATGAAATATTTACTATTGATATTTACACTGACGAGTCTGTTTGCATGTCAGATGACTTTGCCGCCAAAAGATGAGCGCATGGTTGTATCGGGCCATATTGATGAGGCAATACCTGATAAAACTCTGATGCAGCAGTCGATACCTCCGGTTGTTGATCAGCTGCCGATTATTGCAGCGCCAAAGCCAGCCGAAAAATTACAGACTTTTACTGTAGTGGCGACCGACCTTCCCGCCAGTGAGCTACTGTTTGCTCTGGCCAGAGATGCCAAATTGAACCTGGATATCGACCCTGCTATTGAAGGTAATGTGAGTATCAATGCGATTGACCAGACTCTGCCCCAGATACTGCAACGTATTTCTCGCCAGGTTAGTCTGCATTATTATCAGGATGGGCCGAATCTGGTGGTGCAGCGCGATTTGCCTTTCAGCAGAATTTACCCGATCGACTATCTGAATATAACCCGTAAAGCCTCTTCGACGGTTGAGCTTTCAACCCAGATCGCCTCCACCGGAAGTGGTTCTGAGGGTGGAAGTACAGGCGGTAATAACTCCGCTTCGAGCATTGAAAACACGGCCAACAATACCTTCTGGGAAACGCTGCAGGAGAATGTGAAAAGCCTGATCGCTACGGACAAGAAAGGTGGGTCCGTCACCGTCAATCGGGAAAGCGGAACGATTTCTGTTTTTACTACTTCCGCAGTGCATAAAAATGTACAGCATTTTATCGATACCATCATGAGCAGCGTGCGTAAGCAGGTGCTGATTGAAGCCACAGTGGTCGAAGTTACTCTGAACGATGATTTTCAGGCGGGTGTCGACTGGAATAGAGTGGCCTCTGGAAATGGCTGGAACCTGACCCAGAGTACTCTGGGAGGAAGCCTCGGTGTAGCACCTTTCCTGTCAGCTACCTATTCCAATAGTAATGCCGATCGAGATATTACCGCCTCTATCAAGGCGCTGGATTCGTTTGGAGAGGTTTCAGTGATGTCGAGTCCCAAAATCATGGCACTCAATAATCAGACTTCGATTTTAAAGGTGGTAAACAATTCGGTGTATTTCAATTTCGATGTTGAAACCACGGTGAGTGACACCGGTGTTCCAAATACAACCTTTAACACCTCAATCAACACCGTTCCGGTTGGACTGGTGATGAATGTAACCCCGTTTATTACCAGCACCAATGAGGTCATGCTTAATATCCGGCCGACCATTTCCAGAATCCTGAGATTCGTCAATGATCCAAATCCCAGTCTGGCTATCGCCGGTGTAGTGTCCCAGATACCAGAGATTCAGGTGCGTGAAATGGAGTCTATTTTAAGGGTTGCGAATGGGGATACTGCCGTTATTGGCGGGCTGATGCAGGATGCAGCAAGTGAGAGTAGCGCCGGTGTACCCGGGCTGCATGATGTAGACGGCTTTGGCGCCTTGTTCGGTACTCAGGAAAGCAGTCTGAGCAAGACAGAACTGGTGATTTTTTTACGCCCCCGGATTATTGATAACGCCAGCTTGAACACTGATCTAAACGATTTTAAGCGTTATCTTAAGCCCAGACAGTTAACAGAATAATTCAGCAGGGGTATCCCATGAGTTTACTGTTAGATGCACT
>JACNJF010000050.1:4276-8725 GCA_014382695.1 Gammaproteobacteria bacterium | reverse complement strand
CTGGAAGCCACTTCGCTCGACTCGACTGAAGTTGATGCAACCAGCACCGTGGAGACGGACCGAGGCCAGCAGGATACGTCAGACCCAAAATTCAGGAGTCTGGATTTAACCGATAGTGATCATGCCGAGTTTGATATTGAGCAGGACTTTAATCTTGGAGATGATCAGACTACGCAACTCGGAGAGGATTTCAGAGAATTAAATTATTTCGGCCTGGATAGCGAATTCACGTCGAGGATGCAGCAGGCGGGTGAAAAAACATTTGAGATACCGGCGCTGAAGAAAGACCCGGACGAGGAAGAATTCCTCACCGAAGAAGATGTTACCGAATTTATGGGAGATGGTTTAACGGATGTTGAACGAAAGCGGTCTGCCGAAGCTGACAGTCGCAAAAAAGCACAGCCGAATGATGACACGACACTGACAAACTCAGAGTCGCTGACACTCACAAATTTTGGTTATGAAGATCTTTCAATCGATTATCAGGATGATGAAGATTCCTCACTGAGACTGGATGAGACCTCCAGCGATACCGATTCACTGCGTGGGTATCCCGATTCCGGGCAGAATACCACGGGTCTTTCGCTTAAAGGGATGCGCTCAGAAGAAGATAAGTCGACTGTGTATGCAGGGGACTCTACATCCACCTCATCTTCAATCGATATCGATCGATTAACCAGCGATGAAACGGTAACGGTAGAAGGTAAAACGGCGACCAGGACCTACGCACCTGATAATTACGACCGAACACTGCTCAATATGTCCGATAAGGATGTATCCCGAATTTTTCCGGGTATGCGTCCCGAAACTGATGCGGTGATGACCCCCGATTATGCAAAAAAGGTATTTTTAAGCCGTTCGGGGCAGCAAAAAACGCATTATTTCAAGATCTATGCCGGGGTCGGGCTGCTGTTATTACTGGCGGTCGTTCTGACTGGTTTATTTCGGCTACAGAATGAAGCCGATTTAATCGATCAGCGGGTGGCGGGGCTTAAGCGTGATCCGATGCCGGGTGTGATTAAATCAAGTACCGGTGAAGCTCCGATTCGACTGTTCGAGCCGGTTGAAGAAAATGCCGATATCAAGACACTGGATGTGCTGGCTACAGCAGACCGCACGACGGCTGATGCTGCGATACCGAGCGCGCCGGTAAAAATGGCGCAAGCGGATAGTGCCGAGAATAAAGAGACCAGCAGTGAATCCGTCACCGACCCTGCAACGCTGGCGGTTAACACCGATATCCCATTGAACATGCAGCAGGCACTGGCAAAGCCGGACAGAAAAATGCAGACAACAACCGTCCGGCCGGTTTCGGTGGCGGCTACTTCCAGTTTACAGTTGTCGGTGAAAAATCAGCTGGATAGCAAGGATGAAATCTTGAGCTCCGCTTATCAGGCCTATATGGCGGGTGATCTGGTCACCGCCCGGTCAGACTACAACAAGGTCCTCGAGCTGGATAATACCAGTAGAGACGCACTGCTGGGCAGAGCTGCAATCCATATCCAGGATAATGAGTATCAACAGGCAATCAATAAATATCAGCAGATTCTGGTGATTAACCCGAAAGACAGTATGGCAATGACATCGTTGATAGCCGTCGCCAATATCAATCCACAGGCCGGCGAGGCGCAATTAAAAAATCTAATCTATGAGCAACCGGATTCAGCTTATCTGCATTTCGCACTGGGAAACCTGTATGGCAGTCAAAACCGTTGGGCTGAGGCGCAAAAGTCTTATTTTGATGCGCTTCAATTTAATCAGGAAGAGCCTAACTACGCCTATAATCTGGCCGTCAGCCTGGAGCATATCGGTAAACCGGCAGTGGCTATCAATTATTATCAAAAAGCACTGGATAATCGCTCCAAAGGACTTGCTACTTTCAATCGTGAGCTGGTCGTCGCCAGAATCGAGGTGTTAGCCCAGTGAAAGTTATTCCTAAAAGTAACCGGCCTAATAAGCCCAGAAAGCTGGGTGAAATACTGATTGCGGAAGGTGTTATTACCAAAGATCAGCTACATATCGGCCTGACCGAGCAGAAAAAAGTTGATCTTCCGCTCGGTAAGCTACTGGTTAACCTGGGTTTTGCAACCGAAGCGATCATGCGTTCTGCGCTCGGCGAAGCCCTGGAGCAGGATAGTGTTGATCTGTCGAATGTGGTACCCGATCCGGAAGCAATCAAACTGATCGATTCGGATACCGCGCGCAAGCACAAGGTCATACCGCTTAACTACAATGCGATGACCGGCACCTTAACCATCGCGATGTCGGATACGTTTAATCTGTTTACGCTGGATCGTATCCGCATTCAGATTGGACAGCATATCGAAATTGTACCGTTACTCGCGGGTGAAACTGAAATCTCGAGTGCGATTGATCAATTCTATGGCTATGAATTATCTATCGATGGCATCTTACGTGAGATTGAAACCGGCGAAGCGGATTACACCAACTATCAGGGTGATATCGAGGAATACAGTCAGCCACTGGTACGACTGGTGGATGTCATGCTGGCCGATGCAGTCAAGCGCGGTGCTTCAGATATCCACTTTGAGCCGGAAGAAGGCTTTCTGCGTATCCGTTACCGGATTGATGGCGTACTTCGGCAAATTCGAAGTCTGCATAAAACCTACTGGTCGGCCATAGCGGTACGCCTGAAGGTTATGTCGGACATGAATATCGCAGAAACGCGCTCTCCCCAGGATGGACGTATATCACGTATTATCATCGGCCGTCAGATCGATTTCCGGGTGGCTTCACAGCCGACCATTCATGGCGAAAATATTGTTTTACGGGTACTGGATCGAGAAAAAGGGGTCATTCCACTGGAAAAAATGGAGTTGCCGGAAGACTCCATGCGCAAGCTGAAAATCATGATGGCGCGTCCGGAAGGCATCATCCTGGTGACTGGACCAACCGGTAGTGGCAAGACCACAACCCTGTATTCATTGCTGAATCATATCAGTACCGAAAAAGTGAATATCATGACCCTGGAAGATCCAGTGGAATATCCGTTCCCTTTGATTCGGCAGACATCGGTCAGTGAAATGGCAGGAATGGACTTTTCCAACGGGATTAAATCTCTGATGCGTCAGGATCCGGATATTATTCTGGTCGGCGAGATCCGTGATGAAGAAACTGCAGAAATGGCATTTCGCGCGGCCATGACCGGTCATCAGGTTTTTTCAACCCTGCATACCAACTCGGCTATCGGCGCGCTGCCACGGTTACGCGATATCGGCATCATGCCGGAGATCATGGCCGGTAATATGATTGGCATTATTGCGCAACGTCTGGTGCGCAAGCTGTGCCAGTATTGTAAGGAGCCTTATCAGCCGGATGCGCAGGAACTGGCGCTACTGGAAAATCCTAAAAACATAAAGCCCGATCAGATTTTTCGTGCCAAAGGCTGTAAGGCCTGTGACAACACTGGCTATAAGGGGCGCATGGCGCTACTCGAAATCCTTAAGATGAACTCTGATCTGGATGATCTACTGGTGCATGGTGCCACCGCGAAAGAGTTAAAAGAAGCGGCCTATAAGCAGGGCTTTTTAACCCTGGCGGACGATGGCGTGCGCCATGTAATGAGCGGCGTTACCTCAATCGAGGAGATTTCGCGTGTCACCGACCTGACCGAACGCATGAGCTAACGATGCCACTATTCCAGTACAAAGCAGTTGATGGCGCCGGCAAAACGATTCAGGGCAGTCTGGATGCGGGCAATATTGCCGATCTTGAATTGCGTCTGGAAAGGATGAATCTGGATCTGGTCACCTGTAAACAGAAACAGCCCGGCTCCGATATCTTCGGGCGGAATAAAATTACGCGGCGCGATTTGATTAACTTCAGTTTTCATCTGGAGCAGTTAACGCGTTCCGGTGTGCCGATACTGGAAGGCTTGACCGATCTGCGGGAAGGTGAGGAAAACCCGGGTTTCAGGGATGTTATAGCCAGTCTCATCGAAGCGATCGAAGGCGGTAGTTCGTTTTCTCAGGCGCTGGCGATGTACCCCAAGGTGTTTGACGATGTCTTTATCAGCCTGATCAAGGTGGGTGAGCGCAGCGGTCAGATGGCCACGGTACTGGTCGACATCACCGATACACTCAAATGGCAGGATGAAATCATCGCGAAAGCGCGTAAGGCGGTGACTTATCCTGCGGTCATCGGCACACTGATTTTCAGTATCGTCATGTTTTTAATGATTTTTGTGGTGCCGGACATCATGAGCGCGATCGTTGGAATGGGAGGAGAGATTCCTTTTCACTCGCTGGCGCTGATGGCCACCTCTGAATTTCTGGTGCAGTTCTGGTATCTGGTCATCATGGCTCCTTTTGCGCTGTTTTTTACACTGCGCTACTTTTATCAGAATAATGAAAAGGCTCGCTTCAGGATGGATGGCATGCTGCTGAAAGTATGGGCCTTTGGCGAGGTCAATGAAAAAATCAAGATTTC
>JACNJF010000050.1:0-3971 GCA_014382695.1 Gammaproteobacteria bacterium | reverse complement strand
AGTTATTTCTTTGAGCGGGATATCAACGAACGCATGGATAAAATGGAACCTGTGCTACAGACAGCCCTGCTGGTCGCAATAGGATCGGTGGTGTTATGGCTGATACTGTCAGTATTCGGGCCTATGTACGATACGATCAGTACGATTGATTTTTAGGTTGTTATGAAACGATTACTCTATTTTACCGGATACAGAATGGTCGCTCAGGAATGGGTTGGCCGTAAACTGAATAGTAGTGTCTATTTTGAGCCGGATGAGCAGGGTCTGGATCTGTTTGGTGCCTATTTATCGTCGTTGAAGAATGAGCCCGTTACGCTATTACTGGATCTGATCGAAGAAGAATTCCGACAGGTGACAATCCCGTTATTACGCGGGGCTGATCGGCAGGGTATTATTGAAAGAAACTTCATCAAGTTTTTCCGTAACTCGAATTACCGCTATGCGGCTTCACAGCTCATAGTGAAGAAAAAACGTAAAGAAGAGCGTCTGCTGTTAACCGGTCTGACCAATCAGGATTTACTCAAGCCCTGGCTGGAAATCATCGATAAGACACGCACTCCGCTGTCCGGCATTGTCAGCTTGCCGCTCACATCTGAAGGTCTGGTTTCCAGTTTCAAGGCCGGACATGACTGTGTCGTCATGGTCAGCCAGCAAGTGCCCAGTAATCTACGCCAGTCGGTGTTTGTAAAGGGCAAGCTGATCCTCAGTCGGCTGGTGCCTATCGCCAGCTTTTATCAGGGTAACTATGCGGGCGACCTGATACGCGATATCGAAAGTACCAAAAGATACCTGGTCAGCCAGCGCATTGTCGATCGTAACGATATCATTTCGGTACAGATCTTATGTAACGAGCGGCACTTTGAGAAGCTGAGTGTTAAATGCGTAGACGATGGTGTTTTTGAATATGGTATTCATGACATCAATGACATGATCAAAAAGGAAAAGATTGAAGTCGTTGATGAACAGGATTTCAGTTCAATTCTGTTCTGTTTTCAGGCCACCCGAAAGCTGTTTGCCAACCATTACGCCAGGGCCAGTGAGAAAAAATATTACTATCACTATCTGGCGGCACTCAGTTCAAAAGTGGCCGCAGTGGCACTGATCGCGGTCGGTATTGGTCTGTTAGGGGTCTCGATTGCACGCGGCCTGCTTTACGATACATCGTCAGCAGAGTTGGCACTGCTGGGGAAAAAGTATGAATCGAAGTTTAATCAGCTGAATGAACAGCGTGTCGACTCTGATATCAGTACCAGTAATCTGAAGAATGTAGTGAAAACGGTAGATCGCCTGAAGCATGTCTATCAGCGCTCCCCGCGAGAAATGATGTCGATGGTGAGCAAGGATATTGCACTGTTCAATGATATGCGAGTGAATCGATTGCAATGGCTGGTAGCGACCACTCCGAATGCCAGTGAAGCGGATAGCCAGTTGGTCATGGGGGCCAAAAATGCCACTCGCAGAGGTCGCAATGCACCGCCAGTTCCGCAGAAGATGTATGAAATTCTAAGTGTATCCGGAGAACTGCTGAACTTTGATGGTGATTACCGCTATGCATTGAGCCTGATCAATGATATCGAAGACGCCATGAAAGTCTCGAATAAATACAGCACGGTACAAATCACCAAAAGGCCGTTAAATATTGAATCGGATGAAGTCATATCGGGCGATGTAAGCAACAAGGTTAATACTAAAAATACCAGTAAGAAAAAGGCTGAATTTGGTTTCAGGGTGGTTAGAGAGGTCAATCTGGATGAAAAATAAACTGGATCTTGATTTTCTAAAGAATACGCTGATATTTTTAGCCGTGGCGATCGTGCTAACGACGGCATTCATCTTTGGTGGACTGCAATTTGAGCAGACTAAATACGATGAATATACCAAAACCAAGGCATCCCTCGAACAGAGTCATCGTAAGTATAAAAAACTGGTCGAAGACCTGGATCTGTTACAGCTTTATCGTGAATCCTATAAAGGCTACAAGAAAAATGGCCTGATTGGTGCGGAAAGACGGCTGACCTGGATTGAAACACTGGAATCGGTGAATGATGATCTGAAGCTGCCCAAGCTGACCTATGCACTGGCACCACAGGAAGAGTTTAAACGGCCAAAATTTGCCAAAGATAATAAAATTCTGGTGAACAGTACGCCGATGGCACTGAATATAGACCTGTTGCACGAAGAGGATCTGTTTAATGTATTTAATGGTATGCAGCAGCGCATCGAGAATCTGTTTACCATTGAGCAATGTACGCTGATCCGTAAAGATAGAACCGGGGCGTTACTCAATACGCGTAGTGCTAATTTGATTTCTAACTGTTTAATGAGATGGATAACTGTCGATGTTCAGGAATAAAATATCTGCAGGGTTACTATTTGTGATGGTGCTGAGCGCGCACAGTTTGAGCTATGCGCAGAGTGCTGAAGCTGAAATTTACACCCTGTTCACCACCGCGCAGGAACGCCAGATTATCGATAAAAATCGCTATAAACTGGAACAGGAAAAGAAAACTGTAGTGCAGGCGGGAGTCGATAAACCGGAGCAAACAGAAAAGGCTATACCAGTACCCGCATCCACCCTGAATATTATGCTGTCCGGCGTGACTATTGCACAAAGTGGAGAGAATATCGCCTGGTTGAATGGTAAGGCCTATGAAAATGGTGCCAGTCTGGAAGACGGTTCAAAGGTTTATATCAGTCGAAAAACAAAAACGCTGGTGCAGATACAGACCCCGGATGGTAAGTACCATGCACTGACCACCGGAAAAACGATTGATATCAGCTACTTCAAGCCCTTAGAAGGGTAAAGCCCCATGCTCGCAAAACGGCAACAATCTGGTTTTGCATTGCTGATCTTCCTGATGATCCTGATCGGTATGGGTGCCTTTGTGGTGGAAGGCTATATGCAGAATATCGCTAAAGAGGTGCAGCAAAAACAGTATCATAAAAACCAAATAATACTGGAAGAGGCTAAAGCGGCACTTTTACAGTATGCCTATAACTACGCTGAAATAACGCGTAATGATGTCAATCCTAAAGGACCCGGTCGACTGCCGTGTGCTGATACCGATAATGATGGTCAATCCAATACCGCATTTGGAGCATGCACCTCAATCGGTAGGTTTCCATGGGCTGAGCCTAATCTAAACACCAGTGATCTGCGTACGACCAGTGGAGAACGTCTCTGGTATGCAGTCTCGACCGGGTTTGCCACCAATGTTCCGGGTGGAATTGATGTCAATAGCGACAGTACAGGAACAATTACTATTAAAGATCAGTCCGGCAACGTAATTTATGACGGTAATGGCGCAGGTGTCGCAGCTATAATTATTGCACCGGGACCGCCAATAAATCGAGCCGGTACGCCACAGGATAGATCTGTTTCTAACGCCGATGACCCCTTCGATTCGACCGCAGATACCGATCCTGGAATTATTAATGCATCCGCCTACCTCGATCTTATTGGCACTCAGGACAATGCGACTTTGACGCATGGTGATAGCGATGATGGTTTTATTATCGGTTCAATTGGAAACTCAGCTTCATCTTTAATCGTTAACGATCAAATGATCTTTATCACTGCTGATGAAGTGATTGCGATGGCAGAGAAAGCGGTATTACAGGCGTATAAAAATGCAATCGAAGAGTATCTGGCAAATACCGGAGGAGTGTATCCTCGACTGTTCAATTATGTGACTAATAACCTGGAAAGCTTTACTTCAGGAGTGACCAATATCGGTCGAATACCATCCATTTTTTCAAATTATTTTACCAGTGCCGATAGCGTTCCCATCGATAGCGAGATCCTGGTTTCTGTGACCAAGACGTTTGACCTGCAGGGAGTGACTTATAATTTATCTTTGGTTCAGCAATCTGCCAATATCCTGACAAATGTGCGATTTGATAACTCAAGTCGACTTCGGGCAGATGCAGTTGCTGAAAAAATGGAACGAAACATCTACTTCTGGGATGAC
>JACNJF010000009.1 GCA_014382695.1 Gammaproteobacteria bacterium | reverse complement strand
CGTTAACTTTCATAGCAAAACCATCTGGTTAAGATCGGGCTGATTATCGCGAATGGGATCTCCGCGAAGCAAGGCTCGAATATATCAGCTCACCGCTTTTTCCCATGTGCCAGGCACCTATCAGCTTCCTTGCAGGCTTCAGGCAAGATGCACTCCCTGCAAATGACTGTTCCTTTTACCTGGCTTTTCAGTTCTGGTAGAGTCAATGCCAATCAAAGGCGGTGCGCAATTCTGCGATACCTTTATCCGATCTCAAATACAGAGGAGCTGAAAGTATGATTGCTGTGATTTTTGAGGTTTTCCCCGCAAATGGAAAAATGCAGGAGTATTTAGATATTGCCGCTGAGTTAAAACCGCTATTACAAAACATTGACGGCTTTATTTCTATTGAGCGATTTTCGAGTCTGGTGGAGGAAGGGAAAATATTATCGCTTTCTTTCTGGCGTGATGAAGAGTCAATTCAACAGTGGAGAAATCTGGAGACACACCGTCTTGCACAGTTAAAAGGACGTGATGGGGTTTTTACAGATTATCGTTTAAGAGTTGCCAGTGTGATCAGGGACTATGGCATGAGCTCCCGCGAGCAAGCCCCGTCTGACAGCAAAACTGCACATGAACAATCTCATCATTAAATTAACTGGATGTAAAACAGTCGCTGCTTAGCCTGGCGTAGCACATGGTAGGAGAGAGAGTATGAATAATCCCGTTATCGCGGACAATAAACCCGTTAAAGTGACGCTTGCTAAAGGGCAGGAGTATCATTTTTGTACCTGCGGACGATCTAACAGTCAGCCATTTTGTGATGGCTCACATGTTGGAACATCTTTTAAGCCGAAGGTCATCGTTTCAGAAGAGGACGGTGATGCTTATTTGTGTGCCTGTAAGCATACCGGCAACAGGCCGTTCTGTGATGGTACGCATAAAAAATTTAGCGATGACCAGGTGGGTAAGGAGGGGCCGGGTGTAGAGTCACAGAAAACGGATATACCCATTGCTGTCGCTACGCCTGAGGAACCTACCGTCGAATTTATTCACCAGTTAGCCAAAGAAGGACTGTCGAAGATGGGCCATCACGGTCCTATGACCTCGATGGGTGTGCCGCGCCACGAATTACCGCATTGGGATGATCTGCAAATTATGGTTGCGCAAATGGCAACCAAACCCTTGATGGAAGATCGGAGCGTGTCGACTCAACTTGTCATCGGGCAGCAAGCGCGAAAGCCGTTAACACTCAAGATTCCGCTGTTTGTCTCGGACATGAGTTTTGGTTCGCTGTCGGAAGAAGCGAAAGTTGCACTGGCCCGGGGAGCCGAGCTTGCGGGCACCGGCATCTGTTCTGGTGAGGGAGGCATGCTGCCGGAGGAACAGGCAGAGAACTCGCATTACTTTTACGAGCTGGCAAGTGCTCAATTCGGTTACCGGGAAGAGTTACTGCCAAAGGTTCAGGCATTTCATTTCAAGGGTGGGCAGGGTGCGAAAACGGGCACCGGCGGCCACCTGCCCGGTAATAAGAATAGAGGAAAAATATCTCAGGTTAGAAATATACCGGAAGGTCAGCCTGCCATATCACCGCCGACGTTTAAAGATCTTACTACGGTCACTGATTTTAAGCGCTTTGCCGATCGTGTCAGAGAGATCACCGGCGGTATACCGGTGGGTTTCAAGCTCAGCGCCAATCATATTGAAAAGGATGTCCAGTTTGCGCTTGATGCGAGTGCTGACTACATCATCCTGGATGGTCGGGGCGGTGGTACCGGTGCTGCGCCTGAAATATTCAGGAACCATATCAGCGTGCCAACGATTCCAGCACTTGCTCGCGCGCGTCGATATCTGGATGAACAGGGCGCCAGCGGTCGAGTTACGCTAATCATCACCGGCGGGTTACGACTACCGATTGATTTCGTCAAAGCAATGGCGCTGGGTGCTGATGGAATTGCTGTTTCCAATAGTGCCATGCAGGCAATCAGCTGCGTTGCTGCCAGAATGTGTAATACCAACAATTGCCCGGCAGGTATCGCCACTCAAAAAGAAGAGCTGCGTAAACGACTCGATATTGAAAAATCAGCCATTCATTTAAATAATTTTTTTAGCGCATCCGTAGAGCTGATGCAAGTGATGGCTCGCGCCTGTGGTCATGATGCATTAAACCAGTTCAATAAAGATGACCTGGCAACCTGGCATCGTGAAATGGCTTTATTGTCAGGCGTCAGCTACTCCGGCTTTGTTAATTCAATATATGATGTGTAGTAAAGGTTTTTTGAGTGTAAAAATTTGTTCTGCTATGCGTCGAAAATTCTTATTAAATGAGAATCAGACTTTGTATGATGCAAAGCTATATCACAGCACCTTGATTACTTTAAGTGTTATATAAAATTGACAGGAAAACCCGATTAAGAATGTGATTACATGAAGTAATGGGCTGCATGCGCGAAGAAATAAATGGCGCATGCCAGTGCTGTACTTTGTGTACTTATTCCTGGCGCATAAAGCATCAAAACTAGTGGGGCAAAAAGCACAAGGTTTTCGATTGCATTCTGGAAAAAACTGAGACACCCATAAATTGAAGTAAAAAATTCAGAATCGCTTTCGAAAAAATAAATTTTAAATATTTACTGCGGATTAACACCTGGATTGATCAGGAAATAGCCATATCTGTACTTCAAGACAAATGGATTCCATAATTTGAATGACTCAGGCTCTTTTATTTGAAAAAATGAATAGATCAGGTTCTACCTGTCTGGAAAAACTTCTGCACAGCGCCTTGGCCCATACACCCAGCGTTTACCCGGTTGCTCGCAGGCTTGCCTCACCTGATGCGCGCAAGTAACGAGTGATTTGAATGGGCTTTCAAAGTCCCGCGTTAAATACACTCAGTGCTTTGTATCGATATTCAGCATCGACTCGGATTTTCAGGTGAGGCAGCAGCAGGGAGGCGTCGGTATATGCCTTTGAATTCGCTTCATTAGCCCTGCGAGCTTCATCTGGCCATGTTGATTACCCTTTGACAATAAGCATACCGTAAAATACTTATATTAAGTCTTCAATATACATTGAGGTGAAAAACGACCTTTTCTGTAATATATAAAAAAATCAATCTATACTTAACAAGTACCTGAGAACTGCTATTTCACAACAGATATCACTTCTGATAAAGACTTTTGCATTGGATCTTACGTTAAATAAAGATTAATGAGTGAAAGGTAATTGGCAAAGTTTTTCCTGATTACGTACATTGCTCCGCTAGCTCATCTGGCGAGCCAGTAGGTAAGCG
>JACNJF010000028.1 GCA_014382695.1 Gammaproteobacteria bacterium | reverse complement strand
ACCCCCAGATCTTCCAGCGATTCGATCGCCTGCAGGCGTTTGCGTGCATCGGCGGTCATCGCTTTTGGATGCGGTGTAATCAGATAGGCAAAGGCACGATGATGGGAGCGACCGACCCGGCCGCGGATCTGATGCAACTGGGCCAGTCCGAGTTTATCCGCACGGTTGATGAAAATGGTATTCGCGGTCGGCACGTCGATACCGCTTTCGATTATCGTGGTGCATACCAGCAGGTTGCAGCGATGGTGATAGAAATCCAGCATCACCTGTTCCAGCTCTTTTTCCTTCATCTGGCCGTGTGCGATACCGATGCGTGCCTGCGGGATCAACTCCTGCAGTTCGGCAGCGGTTTTTTCGATGCTTTTAACTTCGTTGTGCAGGAAGTAAATCTGCCCGCCACGTTTCAGTTCGCGCTGACAGCCTTCGATGATAGTGTCGTCATTGCGTTGTGAAACAAAGGTTTTAATCGCATGGCGTTGCATCGGCGGGGTGGCGATGATGGAAAGATCGCGCATCCCGGCGAGTGACATATTGAGTGTGCGCGGAATCGGTGTGGCGGTGAGGGTGAGTAGATCAACCTGTGCACGCAGGGCTTTCAGTTTTTCCTTATGGCGTACCCCGAAGCGGTGTTCTTCATCGATGATGACCAGACCCAGATCCTTGTATTTGATGTCATCGGAAAGTAGCTTATGGGTGCCGATCACAATATCGATCTTGCCCAGCTTGATCTGGCTCAGGCTTTCGCTCAACTCTTTTTTGGCGGTGAAGCGTGACAGCAACGCAATTTTAAACGGCCAGTCCGCAAAACGGTCCTGAAAGTTATTAAAGTGCTGTTGCGCGAGCAGGGTGGTCGGTACCAGCACGACTACCTGTTTGCCCGCATTCGCGGCGATAAAGGCGGCCCGCATACTCACTTCGGTCTTGCCGAAACCGACATCCCCGCACACGATACGGTCCATCGGTCGGGTCGAGATCATATCGTTCATCACCGCTTCGATGGAGAGTTCCTGATCGGGGGTTTCTTCAAACGGGAAGTCATTCGAAAACTGCTGGTATTCATCGCGATTGAGCGGAAACGGGTAACCCTGCAGGGCTTCACGGCGGGCATGGATTTCGAGCAGTTCGGCGGCAATATCGTGGATTTTCTGCTGTGCTTTTTTACGTGCCTTGAGCCAGTGGTCGGTACCGAGCTTATGCAGCGGAGCCTTGTCTTCGGCTGCACCGGTATAACGGGAGATCAGATGCAATGACGAAACCGGTACATACAGCTTGTCCTGATTGGCATACTCGATACACACAAACTCGGTTTCAATATTCGCCACGGTAATGGTTTTCAGGCCCAGGTAACGTCCGATGCCATGATCTTCATGCACCACCGGTGCGCCTTCATTCAGATCATCCAGATTATTGATGATCGCTTCGGCATCACGCGTTTTCTTATATTTTCGGCGTCGGGTCTGGCGTGCCCGGTCGCCAAACAGCTGCGACTCGACGATCAGGGTGATGCCTTCGTCATCCAGCTGTAGACCGCTTTCCAGCGGTGAAGCGGTGATGAACAACTGGTCGCTGGTGTTGGACAGGAAATCACTATAGCGGTTGACACTATGCAGTCGGATGTCGTGATGGCGTAGCTGTTCGATCAGCGATTCACGGCGCCCGCTGGATTCGGCACAGAATAGAACTTTGTGCTGTTTGATCGACGCCAGATAATCCTTAAGTGCCTGTAGAGGCTCATCACTGTGATGTTTAACCGGCAGTAGCGGTGGCGCAGAGAGTTCGATATTGAGTGTTGTTTCATCTTCCCTGTCGTATTTGTAGGCCGAAAACAGGCTCACCGGGAACGCATCGATATGCTGCTGAAACTGTGGGTTATTCAGATATAACTGGGATGGACTGAGCAGTGGACGTTCCAGGTTGTAGCGTCTGGACTGGTAACGCTGTTCGACCTGAGCCAGAAACTGATCACAGCCATCGAATGCGGTCTGGTCGATCAAAAACTGGGTTTTATCCGGCAGATAATCGAACAGGCTGCTCAGCTCGCCGAAAAATAGCGGCAGGTAATACTCGATGCCGGGTGAGGCTATGCCCTGGCTGACATCTTCATACACCGGACAGCTGGCAGGATCAATTTCGAACGACTGACGAAAGTTCTGTCGGAAGCTGCGGATGCCCTCTTTATCCAGCGGGAACTCGCGCGCTGGCAGGATCTCAACCTGATCCAGCTTGCCGGTAGATAGCTGGCTGTCGGCATCAAAACTGCGGATCGAGCTGATTTCATCATCGAAGAATTCTATCCGGTAGGGACTGCTGGACCCCATCGGAAACAGATCCAGGATGGAACCCCTGCTGGCAAACTCACCATGCTGCTCAACCTGTGACACATTCTGGTAAGCCTGCTCGGTCAGGCGTTGTTTGAATGCGGTTAGTGACATCCTGTCGCCGACTTTGATCGACAGCGAACGCTGTGAAATATAGTCGCAGGGTGAAACTTTCTGCAGCAGGGTGCTGATCGACAGAAACAACACTGCGCGGCTATCGATCTGGGGCAGCGTCGCGAGGCAACGCAGGCGTTTTGAAATAATATCCTGATGCGGTGAAAAATTATCGTAGGGCAGCGTTTCCAGATCCGGGAACTGTAGAATGGTTAAAGCGCCATCGCGAAAAAATTTGATTTCCCGTTCCAGCTGCTCTGCATCCGCCATGTCATGGGTAACGATCACCGACAGTCCCTTGAACTGCCTGATTTGCTGGGTCACAAAAAGGCTGCGGCTGGCACCGTAGAGCTGGCCTGTTTTAAGGCGTTGACTGATTTCTGGAACAGGCCGCTTGATCATTGGTTTCTGGATGGATTAAAAAGTGTGCGATTGTACACCTTCAGTCGGTTCAGAAAACCCCTGTAGCGGTGTAGATTATGAGGTTGCGAGCGCTGGCCGGGGATTCTGTCGATGAGGGCAAAAAAAACGACGGTAAAAACCGTCGTTGGGTAATGCCAGTGGGAGAGTGTTATTCGCTCAACTGGGTGGTAGTCAGGCCGAGGATTTCCCAGTCCTGCATGCCACCCCGATACCATTTGATTTTATCCGCCGGATAACCGAAATTAAGCAGGTTTTTGATGTTATTGGGCGATTGTCCACACCACATGCCGTTACAGAACATCACCAGTGTTTTCGCATTCGAGAAATCCCACAGGCCTTCCAGGTTTTTCGCGTTAAAAGAACCTTCTAGAATTTCTCCGATGGTAATCGGGTCAGCGCCTCTGGCAGGATTCAGCTTGGTCCATGGAATATTCACCGCGCCCGGGATGGTGCCCTTGGAGGCCCAGTCCGGAGTCCTTGAATCGATCACCAGAATGGAGTTGTCGCCTGCGCTAATCTGCTGCAGGTAGTCGATCACTTCCAGTTCCGCGATGGTGTCGACGCCTCGTCCAAGGCTGCCTGGCTGAATACAGAAAGGCGGGCACTTGCGTGACGTTTTGGCGAAGGCCGGATTTACCGTATTGTTCTGATTCTGGTTTCTGATGATCTGGACGCTTTTGCCGCCATGGTTGACATTGATGCTTTCCAACGAGGAGGTGATGTTGACTTCGGCAGCGCTGGTGGATGCGCAAAATATCAGGCCGGCGATAAGGCCGCTGCGGGTCAGGAATGGTGCTGGGTTCATAGGTGGTTTCCTCCAGATGGATAGAAAGTTCAGTAGATAGTCACACACGGATGCTTTTTCAAGCGGGAAAAGTGCATGCGAAGACCTGATTCAAACAGTCGTTACTGTTTTGGCATGATCAGGGTGGTCAGATTGAGCGAGTGCAGCACGGTCTGATATTCAAAAAAAACACGAAAATCGCCGTAGTCCCATTCGGTGATAGGCGGATTGCCGACCGCATCGCCGCGCCGAACCGGTTCACCAAATTTTTCCAGCACCTTCTGCATACTGCTGCCACGTTTTGGCATTTGCAGGCCACTGCCGTTTTCGTAGTGACCGGGAATCGATAAAGTGTCAGCCTGCACCGACATACAAAAGGCAAAGAGTAAACTCAATAGCAGTTTTTTGGTGAAGGGCATTTTCTATCTCTCCATTAGCCGGGCTTAAAAAGTAAAAATGATGGTACGTTTGAATGCTTACTGCCACCTTAACGGCAACAGAAATTCCAGTAAGAGATAACTATAGCATGACTGATTTGATCGGCAACTGGTCAATCCGGCATGATTTAAAAGTACTTCAAAGAATTTCCTGATTGTGCTCTGTGTTTATCCCCAAACAGCGTTTGGAGCTTACGATTAATCGTGGTTAAATGCCGCCCATGAATTTACCCGTCGAACTATTTATCGGATTACGCTACACCAGTGCCAAGCGGCGTAATCATTTCATTTCCTTTATCTCCATGATCTCTATGCTGGGTATCACGCTGGGCGTGATGGCCCTGATCGTCGTGCTGTCCGTCATGAACGGTTTTGAGCAGGAATTGAAGGGACGCATTCTGGGCATGGTTTCGCATGTCACGGTGTCTACCTATAATAATAAGCTGAATGACTGGCCCGCACTGAGTGAAAAGGTGCTGCAGAACAAACAGGTGATCGGAGCGGCTCCTTATGTCGATGCGGAAGCGATGCTCTCCAATCTGGCTTCGGTCAGCGGCGCCATCATACGTGGCATCAACCCGGAGTTTGAACCGAAAGTATCGGAGATTCATCAGCACATGGTGTTCGGGAAACTGGATGATCTGGTGGCGGGTGAATACGGCATCGTGCTGGGCACAGGTCTGGCCTCAAATCTGGATGTGGTACCGGGAGATCGGGTCACCATGATTACCCCGCAATCGACGGTGTCACCCTTGGGGTTTCTGCCGCGCCTGCGTCGATTTAAGGTGGTGGGACTGTTTGAAATCGGGGTCTATGAATACGATCGCAGCTCAGCCCTGATTCATGCCGAGGATGCCTCCACACTGTTCCGTATGGATGGGGCGATGACCGGTATACGCCTTAAGGTCGGCGATATGGATAAGGCACCAGAGGTGCGTTATGAGTTACGCAAGCAGCTCGGGGTTGATTACTGGGTTTCAGACTGGACCCTGCGCCATAGCAATTATTTCAAGGCCGTGCAGACGGAAAAAACCGTGATGTTTATCATCCTGTCACTGATCGTGGCGGTGGCAGCTTTTAATATTGTGTCCACGTTGGTGATGGTGGTGACAGACAAGCAGGCCGATATTGCCATCTTACGCACGATCGGATTATCCCCGGCTTCGGTCACCATGGTGTTTATGGTTCAGGGCACCATGATCGGGTTTATTGGCACCGTATTCGGTGTGGCTACCGGTGTCACGATTGCGTCCTATATCGATGTCATCGTACCGGCACTGGAAAGTCTGTTTCACACCCAGTTTCTGCCCACCGGGGTCTATCCGATTACCGAATTACCAGCGGAAATGAAATTATCGGATGTCATTCGAATCGCGATACTGTCGTTCTCACTGTCGGTTATTGCGACCATCTATCCAGCCTTAAAGGCTTCTGCTACACGACCTGCGGAGGCCCTGAGCTATGAGTGACCTGGTGCTTGATGTGCAGCAACTGAGTAAGACCTATGTGCAGGGTGAAACCCCGGTAGAAGTGTTAAAACAGGTCGACCTGCAGGTCAGGGCAGGGGAAAGGCATGCCATTATCGGGGCATCCGGTGCCGGCAAAAGCACCCTGTTGCATCTGCTCGGCGGCCTGGATCGCGCTTCAGGCGGGCGCGTTGCGGTAATGGGCAAGGAACTGGACAAATTGTCAGAACAGCAGCTGGGTTATCTACGCAATCAGCATCTCGGGTTTATTTATCAGTTTCATCATTTACTCGCCGAGTTCACCGCTCTGGAGAATATCATGATGCCGTTATTGATCCGCAGAACCTCACACAACGATGCCAGTGCAGAGGCGATGATTCTGTTGCAACAGGTAGGGCTGGAGCATCGGGCCACGCATAAGCCGGGCGAATTGTCGGGTGGTGAGCGTCAGCGTATTGCTCTGGCGCGAGCGCTGGTTACCCAACCGGCCTGTATCCTGGCGGATGAACCGACCGGTAACCTGGATGAAAAAACAGCCAGCGCGATGATGGAACTGATGCTGCAGCTGAATGAATCCAGTAAAACCGCGCTGGTGATCGTTACGCACGATATGGCGATCGCAAGCAGTATGCAGTTTCGCTGGGAAATGCATAACGGCACTCTACAGGCGGTTGCATAAGAACCGCTTATCGAGCGCGCTTACAGAGTGTGGTTAGCCAGCTGCAGTGTTAAACCCTTGCCATACGCCAGAACGACTGGAATCTGAAAGATTAGATAATTGATATCGGTGATCAATGCCTTACTACCGGTGACAATGAAGCGCAGATCGATCCATTCCGACACCTTATTATTGAGCCAGCGACTGATCAGATGCGTGAGTAGCACCAACAGCAGGATATGGCCCGCCGCCGTGGAGGAAGGTATCCAGCTAAAGTCGAGCTGAGAGGGGATTGCGATCTGATGCAGAAACAGTAAGCCAGTTGCGATGCAGCCCAGTACTGGCATCGCGATGGTGGGATGACTCAGCAGCGGTAGAAAAGTAAATAACAGGCTGCAGAAAAATAGAATATTCAGCATGTTGAGCAAAAAACTGGTCTGCAGGAAAAGTTGACTCAACTGGCTGTAACTGATGTCGATGAAGATCATCGGGAATAACAGAAAGGCCATCAGCATCAATAATAATACTTTGGCCAGAGGACAGTAAACATGCTCCATCAGCCATTCAGCAGCAGCGATGTAGAGCAGTTTTTTATGCAGCCGGATGCAGGCATAAGCCAGTACAGTGGAGAGAAGGATAACGAGCAGGCTGATACCCACAAACTGGAAGCTGAGCAGGATATCAAACATAAAATGTCCATTGTCGCGACATGCTTAACACTTACCTGCGCATGCGATTTTTCCGGTCTTTGATGCTTTGCCAGATATGGTAACGCCAGAGCAGGCGAGTCAGACTATATCCCAGCAATGCACTCACCGTACCTACCACGAAACAGCCGAGTAAAAAAGGTTCCCAGATCAGCATTAACTCACTCGCCAGCCAGGCGAATGAAAGTTCAAAGTTGAACTGACCGGTTTCCGGACTACCCAGCAGCAGCACACCTACCTGATAACAGAAATAAAAAATCGGGGGCATGGTGAATGGATTGGTGATCCAGACCGTTGGCACGGCGACTAATATATTGACCCGGAACAAAATGGCGACAAAGGCCGCCAGTAGCATTTGAAAGGGGATCGGCATCATGGCACAGAATAGCCCGGCTGCAACGCCACCGGAAATGGAGCGCCGGTTGATATGCCAGATACCGGGATCCTGTAGATTGGGCACCAGTTTTCTGATCAACTGGTTTTCGGTGACATGCCTATGGTCGGGCATGTATTTTTTTATCAGTTTTCTAGGCATATCTAAATTGTAATTTCCATCCAATTCTACTAAGTTAGCTTCTGTACTGTCAGGGAATGGAACTCGTGCTTGCAACAGGGATCGTCATATTAGCAGGAATTTTGCTTGCCTGTTACTCACCACAACTGGTAGATCGTTACTGGGTCTACTGTCTACCCGTATGCCTTTTATTAGCCTGGCTAAATCCACGTTTGAGGAACATCGGTTTATTTACAGGAGGTTTTTTATGGGTAACCGCTGTAATGTACTGGCAACTGGATCATCGTCTCATTACAGAGTTCAATAATAAAAGACTTATTGCAGTTGGGGAAGTTATAAATATTCCGAATCAGTCGTCGTATGGCAGTCATTTTGAATTCAGCCCGGAAACCCTGCAGGGATACCCGGGGCGTTTACCCCGAACCGTCAAGCTAAGCTGGCGCAACGCTCCCGCAGATTTACAACCGGGGCAGGTCTGGCGCCTGCAATTGCGCCTCAAGCAACCCCATGGATTTCAGAATCCCGGCGGGTTTGATTACGAACGCTGGATGTTTGCGCGCGGAATCGATGCTAGCGGTTATGTCATCAAGTCCGAACTGAATAGTCTGCTGGACACCCGCACGGGCCTGAATCCGGTAAGATTCAAACTGCAACGGCATCTTGTAAACAGCTGCCCGGACTGTGCGCATCAGGGGCTGATGCAGGCGCTCGCCATCGGCTATCGTGGCAGCATCGATGATGATATCCGACGCTTACTGAATCAGACCGGAACTGCGCATCTGATTGCGGTATCGGGGTTGCATATCGGAATTGTGGCTGGCGTTTTTTATCTGGCAGGCCTGTGGTTCTGGAACCGCCTGCTGTATACCGCTGTAATCAAACGTAGAGAGTTTGCCCTGCTGCTGGGCTGGTTTGCCGGGTTGGCCTACAGTCTGCTGGCCGGGTTTGAATTGCCGGCTCAGCGCGCGATGCTGATGCTTTCACTGGTGTTGCTGAGCCTGTTGCTGAGAGTGCCGTTCAATCTGTTACACGGTGTATGGCTGGCGTTGCTGGGTGTACTGTTGCTGTCACCACTGTCGGTGCTGAGTGAATCGTTCTGGCTCACCTTTGCGGCATTGATGGTGATCCTGCTGGGCTCTTTTCTGTTACAACGGGAGCGCTCCCGATGGAAACAGATGGTACTCATCCAGTTGTTGTTTTCCCTGCTGTTTATTCCGCTGTCGATCGTTATTTTTGGCCAGATACATAGTGCCAGCATGGCCGCGAATCTGCTGGCGGTACCGCTCGTGAGTTTCGTGATTGTGCCATTAAACTTTCTGTTGCTACTCCTGTTCTGGTTGCCTCAACACTGGCTGGAGGTTCTGTATGGTGGGCTCGACAGACTGATCGGACTGCTGATAAATTTTCTGCAAATGTTGCAGCAGAATGGCCTGCAGGCGATTGATATCGCCCATGCAGACGGCTGGAAGATCGCTGTGCTGTTACTCATGCTGTTGCTACTGTTGATTCCGCGCGGGTTGATCGCCGCAAGGCTCGGGGTTCTGGCGCTGGCACCGGTGTTGCTATTGCAGTTGCGTCCATTGCCGGCTATGCCGTTGCAGTTGACGGTACTGGATGTGGGGATGGGGACTGCGATCGTTGTGCAAACTGCCGAGCACAGCCTGGTGTATGACTTTGGGCCCGGTAATCGTAACGGTTACAGTCTGGGCGAATGGGTGGTGATGCCGTTTCTGCGTTATCAGGGTCTGGCGGCACCGGATCGAATCGTGATCAGCCATGCCGATCAGGATCATGCGGGTGGCTATTACGCGTTGCAACCGCTGTTTAAACACATGCCGGTCTACACCGGGACAAGCAGCGAGCTGTCGCTCAAGTTTCCGCAGTTGAAGCTTCATGACTGCCACCAGAGCGCGAGCTGGAGCTGGGACGGCGTGCAGTTCGAGTTTCTGACGGCGCCATTCGCGCCTATGGCTTCAGAGAATAACCGATCCTGTGTGTTAAAAATTACACACGCTGCGGGTTCTATGCTGATTGCAGGGGATATCGAACGACTGCAGGAAGAAGCCTTATTGGCGCAGAATAAAGCCGCGTTGAGAGTCGATTATTTAATCGCCCCGCATCATGGCAGTTTAAGCTCTTCATCGGCTGCCTTCATTGAAGCAGTTAGTGCTGCATCAGTCATCTTTACCAGTGGATATCTAAATCGCTGGCAGTTTCCAAAAGAGGCAATTGTGAAACGTTATACGGATTTTGGGAGCCAGCTCAGCCAGACCGACATCGCTGGAGCGATTCAAATTAGCTGTGCGCAGGAGGGCTGTGAACTGACCCACTATCGCCAGCAACATCCCCGCATCTGGTACTGACAAACCCGTGCATAATCAGTATCATGCCGCATGGTTATTTCGGGCCAGTGCAGCCTGCCCGAATTTATTAACAAGCCCCGATCAAATCATCAGGAGATCATAGTGTTAGAACTGGTTCAGGCCGGAGGATGGCTAATGTACCCCATTCTACTGAGTTCAATTATTGCGGCCGCTATCATTGCCGAACGTTTATGGACCCTGCAGACGCGTAAAGTAATCCCTGAAAAATTGATGACGGGTATCTGGAATCTGTTGAGCAAAGATCAGTTAACCGAGCAGAATATCAATGAAATCGAGCAGGGTTCACCGCTCGGCAAAGTACTGGCGGCTGGACTGGTTAACCGCCATCTGTCACGTGATCTGGTGCGTGAAAGCATCGAAGAAACCGGCCGCTTCGTGACCCATGAGCTGGAAAAATTTCTGAACACACTGGGTACCATTTCTACCATTACGCCACTGTTAGGTCTGCTCGGTACGGTTATCGGGATGATCAAGGTGTTCACCGCTATTACTACGGTAGGTGTGGGTGATCCAACGGTACTCGCGGGTGGTATTTCCGAAGCACTGATTACCACCGCTGCCGGGTTAAGCGTGGCGATTCCGAGCCTTATTTTTTATCGCTATCTGAAGCGTAAAGTCGATGAACTGGTGGTCGGTATGGAGCAGGAAGCGATGAAACTGGTGGAAGTGCTGCATGGGGATCGTAACCTGACTCAGGCCAGAAAGGTCGTTTAAGATGCGCTTTCGTACCCGGGTAGCGGAGGATGACAGTGGGGTAAACCTGACCCCGTTGATTGACGTGGTGTTTTTACTGCTGATCTTTTTTATGGTCTCCACCACCTTTGATTCCACCTCTGAACTGAAGATCGAGCTACCGGAAGCCTCAGCCAACAAGCCGGCAGCGCCTTCCCGACTCACCATTATCATCGATGCAGAGGGGCTGTACTATTTGAACGGTAAGAAACTCAAGAATCAGTCGGCGGATCTGCTGCTACTGGAAGTGCATCAGCTGGTTGCTGACGATAAGGAGATGCCGGTAGTGATTCAGTCTGATGCGCGCTCGCCGGTGCAGTCACTGGTTACCGCGCTCGATATCGTCGGTCAGATTGGTCTGTCCCGACTTTCGATCGCCACCACCAAATCAACCCGCTAAGGATTCCTCACCTTGTCTACCCTACAGCAACAGATGACCGGTAAAAATGCCTACCGGGCCCTGATCGCGATTGCCATGCAGCAGCGTAAATACTTTATGCTGGCGATCTTCGGCATGGTTTTATTTGCCCTCACCGAAGCCGCATTTGCCTATCTGATGAAGCCGATGCTGGATGATGGCTTTATCAAACGCGATGAACTGGTACTGAAACTGATTCCGTTAGCGATTGTCGGGCTGTTTCTGATCCGCATGGTGGCTTCCTTTTTGCGCACCTACTGCATGGCCTTTATCGGACGCCAGGTGATCAATCAGTTACGCGGCCAGATGTTCGAAAAGCTGCTCAATTTGACTACCTCGGAATACGACCAGTCATCATCTGCTGCGATCATCACCAAGTTTTCCTTCGATATCGAACAGGTTGCCGCCTCGGTTTCTTCGGCCCTGACGGTGTTTATCCAGGATAGTCTTAGAATCATTGCGCTAGCGTCCTATATGCTGTGGCTGAGCTGGGAGTTGACGGCTATTTTTCTGACCGTTGGTCCGCTGGTGTTTTACATCGTGGTCAAGGTGTCATCGCGCTTTCGCAAGCTCAGCAAGAATATTCAAAGCTCGATGGGGGAAGTGTCGCATATTTCGCAGGAAGTGATCGACTCCAACCGGGTGGTCAAGATTTTCGGCGGCGAGCAGTTTGAGCGTGAAAAATTTCGCGTCATTAACGAGCGGAATCTGAAGCAGAACCTGAAGCTGACCATCGCCCAGGCGGTCAGCATGCCGCTGATTCAACTGATCGTCGCGATTGCCTTCGCCGGTATCGTCGCGTTTGCGACCTCGGATACGATGCAGGGCGAGATTACCTCGGGTGATTTCATCTCTTTTATCTTCGCGATGACCAGCCTGTTTGCACCGATGCGCAGTCTGTCTTCGGTGAATGAAAAGATCCAGAAAGGAATCGCCGCCGGTGAATCGGTGTTTGAGTTTATCGGAAGGCCGAGCGAACAGGACAGCGGCAATCAGCCACTGCAACAATCAAAAGGCGCACTGGACTTTGAACAGGTCAGTTTTTCCTATCAGGGTCATCTCGAAAAAGTGTTGAATGATATTAGCTTCCGGGTTTCTCCACATCAGACCATCGCCATAGTCGGCCGTTCCGGTAGTGGGAAATCGACCCTGGTGAATCTACTACCCCGGCTGTACGAGTTAAGCGAAGGGAAAATCCTGCTGGATGGGCATGATATTCGTGAATACAGTCTGAGCGATCTGAGGCGCCAGATTGCCTATGTCGGACAGGATGTGCGCCTGTTTAACGATAGCATCCGTAACAATATTGCCTACGGCGTGTTGGGCACGGCTACAGAAGCCCAGATTATCGAAGCCGCCCAACGGGCTTATGCCTGGGAATATATCGAAAAAATGCCACAGGGACTGGATACCGAAGTGGGTGAAAAAGGTGTGCTACTGTCCGGTGGACAGCGTCAGCGACTGGCGATAGCACGCGCGCTACTGAAGGATGCACCGATCCTGATTCTGGATGAAGCGACCTCGGCACTGGATACCGAGTCGGAGCGGCATATTCAGCATGCGATTCAAAACCTGATCTCGAATCGCACCACGCTGGTGATCGCGCATCGGCTGTCTACCATCGAACATGCCGACCAGATTCTGGTGATGCAGGATGGTGAAATCGTGGAGCAGGGCACGCATCGTGAACTGATCGCACAGGATGGCATCTATGGTCGCCTGCATGCGATGCAGTTTAGTGAACAGCCACCAGACCTGACCCAAGTCTGAGGCGGGTTTGGAGCATGTCTCAACAAAACCCCATCAGGGGAAGCTGGTTATGGAGCCTCAATCCACTGTCTATCATGCTGTGGCCGCTCTCACAGATTTTTTGCGTGCTGGTGCAGATTCGCTATCAGCTGTATAAACGCAACATTCTGGCCAGCGAAAAAGTTTCTGTTCCGGTCATCGTGGTGGGTAATATTTCGCTCGGTGGGAATGGTAAAACACCTTTTGTACAAAGCCTGCTGCAGCTGTTAACGCAGCAGGGCTACCGGCCGGGTATCCTGACGCGGGGCTATAAAAGTGATTATGAACACGAAACCACCTTGCTGGCGAATGCAGCCACCTCGCAGCGTGCCGGTGATGAAGCCAATATGCTATCAGAACTGTGTCAGTGCCCGATTGCGGTGGGCGCAGACCGTGTGAAGTCGGCGAGGTTGCTGATCCAGCAGTTCCCTGAACTGGATTGCCTGATAACCGATGATGGTCTGCAGCATTATGCGCTGGCGCGGGATATTGAAATCGTGGTGCAGCGCGAGCAGGGCTATGGGAATGGCCTCTGCCTGCCGGCAGGGCCGCTGCGTGAATCCCGCAGTCGTCTACGCACGGTGGATCTGGTGGTAGAGCGGGACGGTGCCGACGTCACCGAGCGCTTTGGCCGTTGCTGGAACCTGCTACAGCCGGAAAAAACCTGTGCCCTTAGCGATTTTATCGGTCAGCCGGTGGATGCGCTGGCAGGGATTGGTTTTCCGCAGCTGTTTTTTGCCGCGCTGCAGGCTCAGGGGCTGGACATCAGGCCGCACCCCTTTGCCGATCATCAAATTTTCAGCGCCGACGATATGGCTGCTTTTCAACAGTCCCCCCTTCTGGTGACGCATAAGGATGCGGTCAAGTTACGCGCCTTCGCCAGCGCGAATATGTGGGTGGTTCCGCTCGAACTTACCCTGTCAGATGCTTTACAATCCCGTATCATCAACATTTTAGAGTCAAAACTCCATGGATAAACACCTGTTAGATATTCTGGTCGACCCGATTACCAAAGGGCCGCTCATCTATGATAAAAAGAATCAGGAATTGCTCTCACGCAGTTCACGTCTGGCTTACCCGGTACGTGATGGCATCCCGGTCATGCTGCCGGAAGAAGCGCGTGAACTGAGTGCCGAGGAGATGGAAAAGCTTTGAGCCAGATCCGCTTCCGGGTGGTTATTCCGGCGCGCTACGCCTCGACCCGGCTACCGGGTAAGCCCCTGATCCATATTCTGCAAAAACCGATGATCGAGTGGGTATATCGCGCAGCCGAGGCGAGTCAGGCAGAGCAGGTGATCGTGGCGACCGATGATGAACGTATCATGCGTGCGGTCGAAGCCTTTGGCGGTATCTGCTGTAAAACCCGTACTGATCATGAAACCGGCACCGACCGGATTGTCGAAGTCACCGAGTTGATGGGCTGGTCAGAAGATACGGTCATCGTCAATCTACAGGGCGATGAGCCATTGATGCCGGCACAAAACCTGACTCAGGTTGCGCAGAATCTACATGATTCAGGTTTTGAAATGGCGACCCTGCATAAAAAAATCGATGCGCAGGCTGCGCTTGATCCGAATCTGGTCAAACTGGTCGCGGATCAGCATGGACGCGCGCTGTATTTCAGTCGCAGTCAAATTCCGTTCGATCGTGACCAGCTGCAGCCGGATTATTTCGGTCACATTGGTCTGTATGCCTACCGCGTCGGTTTCCTGAAGAAATTTGCACGGCTGCAGCCCTGTATGCTGGAACAGAGTGAAAAGCTGGAGCAACTGCGTGCGCTGTATTATGGCTATAACATTCATACCGAGATCGCGCAGAAAACGCCCGGTATCGGGGTCGATACACCTGCCGATCTGGTCACAGTAACCGAACAACTGAGAACCGCCCGGCGATGAAATTCGGCTGGAAAACGATAGCGCATGAAATTGTTTATCAGGGCTATTTCCGCATTGAAAAATACAGCCTGCAACATGAGCTATACGCTGGCGGCTGGAGCGAAACCTTTCAACGTGAAATCTTCGAGCGTGGTTCAGCCGTTGCGGTATTACCGTATGATCCGCTACACGACAAAGTTATTCTAATAGAACAGTTTCGCGCCGGAGCCATCGGTACACAACAGACGCCCTGGCTGAAAGAGATCGTAGCCGGGATCATTGATCCGGGCGAGTCGCATCGGGAGGTCGCCGAACGCGAAACCATGGAAGAGGCCGGATGCCGCATATTGCGCCTGGAAAAAATTAGCCAGTACTATGTCAGCCCGGGTGGCACCACGGAACAGTGTGTGCTGTTTTGTGGCCAGGTTGATAGCGAGGGTGTGGGCGGTGTGTTTGGTCTGGATCATGAGTTTGAAGACATACTGGTCGAAACCGTCGATCTGGAGCAGGCCAGACGCTGGTTACAGGATGGCACGATCAATTCCGCTGCCAGTATCATCGGCCTGCAATGGTTACTGTTAAATCGTGATCGTCTGCGACAGGAATGGTTATAACCAGTATTAGCCGTCTGGTTTTGAAACGATGATGACAACAAAACTGCTTTTATTGCTTAGCCTGCTTTGGATCAGCCCGATATTGCTGGCTACAGATGTAAACGATCGCTGCCGCTATGCTTTTGATGATTCCAACTATGCACAGGCAAAGACTATCTGTCTTCAGGCTGCTGAACAGGGCTTCGCTGAAGCGCAAACTCTGCTCGGTGAAATGTATGATCGCGGTCTGGGTGTTGAAGTCAATGCCGCCGAAGTCAAAAAATGGTGGCAACTGGCATCGCAGCAATCCTATCTGCCGGCGCAGAATCTGCTGGCGTTGAAATTTTATTATGGTGGCGATGTATTTGGACCACAACCGGGCTGGTCGCAGGATTTTCAGCAGGCTGCTGCGATCTGGCAGCTAAGTGCCGGCCGGGGAGTTGCTAGTTCCCAGTTTATGCTGGGTGAAATCTATCTGCGTGGACAGGGTGTTGAGACTGATCTGGCAGAGTCTTATGCCTGGTTTAGCCTGGCGCTGCAGGGTGGCTACAAACTGGCCACTGATTCCCTGATTGAACTTTCCAGAGTGATTTCCAGCGCACAGAAAAAGCAGGGACAGCTGCGTCAGGACGTTTTAAACCAACAGATAAAAGGCCGCACAACGACAGAATGAGCGTCGTAAATCTGTAGGTTCGGTGCGGCTCTTAGCCAGTCTCAATGATGGATAGAAACTCTGCGCGTTCACTGTCGCTATTCAGTTCTTCAGCCAGTGCGCTAAACAGCTGTCCAGTGTTCTGACTGGTTTTGGCTGCGCTATCGAGCATATATTTGGCGACCGGTCCGATCGTTTCGGCCAGTCTTTTTTCAGCGGTTAGCAGGATGGCGGGCGTCAGCAGTTCCTGAGTATGAATCTGTTCGTTGGAGGTGCGGGTTTTAAAGGCTTCAATATGCTCCCCGTTGCGCGTGATCTGCAGTTTAACCACGGCCAGCACACCGGGTAAATCTTCCATAATCTGAATCAGCTTGTCACGCGTACAATTCAGCTGTCCCGAGCCGCTGACTGAAATAACGCATTGATCCTGCTCATGCTCAATCTGATGCCGGGTGTAACTCAGCCCCAGTTTTTTCATGTCACGTATGAGTCGGGACAGCGTGCCGGGCTTGCGTGAGCAATTCAAATGTATGGTGACATCGATGAGATCGTGTTTCATTGTTTTGCTTTGGCCTGAGTTTTTCGGAGAATTTGGACAATCTTGATCACGCTACGCCACATGCGATTGAATGAGCGAGATAGATCAGCGATTTCATCCTTGCCGGTAATCAGTAACTCATCGCCGGTGATATTACCCTTACTCACGTCTTCAGCCATTTTTGTCATTTCTATAACCGGTTTTAATACCAGCCGTTGAATCATCACATTGAGTACAACAAACAGTACAAAAAATAACAGCGCGAGAGAGGCTAGAAAGCTGTAGAACGTTTTCTTCGCCAGCTCTGCCGGTAATTTGAATGGGACGACAACCAGCTGGGTGCCAACAATTTCATCCAGTTTTCATCCAAAACCGCCCTTGTCACCGTAGATGTCGACCATTGACTGAGGGGCGACCTGGGGTGAGCTATGGCAGGCGAGACAGTTCGGGTTGGTGATTTTTATGGGGTAGGAGATATATAGAGACTTTATACCATCGATATCGACCTTACCTACATGTCGGCTTAACTCCGGATTCCGGATAAAC
>JACNJF010000069.1 GCA_014382695.1 Gammaproteobacteria bacterium | reverse complement strand
AGATTCAATCACTTTGGGAGAAAGCCCGTAGTTCTGCGGTGTCCAGAGCTTTCCATCATTGAATCGAAATTGATACCAGTCTCTAAATGGAAGGTAACCGGCTTTAATTTTCAGCATCTCTCTTACGTGCCTTTTAATTTTTCCAGTTCTCTCCCATCTATTCCAGGTGCGCCGGTGAATCTCAAAATAATCCGCGGCTTCTTGCTGCGTCTGAAAACCAGCTAACATCCTCAAGTGAGGTAAAAAGTTAATAGTGTTGTAGCTCTGAGACCTCATTTATGTAGTCCATTCAATTTTAAGGGTCGACAAAATGTCACAATATTTGATTGCTCGCAATTCTTTTAAGTCGCGTCATCAAACCCACTGATGTTTTCAAGAACAGGGTTTATGGATGGTGGTTTTAAATCGCCAAATATTTCTTTAATGGGCAATAGCCAGCATTTGATCTTAGCCGATTTTGAATCTCCATTGATCTGGTAGGTATGAATATTGAGTCCAGACCTGGTGCGCCGATGCAGTTTCTTCTTTTCCATATTTGTTTTTAATCGATCCTGAATTCGGGTCATCTGCTTGTTAATATTGCCACCCTCAGTATTAAGCTTGTTCTCCCAGATAAACTTCTTGAATGCGATCGGCGTCACTAGCAATGCGCCTTCTTTTACGACATGGACGAGAGATTTCGAGTTATTAACCTGAATTCGCCTCTCCTGAAGGCCTTCTTGAATCCAGGTAATAAAATGTTTCGCAATGTCAGGATCTTCCAGCTTCAGGTCTTCTGGTAATTTGCTTTGTTTCAGCTCTGCATATCCAGCGGTACCATCCGTGTAAAAATCTTTTACCTGGTGATCATTGCCCGCTTTAGTCTCAGAATTTGCCGCAGTTCTTGAAGAGTCTGTTTCAGATAGCGTTGTTTCGCTAAATCGATCATCCTCACTTTCAACGGTTTGTACGACCTGAATAGTTGCTTCAGACCCCAGCTTTCCGTTGCCATTCGGCGTTGTTGCAGGCAATGGTAGTTCAGTATTTGTCTCAGCGCCTGGTTCATGGGCCTTCTCAGGCTTTGCATCATCTGTTTGATCATGATTGATCACGGAGATCAGCCCCTGAAATTCACCCGGCTGTTTGCTTGGATGGAAAAGCCGGTTTGTCTCAAACTTCAGTACGGTGAGTTTGAATCGGTCATTAATGGTAATTAACCATATTGCGGCATTATTCGGATTGCTGATGGCATAGCCATGCTCCTGCCAGATATCAAAAAGCCGAGTATTATCGCCAGGTATATCCGAAGACCCGGACTTCAACAGGTAACTACGCACCTTATCCGCGACTGTTCCACAGACCAGATAAGTGAAAGATCCATTACACCAGCCCGATGAACCTTCAAGCCCATTGATTTTAAGTTGTCCAGATTGCAGCAGTTCACGAAGTGCTGTCATCATTTTCTCAATCAATGGAATATCTGGTGCATTAATAAATCTTGTTTGGTCACCACCAATTTTGAGATTTGCAGCAACGGATTGGCCATCCGCAAAGCGGATAATCTGGCCTATCATGCCGAATTCATAATAATCGCCGTATAGCCAGGCACATAATTCGCTAAAGATATCGGAGCATTGTGCCAGCCAACCCCTACCTTTTTCTGGAATCAGGTGGAAAAAGCTATTCGCAATCTGCGTATGGTATTTATATGGATGACGATCAAAACGGATATGGTATGAATCGGCTCCAGCCTTCAAAAGGGGGCTTTGATGTGGGTTCCATACCTTTCCATTGTCGAGCACAATCAATGTGCTGGTCACCATTTTGCCTATGTCATGTAACAGAGCCCCAATAAAAATTGCGTACGTCCAGATATGCTCCTGTTCAAATATGATTTCCGGGCCGGCATTCATCGGCAGTTCAAAAGATTTGCGCTGTCTCAACGCTCTTTCGATAACATCGAGGGTATGAGTGGCCAGACCACCGGGGCCTGCATGGTGATGCGCTGTTGAGGCAGGCGCCAGCTGAACAGATTCCAGATATCCGTAAATAGCAGGCAGATACATTTCGACAAAATACTCTGACCCAACGCCTGTGAGGCGTTCAATTGACTTAATTTTGTTGTGAAGCCCCAAAAGCTGGATCAACTCCAGGGCGGAGAGGATTGGTAGTTTTTTGTGGTTTAAATCCGAGAGTATTTTTTTTTAGCTTTGCGGAAAAACATCTTAAGCTCTTTGCCTGTTGCACCAGGCAGTAATCATATCGGCTGTAGGGTAGGGTGCATCTGCCTGATAAATAACTGTATCGGTCGTTTTAAATTCATCAAATGGTTGTTGCAGAGCGTTCCAGTATACAGGTTCGCCGTTGACCTGGTTCACTGCACGATAAGTGAAGCAGTCCAGTTTCGTCACACCATCAACAATGAACTGATGCAAATTTTCCTGAGATGCGTTCCAGTCTGGATTTTTATTGTCACAACGAATAAACGCTTCTTTTAAGGAGTTTTTTGGCCTCTGAGACTCCATATCAAGAGGAAATTGATTGTAATTTCTTGCAAGCGAGGTTGTTATTTTATCCATGAAAGCAGTTGTTTCACGCATCATTTGTAGGTTCCTGCATCAGGCCATGGAAGAAGTTTTCAAATTGTATGATGCTGGGTTTTTTAAATCGTCTTAAAAACAGAAATCTACTAACCCCCTTTAAACCATTTAGCATCCGCACGTACTTAGTGAGGATGCGCCCTTTTTCTTTTCCATTACTGTTCATTACCGTTAAAAGGCCCTTCAAGAATTTTGTCCTTAAAAAATTCTGCCCTTTTGATAGGACTATTACCATTTAACTAATTTTTTGGTTTCTGATTTCCTGTCTTTTTTAAAGATGGCTTCCTTTAAAGTCCGCGCTGTTTCTGTAAATGGTGCATTTAATGCGACTCATATTAGCCTTATTTCTTCCTCTCCTGAGTCTACAGGCATTAGGCATTGGCGAAGAGTCGAAACGGTCTTCACTGGAGGAATATAGTGTAGGGCGATATAGCTCGGTCTCTACTGAGCCGACGCAGGCCCAGATGGATTTATTGGAAGTTATCATCGAAATAAGATTCCCACAATCGATCAATAGCGTAGGTCAGGCATTGGAGAACATGTTGGTCAACTCAGGTTTTCGCCTGGCCGAGCTGGACGTTGCCGACCCCAATTTATCCATTTTACTTAATTCACCTCTACCGAACGTTCACCGGTCTCTGGGACCAGTCTCATTGCGTACAGCCTTAAATACCTTGTCTGGATCATCCTGGGATTTGATTGTTGATCCGGTTCATCGCCTGGTCTCTTTCGAACTGAAACAGGATTACAACTTTTCATTTGAACGTGATGGTTCCGTTCATGAGTGAAGAGTCGATTTCAGATTCAAAGGAGGAGACAAAGTTAGAGCCAATCCGATGGAGTCGACCCGCTATTACGATATCCATCGTACTAGGCCTGGCTGCAATTGTTATGACAGGCCTATTTGTGATTAATGAATATTATGTTCCGGGTGAAACCAGTTTTTATCAAGCGGTGTCCGGGCCTGGTTCATTATCGGTAAGTCCGAATAGTGGATTAGCAACCCACGAAGAGATTACTGATAACGCTTACCAGATCTTGTCAACTTCAAATCAGGAGCTTCTCGCCTCCATTCCTGCTTTGGTCACAGGTCAAAACACCTTAACGGAGCAGGTTAGTGCGATAGCATCAGCAATGGACTCTTTGTCCAGTGACCTTTCTGATTTCAGATCTGAAATGGATAATACATGGCATGATAAAAACCAGACATTTAATCAGTTAAGTCGTAGCGCCGTCGATACAAAGGCTAAAATTTCTGTTCTAGAACAGAAGCTCAATTCCCTGGGTGAATCAATTGCAGCAGTCAAACAGCAAACTGTTCAAAAAATCAGATCGGCAGTATCAAAACCGGTTAGCCCTACACAGAGTAAACCACCGTTTAAGCTATTGAGCGTCCAGGTCTGGAATTCTAATCCAGTAGCGATAATTCAATATAAAGATACGCAATTAGGGTTAGGGATCAATGAAAAACTGGCCGGTTGGTCAATCGATTCCATTGTAGCTCCCGACTGTCTTCAAGTGAGTCATCAAAAGCAATCGGTGAAGCTATGTCTTTAAAAGTATTAGCAGCGGCGAGAGGGTTCTTACTAAAAGTCATCATTGCGATAACTCTATCGGGCTGCGCGGCCAGTAGAATGGAATTAACGCTGATTGATGAAAAACCTGCTGTACAGGTTAATGGCCATCAGGTTTCAAACTGCAGGTCTACCCAACGCGACCTGACTATTCCCTGGTCATTACGTCAGTACTGGTGTGGTGAGACAAAACGCAGAGAAGATTTACAGACCATCAATAATGCCGTGATGGATCAGATAGCTTCCAAAAGTAATCATTCAGACCAAATTTATATCGACGAAATAAATGAAGAGGTCAACAAAGGGGAATACGTACCTGATGACTCCAGAATAGAACCGTCGATATCACCTGAAGGCCGATCATTGAATCGTGATGATGCTCTCAAACGCCTTAAAAGCGATGAAAATTCCCGTCCCATCAATATAACGCCTGAGCCTCAATTGAATTCGGAGGCAGCCGGACTGAACAAATCACGGATAGCTACAGATCCAAAATCAAAAAACGCCATTATTTTTGCAAAGAATCTACGCACTTTGGGACCTCAGGGTCGTGCGGCCACGCATGGACTGATTGAGCAGGTTACGGCTTCAGACAGGGTGTTGATACGTGGCCTCATTTTACCGGATGAAGTTCTGGTCGATTCAAGTCTCTACCGTGAAAAGGTGTCAGTTGGCAGAGCATTGGCCGTCCGACAATACTGGCAGGAGCAGGGCTTGGATACGTCTCATATCACGATTTTACATCATGATCCTGAGTTATCAGGACGTGTTGTTGAGGTTGTTTTCAATGGCTAAAGCGTTCCTTCTTATCAGCCTATTGATAATACCGCTCAGAATTTTCGCTGAAACCGCGATTAATCAAACGAATGTTGCAGAGTCACAACACGCAGCTAATGAATCGACATCGACCGACTATCAGGCAAAAGTATGGAATATCAGAAAAGAGGATTGGTCTCGTTATGAGCAGATTATGCAGAGCAAAGGCAAGTTCCTGTGGAAAGACCTAGACCCTATTACGATACTCGGCCTGAATGCTCGATCAGACAGTGAAAGAAACCGTTACGCCGAATTATTAGCAAAACAGGAATTCGATCATGCTCAGAAAGTTATTTTATTGGACCGTGCTTACAATCAGGCCTTTCTTAAGCTTTACGGTCAATTACCGGTAGTAGATACCTCACAACTAGCTATCAGCCAAGCTAAAGCCTCGCTGCTCACTGTGCCAAAAGCCCAGGTGAAGGGAGAGTTTGGTGATCGATATATCGCTTTTGTGAATACTCAATGCAGCACTTGTGATGAGTTAATTCGACAGGCATTAAGTTCTATACAGTTAGGTGTATCACTGGATATCCATTTCAAAAAGGATAGCCGTCAGGCCATAACTCAATGGGCTGCAAAACAGCGTATTTCACCTCAGTCGGTTGAAATGGGAACAGTTACGTTGAATCCTGATTCAGAATTATATGATCAGTTCGGCCAGCCGGCTGAACCCTCTTTATACTATTTTAACAAAGCCTCTAATCAGGTCAGTGAAGTCAAATGATTCGCCGATTGCTGCCTGTTTTGATTATTTTGGCTTCATCGCAATGCTTTGCAGATGTGCCTGCCTATTATCAGCGGGTTAGCGCGGCACAGAACATTCCTGCAGTGATTTTATACGCCATTGCAATGCAGGAATCGAGACCACCTGAAGGTTTGATAGAAGGTGTTAATGAACCCTGGCCATGGACCTTAAACTGCAAAGGTCAGGGGTATTTTTTTCCTTCACGAAACGCTGCATTTATTACAGCAAGACAATTTATAGATTCAGGATTGAGTTGCGACATTGGCCTGATGCAAGTGAGCTGGGTGTGGCATAAGCAACGATTTATTTCGCTGGATGAGGCTTTAGATCCATATACCAATATACGGATTGGAGCAGTCATTCTTAAGGAACAGTATGCAAAGTCAGGTTCCTGGGAACATGCTGTAGGTGCTTACCATAATCCTTCTGACCCGATAAAAGCGGGGCAGTACCGTGAAAGGGTGAGGGCCAGACTGGCGAACATAATGGGAGTAACGTTTTGAAAACCGAACGGGTTCTTCTTTTAATTCTGCTGTCGATATCTCATACCGCTCGGGCTGAACCTGTTGTTTTATTCGATAGTGGCAATACTGTTCCCACCTATAGCTATAAACAGATCCTGCAAGGCGTATCAATTCCTGACTTTGGACAATTGTGGGCTGCAGATAAAGTGATCGAGGTCGATAAATCCAGTGACCCGAATGATCCAGCAAACTGGCTACCGGTTTCCACCCGTAAACTCTCACCAGGTCGAGTAACGGCAAGAGAAGTGCGTTTTAACCAATTAGCCTCTCCCGTGTGCGTGGTCGGTAGTGATGAAAAATCACTGAACTGGATAAAAAAATACCGATCGGCTCTTTTACAGAACAATGTCCTTTGCTGGTTAGTCTCTGCCGAAAACCTGGAGCAGGTTCAACAGGTTGTGATCGCTCTGGATGGCGTTTCAATGTCACCCGCAGATGGTGATGCGATTGCAGATTTCTTTTCTATAGCCCATTACCCCGTGCTCATTTCCCAGAGATTTATAGAGCAATGAGTAATCAGTTGGTTGAAAATTTATTACGGCCACCGGTTGAACTGTATTCCGCAATTGCCTATGGGTTACTGGCCCTGCTGTCCGTAATGGCTCCCTCCTATTTGATGATGACGCCGGTGGTTGCCGTTGCCTGTGCAAGCGCTCTGTTTGTTTTAAGCGTAAAGCGTATGACTCAGGGTTTTAAAATCATACGTTATCAACATGGATTGAAACGGATATCGCCTTACATTCTAAAAGACAAAAACATCCCCGTCAGTAACCTGAAATTATTCTTAGGCCTGGGTTTCCTGTGGGATCAGCGACATGCGCAACGGCTTGCAGATTTGAATCGGAAAGATGGAAGAGCATACAAAGAGCAATCAAAGCTTTATTTGTGGGCGCGATCATTTGAGCTGAAACACGAGAAACATGCATGGTTTGTGCTTTACCTCAGGTCCGTGACTACCTTCATCAATTTTCTGGATCGGTTTAAATGGTTTTTACCTTTCCGGCTTTTGAAGTGGATATTTTTAAATTCTCCTCTCGCTAATCTGCCACCTGTAGGCGGTGAGCCTTCACTACATGCAGTGGGACTCTACGAAGGTGAAAGACCGGTTTCCATGAACCTGGCTGATCGAGTAGGTCATACCCTGGTGCTAGGAACTACACGAGTAGGCAAAACTCGTCTGGCTGAATTGCTGATCACCCAGGATATCTATCGTGGTGATGTGGTCATCGTGTTCGATCCCAAAGGTGATGCAGATCTTTTAATTCGAATGTACGGAGCGGCCAGGAAAGCCGGCAGACTGGATAATTTTTACTGTTTTCACCTCGGCTTTCCTCAACTTTCGGCACGTTATAACCCGGTCGCCTCCTTTACCCGAATCACCGAAGTCGCTAATCGAATCGCACAATCTTTACCTGGTGAAGGTCAATCCGCTGCGTTTAAAGACTTTGTCTGGCGTTATGTGAATGTTATCGCACAGGCGATGAATGGCCTGGGGCGTAAGGTCGATTATGAAATGATCAGGGAATACGGTCAAAACATAGAGCCACTGGTGCGCGACTATATGACCATGCTGGCAGAGAGGTACGACCCCGATGGCTATCAGGCGAAAGTAAAATGGATTCAGGACGCTTTTAAGGATCAGGATAACAAAAAGTACCGCATTGCCCGTGAAATGAGCAATCGTGACCATGCGGTTATCGCCCTCTGGCAATACTGTAAGGAAGAAGAATTATTCGATGCTATAGCCTCCAGCCTGTCACGTACCTTCGAGTACGATCGAGGTTACTACGACAAGTTAGTGTCCAGCTTATTACCACTAATGGATAAGTTAACTTCCGGTAAAACATCCGAATTGCTCTCCCCGGATTATATGGATCAGGATGATGAGCGTCCCATTTTCGATTGGGCAACAGTGATAAGAACAAAATCCATCGTATATGTCGGACTCGACGCATTAACCGATGGTGAAGTGGCAGGAGCTGTTGGTAACTCCATGTTCGCCGATCTGACTTCATTAGCAGGACGCAAATACAAACATGGAGTCGATTCCGGACTGCCTGACACCATCGATTTCAAGGATACAAAAGTCAATATTCATGCGGATGAATTCAATGAGTTGATTGGTGAAGAATTCATTCCGATGCTGAACAAGGCAGGTGGTGCAGGCTATCAGGTAACGGCTTACACACAAACCTGGTCAGACGTAGAAGCTCGCCTTAACAATAAAGCCAAAGCAGGGCAGGTAGCAGGCAACTTTAATTCCATGATCATGTTGCGTGTACGGGAAACCGCGACCGCAGAGATGTTTACCGAACAATTAAGAGAAGTCGAGATTGATCACTTGATGACGGTTTCCGGTGCTACCGATTCGAGTGATATCGATAACGACCTGCATTTTATCTCGAAAACTGAACAGCGTATTACTACACAACAAAGCCAGTTGATTCATCCCAATGACTTTGTGTCTTTGCCCAAGGGGCAGGCATTCGCATTGCTGGATGGAGGTAAGCCCTACAAAATAAGATTACCACTGACCGATCCAGCTGATCTGGAGGATCTACCTTCGAACCTGTCAGCGATGTCGGTTGAAATGCGCGAACGCTATAACAGCAGCGAAGACTGGTATCAATACACACCGTCTTTTGATGAAGCCTCGATTCGACATTCATTGACAAAACATCGATCAATGGAAGGTGCATGATGGCAGTAGAACGGTCTCAACCCTCCGCACCTAGTCAGTATGTACAACGTAAAAAGCACCTGCCTCTCACTTTCAGGATACTTAATGGCCTACTGGATTTAGTCGGCTTTTTATTCCTGGCCTGGTTGATCGCAATTGCAATTGAGTGGGCTGGCATGCTGATGATCTGGCCGGAGGAAGGTTCGGCTCACAGTGAGCGCATGCTAAGACAGGAGCTTTCCTATTTAAACGATGATTTTGCTTCCACAATTTCAGGTAGTTCGCCTGCCATAGTCGCTTTTGAAATGGCGACTCTGGTCAAGTTCTATGTTTTCGAATGGACCCATCTAACTCAGTTTTATGAGTGGCTAAAAGTGGCCCCGGCGGATGCTTCAAAAATCCGCTCATCGTTGTCACGAGTCGCCAGGCAGGTCAGTGATTTTTTTCAGGCCTTTATCAACACCACCCTGGTCTTTGCAGTCCGGGTCACCGTGGCCACGCTCTCAATGCCAGCCTTTGCCTTGATTGGAACCGCAGCTCTTATCGATGGCCTGGTACAGCGCGAGTTACGTATCTACGGTGGTGGAATCGAACGGGCCATGGTCTATCACCACGTTAAACCCTGGATAAAGCCGGCAGTGCTATCGACCTGGTTTTTTTATCTGGGTATTCCAGTTTCCATACACCCTAACTTGATCTTTGTGCCTGCGATACTGGTTTTTGGTATGGCGATATTTTTAACCTCAGCCCTGTTCAAGAAACACTTATGAAACCTCGGACTATTTCAAAATCGGCAACAGTTTTTTTACTGACACTCTGGCTAATCCCATGTCGCGCCGATGTTGAACTTGAGCGCCATAATCTGGCAAAACTGGTAGAGGAAATTGATTTTTTAATGCGACGGGTTGACCAGATAAAACAGGAAAAGAGTAGCGATCAACGGGTCTACTTTCACTATGGCCGATTAAAAGAGGATCTTAATAAAGTCCGGTCAGGCATCAATGATCATATCACCGGATCATTAAATGCCGGTCGACAGATTAAACCAGTATCGGGTCAATACCACGATCACCGCTAGATCATGTTTGAAGCCTTTAACACAGCAGCAGGCTTTTCAGTTGCTGATCTGAGCCTGTTTTTCAGGTCGATATTTGCAGCCATTGTGACCCTATGGGCTGGCTGGGTGGCCTATCGACAATTTTTCCTGTTTACCGATGGCAAGATCAGGCTCGGTGAATGGGGCAAGAACATGATTTTTTTAATCATCATGTGGACGTTTTTAATGATTTTAATTGTTGTTTAACTAAAGAGGAAATTAACCATGAAGAAACCTTTTATTACGCTAACGGCTTTGCTATCAGCTTTTGTTTGCAGTGCTTTTAATCTAGCGCATGCAGCCTTGCCGACAGGTGCCGCAGTGACTTCGGGTGCAGGCGTAACGAGTACCACGTCTCCACTGGTGTTCGTTAAGGAATTACTCTCATCAGGTGTCGGCATTGCTGCGCTGGCAGTGGCCGCTTTAACCGTACTGGGTGTTGCCTGGACATCCTATGCCGCTTTTACCGAATCCCGTCAAAAAGGCGAATGGAAAAACTTTGGCGTTACCGCGTCCATTGGCGTGGTTCTGGTTATTGGCGTGGTTTTAATGTCCATTCTGGCAGTGGATTACGCAGCATAGTCATGGCGCTTTTGAAAGACACTGCCCATCGCATCGATAAAGAACCTGTTTTGTTTCTGGGCTGTTCAGGTACGGAGATTTTCACCCTGGCTATAGTGGGTGCGACTTCAGGACTACTACTCGGCGTGATCGTAGGAATCATCACCAGCTGGTGGTTTTTAGTCCTGCCGTGCCTCTTTATCGGTGCTTTTATCGGTGTCTATAAGGGAGGCAAAACCATGATGCATAAAAAAGAGGGCAAGCCGGAAGGGTATTACGGAAAAATCATCCTGTCCTGGCTCTCGGATCAGGGCATTCTGAATTTGTTCATCAAGCACAATGGCTTCTGGAGTATCCGAAAGTGATGTTTAAAAGCATTTTGGATAATGAGCAGCAAGCCAGCCGTTTTAAAACCCGGATCATAATAGGTCAACTGTTGTTAATGATCATTATGGCTTTGGGCTGGTCCTCCGCACCGACTCAAATTTCACTCCATTACCCACCGGACCTGCGTTCTGGAGGTTCGATGAAAGTTGGAGAAATTCACGAATCCGAAGTGTATTTATTTGCCGGTTATATCCTGCAGCAACTCAATAACTGGAAAGAAAATGGTGAAACAGATTACCTGAATAAGATCAACATTCTGCGGTCCTATTTGACCCCGACCTATCAGGCCTATTTGCAACAGGATTATGAAACCAGAAAACGTCAGGGTGAACTCAGACGTAGAGTACGAAACTGGACGCCTGTGGCGGATGCTGTATTTGATGAGTCATTTGTCCAGCATGCAGGCAAAAACTGGATCGTGTGGATTGATGTTCAGATCAAAGAATATGTGAATGGCGGCATCGTTAAAAATCTGATCAATCGCATTCCAATGCAGGTGGTTCGTTATGACGTGGATAAAGAGGCTAATCCATGGGGACTGGCCTTAAACGGCTCCGGAATATATCAACCTAAATTGATTGGAGCTCAACAATGAGGTCTTTTCTAATACCTGTTTTATGGCTGTTATCTACAGCATTGTTAGCGCAGCCACCTGAACTTATTGAGCATAGAGTCTGGAATAAAGCGCCGATTCACATCGTATTGCCGGTAGGCAAAGAGCGTCGAATTGACTTCCCGTTATCGGTACAGCTTCAACTGCCTGCATCGATAAAAGATCTGTCTGAGCGTATTCAGATCACAGAAGGAGGCAGTGTATTCTGGATTGCCAGTAAGCCGTTTAACCCACAACGCGTGAACGCAATTACGGATACCGGCTATTCCTACCAGCTGGATATTGAAGCACGCGCTAAGGGGCACCAACACCCGATTGCTATTGTTGATGATCGCATTCCTGCTCAACAGTCGAATACCACGCAATCACCTGAGCAGCGTTACGATTATGATTATGTAGACCTGCTACGTTTTGCATCCCAATCTTTGTATGCTCCGGATCGATTGATAAAACCGCTACCGGGCCTCAGGCGCATACCGATAGAAACCGGGCCACTGTCATTAGTGAAAGGTGCCGATCTACTGACGGAACCGATGGCGCAATGGGTAGCTCCTACTATTCCAAGTCTGTATGTGACTGCAGTTCGAGTCACCTCTAATTCATTAAACAAAATCACCCTGGATCCAAGGTTGTTACGAGGCGATTTCCTCGCCGCGTCGTCACAGCACGGATTTGTTAATCCTGTTGGTGAAGAAGGCACGACCACAGCCTGGTATTTGATTTCAGCACAGCCATTCGATGAGGTGGCACCGTGAATCGCAATAAATTGCTGCTATTGCTGGTTGTTTTCATAGTGATTGCCGTTCTCTGGCTACTGTTAAAAGTCACTTCGAACGGTGAAGAGTCATCAAAACCTGTCGCTGGAATCAATCCGACCCCTGAAAAACAAATCACGGATGCTGAACGTGACACCTATGTAAACACCATATCAACCATTAATGAGCGTAATCGTTTATTAGAAGGTCGCTTACAGGTGCTTGAGCAGGCACAACAAAATAAAAACAGTGACCAAATGGTAGCCGAGCTGGTTGAGCAAAAGATAGATGAACGCTCAAAAGGAATTTTTGAGGGCTATCAAAAGCAATTCAATTCACTGATGAGGAACATACCCGGAGTCGGCTCAGCAGAACCTTATTCAACAAACAAACCATTTAAACCTAGTCCATCAAATGTGCCGGCAGGACTTGGTTTTGACAGTTTACTCAACCCTGGAAAATCCATACAAAACAGCCTGAATACACCCGCCAACAAACGTTTAACCGCGACCGAATTAGATAACTACCAGGGCGATCAAATGATCACAATCACACCTTTTACCAAAGTAGCCTACAGCAACGATGATAAAGAACCTGTACCCGTTAGCATAACCGGTGTACCCATCAGACAAGATGCTGACCTGAATGGCAGCAGAAAAACAGACCCAAAAAAAGACAATGAAGGCGAACGGATTCCTTTTTACACCATCCCTAGAAATGCAACTCTGTTCAGCAATACGACGTTAACCGCATTGCTCGGTATCGTACCCAGTGCTGAGGGCAGTGTGCTGGATCCAATTCGTTTTAAGCTGATTACAGGTTCACAAAACCTGGCCAGTAATGGTCATTTTATTCCAGGCATACGCGATATTGTCTGGTCGGGCATTGCTATCGGTAATCGAGAAATGTCCTGCGTTCGTGGCGAAGTCCATTCAGTTACCTTTACGTTTGATGATGGTCGGGTTTATACCCAGTCCTCAACCCGGGACGGCGACACCAAAACCAGCAACATCCGAAAGATCCTCGGTTATATCTCAGATACACGCGGTAAACCTTGTCTTAATGGACAGCTAATCACAAATGCCCAGGACTACCTGAAAGATCGCATGATTGCGGCCGGTGTTGGAGCGACTGCAGACAGTTTTAACCAAACTCAGGAAACCACCACCGTCAGCGACGGGGTAACTCAGTCATTTTTTTCTGGCGACCAGGGCGACTACATCGCTGCTGCAACTCTCTCAGGATCATTAAAAGAATTGACCGATTATCTTCGAGAACGACAGCGTAATGCCATCGATCTCGTTTACCTCGATGGCGGGCAGGATGTGGTTCTGCATGTTGAAGATGAAATCACCATCGATTATTTAACCAAAGGTAGGAAGCTGGACTATGCCAATCAAGTACCCACACAACAAAACACGGCTGTTAGCCACTTTGATTAGCCTCGGTCTGTTAACAGCCTGCAGCAGTCAAAAGCTGATCCCCGAAACCGGTGATGAAATTTTAAACGTGTATAAAAATCACGCGGGCTCAACCGATGTTGTACCAAAGATGTTTAGGCAATTACGGAATGAACGCAGGGATCTCGCTGGCTATACGCGCGATGCGAATAATGAGATCAGTCAGCAGTTCCCGCGCCTGCCGAATCCTGAATTACGTCTGTATGTCTTTCCGCATTTAAGTCGTAAAGGGCATCCGGTTCCAGGCTACAGCTCGGCTTATCTAATGTATGAAAAAGATCAGTACGCACTTCCCGGGGAAATGGTGCGATGAGTTATTGGAATGCTACGGAGTGCTTTTATGCCGGATAGCCAACACAAAAGTTTCGTCATGACAGAGACAGACAGTGGTTTGAGATTCAAAGATAGCATACGACGGCTATTGGGCATTTTGCCTTTAAATGGAACAAAGCCGCTGACAGCCGATGAGTATGAAGCCATCTATAAGGAGCCCCCTTCATTCACTCAGTTTCTACCGTTCAAGGATTATGATAAGGAACAGCAGGTATTTTTACTGGATGACGGGTTAAGCGTGGGTGCCGTTTTTGAACTGATTCCGATAGATGTGGAAGGTCAGTCACAAAAAGTCCTCGAAATCATAGAGTCAGGTATTCAGCAGGCATTACAGCGCCTGCCCGGTGATCGTGATTATCCTCTTATCGTTCAGACCTATTTAAACGACGAGCCAATTACCGATCTGGTCGATCAGTTGAGAGCCTATGCAACGGATGAAGCCAAAGCCACCAGACATCATGAAATATGGATGAATGAAATGGCGGAGCACATTGGCCATCTGGCTAAAGAAGAAGGTTTATTCCGTGATGATGTGGCGCAGTTCAACTGGAATGGACAATACCGAAAAGTCCGCTGTGTTATCTATCGAAAATCGAATCCATCAGACTACCTGACGAAATCCGGTCGACCTATACCCGGACGGGGTACACCAGCGGCAGATTTAAACGATGCGGTAGAGTCATTCATTAGTGCATTAAGACAAATAGGCGTGGAGTCCCTGCGCTATGCAGCTGACGACTTATACACCTGGTTATTACCCTGGTTTTCGCCCAAACCGGAGAGCTTTGAGTCTCCCCAGGAATACCTTAAGGCGCGTCCATTTCCGAATGACGATTCCTGTATCGGCATAGGTGCAGATTTATCCGAGCTGTTATTCACTGGTTACCCTGAATCTGATAAGGACAACGGTATCTGGAAATTTCACGGTATGCCGCATCGATTGATTGCCCTGCAAGCGATCGATAATCCACCAGCCACCGGCATTCTAACGGCAGAGATTAAAACGCATGCAGGATCAACTGCATCGATGTGGGATCTGTTACCGAAAGGTTCAACCTTTGTAACCACGATTGTGGTGGCCTCACAAAATGGTGTGGAAAAACATTGTAATTCTATTATTGAGTCCGCCGGGCAGGGTAGCCCTGCCGCCAAACAATCCGCTAAACAGGCCCACAGTGCATTGGATAACATGGCAAGTGGCCATGGCCTCTATCCCACATTTTCCGGAGTGTACATTCGAGCCAATTCAGAGTTGGAACTGGACCGTAAAGCGCGTCAGGCCGTGACCATTCTTGCGGCATCAAAATTTAATCCGATAGAACCGAAATTTGATCCAACCGCGCTGGATAATTATGTACGGCATCTACCAATGGCGTTTGATTATCAACTCGATCAACGACAGGGCAAAAGTACACGACTGACCTATACCAATCATCTTGCCTGCTATTTGCCTTTGTATGGTCGAGGACGCGGAACAGGCAATCCAGGCAACCTGTTTTTTAACCGGATTGGGGAGCCTATGTTATTTGATCCGGTTAAGGATAAAACACGAGTTGCCCACGGTTTAATCTTTGGCCCCACCGGTGCCGGCAAGTCCGCCCTGATCAATTATCTGGTGCTGCATGATATGGCGATGCTGAAGCAACGTCTGTTCATCATTGAAAAAGGCAATAGCTTTGGTTTGACGGGTAAATACCTCGAATCCACCGGACTCACCACCAACATGGTGAAGTTCACCACCACATCAGACATATCCCTGCCGCCTTATGCCAAGGCTTTTGAAGCATTGAAACAGGCTGAAGTGAATGAAGAAGCGATGGAAGCCGCGTTAAGTGCATCGGTAGATATCAAGTTCGATAAGCAGGGTGGTCTTGACGAAGATGATGATCAGGAAGAGCGAGACTTTCTGGGAGAAATGGAGCTGTTAACTCGATTAATGATTACCGGTGCCGATCCTAAAAAAGAAGATGATATCGAACAGCCCGATAAATTATTAATCCGTCGAGCCATCCTGGATGCTACGCGTGAAGCGCGAGAGGCAAAGCGCGATTATGTCATTATCAGCGATGTAGTTCGTCAGTTTAAGGCCTATTCAAACAACCAGGAAATAACCCCAAAGCGAAGAGACAAAATCATTCATTTGGCCGAGTCACTGGAATACTGGACTCAGGGCCTGCATGGCCGGTTTTTTAACCGACCGGGTCGCCAGTGGCCAGAAGTTGATGTCACCATTTTAGATATGGGCATTCTGACCAGCGAGCAATATCAGGACATGCTGGCGGTCACGATTATATCGCTGATTAACACCATCACCGATATCGGCGAGAAATATCAATACACAGGCCGCCAGACCCATGTCTACACCGATGAAGGTCACGTCATAACTACCAATCCAACCCTGGTTAAGCCTTTCGTATTCGGCGCAAAGACCTGGCGCAAGTTAAGCATCTGGCTCCGCCAGGGAACCCAGCAACTCAAAGACTATCCGAAAGAAGCTGAAAAAATGCTGGATCTGTCCGAGTGGTGGTATTTGATCAATACCACAGAGAATGAAGTGGCCGAATTAGAGCGCTTTAAAACCCTCACCATAGATGAAAAGCACCTGATGTGTAGCACTCGTAAGGAAGCTAAAAAATATACCGAAGGTGTCATTCTATCGCCAAAACTCAAATCAATTTTTCGAGTGGTCATGCCTGCACTCCCGCTGGTACTGGCAGGAACGGATGGTGATGAAAAGCAGGCTCGAAGGCAGATCATGGAACAAAAAGGAATCAATGAACTGGAGGCCTGCTTTTATCTGGCGGATCAAATCAAGCAGAAGAGGGCGGGTAAATGAAATTACTGTTAATCATTGTATACATCCTGGGTCAAAGTCTGGCAACCGCTCAGGCCAATGAAGCACCGACCAGAATAACTTATTTAGGCACCAACCATTACCAGATATCGCGTGCTGAAAACATCTCAGACTATCAGATGGAAATATTCAACCTCGATGAACTGAACAACCTCGAAAA
>JACNJF010000133.1 GCA_014382695.1 Gammaproteobacteria bacterium | reverse complement strand
CGCTTACCTACTGGCTCGCCAGATGAGCCAGCGGAGCTTTATACGTAATCAGGAATTTCCATGCGCCTAGCCCCATTAACATGAGGGCCAGCGCCATGACCAGGCTGCGCCGTGCAAGTGCAAAATTAATGATGTATTCAAGCATGATGACAGAATCCTAGTGATCGTGAGAGGCGCCGGATTTTTCAATATCGGCTTTGATGACGTAGCTGTTTGCGCTGACATAGCGGGTACCGGGTTCCAGACCGCCAAGCACCTCCGCCCATTCACCGGCCTGTAGGCCAAGATCCAGCATGCGTACTTCATACTCCTCACCGATGAGCGCATAGACTACCGTGAAGTCACGGAATGCCTGTAAACCGCTTCGCTTCACTGCTAAGGGGACAGCGTGTTCCGCAATCTCTATTTGCGCGGTGACGAAGCTGCCTGGTAATAGAGCTCCCGCCCGGTTGGTAAGGACAACACGAGCATTGACCGCTTGATTGGATTGGGTAGTGACATCAATTCGAGCAATCTTGCCCGTATAGGTTTCTCCATCCTCTCCCGTGAGTACCGAGACTGGTGCACCCACTTTCACTCGGGCACGATCACCGGGAAATACGGCCAAATCAGCCCAAACCGTTGAGTGGTCCATAATCGTGAACAGGTTTCGACCCCTGGTTTGCTCGCCGGAATTGGCGTCACGTTGTGTGATCTCGCCACTGATCGGCGCCTTTATGGTGTACACTTCCAGGCTTTCATTACTCTCAACGGTTGCCAGTTTTTGACCCTTGCGCACTGTGTCACCAATGGAAGGCAACACGGACATGATGACACCGTCAAAACGAGCGCTTACCTGACGCATGAGTTCGGTGTTTGCCTTGATCTTTCCATACACCTTGATGGTTTCCTTTATCACCGTTGATTCAGCAACTTCGGTTCCTATCTCCAGAGCCTCTGCAACAGCAGTTTCAATTTTGGTTCGCCCCTCAAAGTTATCATACTCCCAGCGGTGAGTTACTCCGGCATGGGTGGCGTTAATGCTGACCACGAATGAATGGGGTTCATAGATCACCATGTCGCCACGCAGTGCATCGCCTATCGGAGTAAAGTTAATGTCATCAACCTTGTCACCCAGGCGCGTTAGTTTTACATTCAGTTTCACTTCATCAGGGCTGAGCGCTTTGCCCCCTTTTGTGGCGTAGGCGCGAAACTCCGGCGGCACACCGGTCTCAAAAATGGCCAGCTCCAGAGTGAAGTCTCCATCGCTGAGTAATCGTCCACGGTGCGGACCTTTTTCAGGTTCGGCTTCAGCAGTCTCCTCATGGGCGCTTTTAGACGACATGGCTTGCTCAATAAAACCGCCGCCGCAGGCGGTGAGTAAAATAGCCAATGAAAATGGCAACCCAAACGTACGTAGGGAAATTTTGATTATTTCTTTCATAGTAAACCTCATAATTCTGTTCTCGGATGCGCAATGCTCATCCCGGTAAGTCGTTCAATTTCAATAATATTCTGGTGAACATCAATACTGGCCTCGATTAATGATTCATGCGCACCCAGCAATTCAGCTTGAACGCTTTGTAATTCCAGATATCCGTAGCGCCCAAGGTTGTAGGCACGACGGGTACCCGCCAGCGCTTCTTCAAGTTTCGGAAGGATGCTTTCTTTAGTCGTTTTGATCACAAAGATGCCGTGTTGGACTTTTTCATACAGCACATGAAGTGAGGACTCTGCGTACAGGCGAGTTTTGGTCTTTTCCATATCTATCGCTTCTAAATGGGTTCGCGCCTCCAGCACACGCCCAGGGTTTTTAGTACGCTCACCGATCGGGATCGAGAATCCGGCCATCAATGCCAGATCATCACTACCTTCAAAGCGACGTACACCTGCATTCAATTTCCAGCTAGGCGTATCTTGGGCGAGGGCCAGTTCTAGTTCTGCTTGTTTAAGGCGTTGATTCGATAAAAATCGCTCAAAGACAGGATTGTTGAGTAGATTGCTGGTAAGTACCGCTAGTGGCTCCAACTGAGGAAGTGACAGAATATCGCCTTCAACACGGCTAAAATCGAGAGTCGTGGTGCCCCACAGAGCAGCCAGTTGCAGGTTTGCCTGATGCCGTTGGTACATCAGGCCCTTACGAGTTAAGTTCTGAACTTCCAGTTCCGCTTGAGCTCTTGAAAGTTCCGCCTCTGGCGTTCTGCCTGCCTTGACCCGCTTCTCAACCGCCTCGATGGTTTCAGCTGACAGTCTCACCGTTTTGTCTGCGTTCTCCAAACGTGCCTGAAGGGCAAGACTGACCAAATAGCGACGAGCTGTCTCAGCCGCAACGTCAAACCGTTTGATATCTCTTTCGATGGATATGAGCTCCGACCCCGCACGAGCCGCATTGATGTGACGTTGGCGGATACCTCTTTCCAGTACCCAGCCTATGCTGATGGAGGTTTGCGCATTTTCCAGGCCCTCGTAATCACCTGAGCCCAAAGCATCTGCCATCTCCAGACTAAGTTCAGGACTTGGGGATCGTCCAGCCTGTTGAATTCTCCCCTCCTGGGCCTTTAGCTGGTAGCCGAATGCCTGTAATTCAGGATTGCTCGAGAGCGTCCTGTCAACGGCTTCCTGCAGACTGATTGAACGGGTCTCCTCGACTCCGTAACCAGGGGTTGCAACGATAATACTAAAAAATAATAAACTGCATGCAGCGGTTCGTTTACCTACATGTCCTGGTAAGTTAAAAAAATAAAACATTGATAGCTCCTCTCCTGATCTTGAAGTACAGGATTTTTCCGGGGTTCCTGAAGAAGCTTCCAATTAAAGGTTCTTCAGGAAAAAAATTTAGTTAACGTCTGCCAATGAATAATCGACAAAACAGACCAGGCAATGCCGAATGCCGGGCACTAACTTAAAAGACTTCAGCGGAATTAAACTAAGGGAGGTGCTCTTAAAGGCGAAAAGAGAAGGTAATACTTTTGACGGGAAGGTGTGAATCGCTGTTGGCGATGAGCCGTCCGAATAAAGACAGGCAGGAATAAGATAACGACTAAACAGACAAAGAAAATACCACCCAAAATCGTGGTAAAGCTCTTTAACAACCCCTCGGAAATAAATTCGATTTCCGAGACATCATTATGATGGTCAGTATGAGAAAGATCCTGGGCAAAGTGAGCTTCACTGATGTGAACGTGGTCATCAGCTGAATTAGACTCATGGATATAGTCATAATGATCGGAATTGTGATCCAGCTGGTGAATGTGCAGTCCTAAGCCTTGAGCGGATAGAAAACCAATGCAGAACAACAAGGTCCACACGAATAATGATTTTCTGTTAAATTGGCGAAAGAACGACATGCGAGGAAGTCTATACACCTCAAGTTAAAATTCAAGTTGTTAATTGGTTACATTTTAAG
>JACNJF010000010.1 GCA_014382695.1 Gammaproteobacteria bacterium | reverse complement strand
TTCTGATTGGGTCATAAACCAGTCCAAGTGCAAGTTCCCGGTTTTTAATCAGCGCCAGAGATACTGCAAATAACGGCACCCCGTGATGAAAGTTATTGGTGCCATCGACAGGATCAAGGCACCAGTAGCTATCGCATTCTGTGACCACCTTTATCTGCTGCTGTTCAGACATTTCTTCCGAAATCATCCTGATCTGCGGGGTAATCCTTTGCAGTTCATGGGTGATTTCCAGCTGCATCGCGAGGTCAGCCTCGGTCACAATACTGCCATCCGCTTTTCGTTGCGCGGTAGTATTTTGAAAATAATGCGAAAGTATTTTATCGCTGATCTCTGGAATTAGATGCTCCAGAGTAATGAGTAGTTGTTGATCGGACATAGGCTTAACCGTGTTAGTGAAAGTCTTTGGCTGGGTTGATTTAATTGCTATAGTCTAAAGCTGTCATTTTATAATAACATCAGACTGTTAAATGCATAACACGGCGTCATCCAAAAATCCATTTTTCCTTACTCGTAACACGGCCAATGTGATGGAAGATCTTGTGCGTCGAGTTTCTCAGGGGAGCTCTGTGAGTCTGATTGGTGGTGTCAGAGGCGTCGGCAAGTCACGATTCCTGGATCAATTCTACGCCACTTACCATGATCGTTTCGAGCTGGTTCTGGTGCGCTTCGAGGCTGATAATAGTATCGCTTCACTGGGTTTGGAGACTACATTTTCAGAGCATTCTTTTGCGGCAGAAATTTTGCAGAAATTAAAACCGCAGAGTTGCCTGATCATCGATCAGTTTGATTTTGCCGGTCCGCAAATACAGCGTGAAATTTTTAGCTTTTACTCGCGACATGCCATGGATAAAGGATTAAGCCTGATATTCAGTGCACAGGCCGATAGCCTGCAACCGTTTATTACGCTTTCCGAATCTAGTCATCTGACGATTGAAAGGGCCGAGCTTTGTGCGCTGGATTATCCTGAGCAGCTTGAGTACATCCGGGCTGTTTGCTGTGAGAGTCCCGGACACGCTGCGCAGTTATCCGGAGAAATGAAAAAAAAGCTGGCTTTAACCGGTGGTATTTTTTCGAAGCTTAAGCTGTTTATCCAGCATCACAGGAGTGAAATTAGCTGCACAGAACCTGTATTACAGGGAAGTTTCAATCTGGCCTGGGGTGTCGCAACGTCTGTGCTTGTGCTGATAGTGTTACTCACAGGCGGTTACTGGTTCACTCACAGCATGCTTCCCTCCGGCCAAAGTCTGAGTGAAAACTTCGATAATCAACCTGTTACTGAAAGTCCGCTTCAGAATAATAGTGCCACTGTGCCATTTGCGCCACGATCCGTACCATTGGCGTCGGTTAAAGTAGCTGATGTAACACCAAATACAGATAGTTTTGAGAGTCCGCTGAGTCATCTTCCTGTAGCTACTGCGCCTGCCGTTGAGGAGCCAGTTGAGCTGATTGAAGTTGCTCCGACCGCTGAAAAGGCACCGCCGCCTGCCCAGTCCATCCTGCAACAGCGTTTACAGGCCACTCTGCGCTGGTTAGCCAACTCCAATGATTACGCTTCTTCGATCCAGATTATGTCGCTCGATGTTAGCAACAACCCCGAGCAATCGCTAAATCGATATCTGCAGAAACTACAGTCTGAAAATATCGACCTGGATGAAATAAAGATTTACCGGTTCAGTAAAAAAGGCCGGACGCTATATGGTGTTCTATATGGCTCATACGTGAGTACTGCTGAAGCCGCTGAGTCGATCGGAAACCTGCCAGCGGTGCTGAAAGCCAATAGCCCGATAATGCGAACTATAAAAGGAATAAATGATGAGATAAATTTACAATGAAGTTATGATTGCCGACTTGTTTTCCGACTTATAAATAGAATCATGTCCAGACACTTTGATCTTATCGTAATTGGCAGCGGGCCTGCCGGCAAATCAGCCGCTATACAGGCTTCCAAATTGGGCAAGACGGTTTTAATGGTCGAAAAAAACCAGCAGGTTGGTGGCGTCTCCGTTCACTCAGGTACTATCCCGAGTAAAACTTTACGTGAAACGGTACTGTATTTGACCGGCTGGCGCCAACGCGGTTTCTATGGGTTGAGTTATAAGGTCAAACAGGATATTACCCATCTCGATTTGCATCACCGGCTGAGTCAGACCCTGGGGCATGAAGTTGAAATCCTGCAGCATCAGTTAAAGCGCAATAAAATCACGACCATCATCGGTAAAGCACGTTTCAAAGATGAGCATACCATCGTCGTTGAACAGTTCAGTGATCAAACGGAAGAAGAGTTCAGTGCAGACAAATTTCTGATCGGTGTTGGTACTCGTCCCCATCGGCCGAGTCATATTCCTTTTGATGGTGATAGCATCATCGACAGTGATGAAATTTTAAAACTTAAACGTATTCCTCACTCATTACTGGTGGTGGGTGCCGGTGTGATCGGCATAGAGTATGCGACGATCTATAATGCTCTGGATACCGAGGTTACCATCATCGATGATAAGGAAGAGATACTCGATTTTGTGGATAAGGAAATTATCGAAGAGTTTACCCATCATCTGCGAGATTCAGAAGTCACCCTCCGATTAAATGAGCAGGTTGAAAGCATTCAAAAAAGAGATGATGGAAAGGTCATTACCCGACTTAAAAGCGGCAAGCAGGTGTGCACTGACACCGTATTATTCGCCGCCGGCCGACAGGGTGTAACGGATGATCTACAGCTCGAAAATGCCGGGTTGTACGCGGATAAGCGCGGCCGCATCAAGGTGAATGGACAATACCAGACCGAGAAAAGTCATATCTATGCAGCCGGCGATGTGATCGGGTTTCCGAGTCTTGCCTCAACCTCGATGGAACAGGGCAGGGTGGCTGCCTGTGATGCATTTGCACTCAATTGCCCGGTTCAGACCCATCTTTTTCCGTATGGAATTTACTCTGTCCCGGAAATAAGCATGGTCGGTATTACTGAGCAGCAATGCCAGCAAAAGAATATTCCCTACGAAGTGGGTACCGCACGCTTTCGTGAAACGGCGCGTGGCCAGATCATGGGCTTACGTGAAGGCAAGCTGAAGATGCTGTTCGCGCTGGATGACCGGCGCTTACTGGGCGTCCATATCGTGGGTGAAGGTGCGACCGAGCTGGTGCATATCGGCCAGGCCGTCATTGCTTTGGGAGGCACGCTGGATTATTTTATTCAGTCTGTCTTCAATTACCCGACACTGGCGGAAGCCTATAAGGTTGCGGCGCTGGATGCATGGAATCGGCTGTCGGTTTGAAGTCAAAATCGCTTAAATCAGATCTGCAGATTCAATCTTGATGCAGATCAATATTTAGTATTCCTTTTCGTTAAAGTGTTTATTAGTGAATGGTTATATAGCATAATGCTCGATCTCAATTAATC
>JACNJF010000019.1 GCA_014382695.1 Gammaproteobacteria bacterium | reverse complement strand
CTATAGTATCGGATCAATACCATATTGACAAGACCCATTCGCAGGCGCACAATTAATTAAGTATCGAGTCGATACCTAACTAAACCTGAGGATAGTCATCATGAATAAAGCCACTTTCTACCATGCCGGTTGCCCGGTTTGTATCAGCGCTGAACAGCAGGTACTCGAAGCACTGGATAAAGACCGTTACCAGATTGAAATCGTACATCTGGGAGAAAACTCTTCACGCATTAGCGAAGCCGAGCAGGCGGGTATCAAGTCTGTACCTGCATTGCTATTAAATGGCGCAGCTTTCCATATCAATTTTGGGGCTGCAATCAGCGACCTTAAGTAAGCCTGAAACGCAAAAGCCCCAACTCAAGCGAGGGGCTTTTGCTACGGAGACAAACCATGAAGTTAGATGTTTTTGATACCTATGCAACCCATAACGACGGTAAAAAAATGCACTTTGACGTGTTATTACCGCAAGGTGCGGCCTTAGCGGATGCTCAACAGTTCGCACTGCAGTGGCTGCAGGAGATCGGCATTCAGGCCACCAGTATTCAACTCGATAGCTGCCGCTTTTGTCACAGTGAATCGGCCTACCCGGAGATTGAACAAACCCTGAACTCACGTGGTTATGCCATTTTACAGATGGAAGGCTGTCCATCTCCCATTTTTTAAATCACAACAGGAAAATTCGATGAAATCATCAATCACATTATTAACCCTCGGTCTGGCACTCAGTTTCACTTCTTTCGGCTATGCCGGCGACAATAAAGTGCCTTACCCAGAAGACTATAGAAACTGGACGCACGTTAAGTCCATGATCATTGAAGCCGGTCATCCACTGGATAACCCGTTCCAGGGCATTCACCATGTGTACGCCAATAAAAAAGCATTGGCCGGTTTAAATCAGGGAAAATATGCTGATGGCGCAGTACTGGTTTTCGATCTGCTTAAGGTGGAAAAAAAGGATCATACGATACAGGAGTCAAGCCGCAAGCTAGTCGGCGTAATGCACAAGGATGCCCGAAAATACAGCGCAACCGGTGGCTGGGGCTTCGAAGGTTTTGCCGCCAGCAGCAAAACCGAACGCCTGACCAGCGATGGTGGCACTGCATGCTTTGGCTGTCATGCACCCGTTGCCGAGAGTGATTACGTTTTTTCACAATACAGAAAGTAGGCTCACCTGGCATTTTTGCTGAGCCGGTGAACCCTCCCCCTCACCGGCTCATTTTTTTATACTCCGGTTTTAGTTAAACCCGGCCGTTGTCATTTAATCGGTATAAAATATCTGTAAACTGTCTACAGAATTTTTTACCAGGACGCAGAAATCTGCCTTTACCGATGAAAAAAAAGCTCTCCCTCTTGTCCCGAATTTTAGGCATCGAGAATAAACCCGTTAGTCATACCGAACGCCTGATCTCGGCCGCTGGTGGTTTTATCGCCATCCTCACTACCCTCGCCATCTGTCAGTTTTTTCTGGGCTTACACAACGCGGCTGTACTGGTTGCCTCTATGGGTGCTTCTGCAGTACTGCTGTTTGCCGTGCCACACGGCCCGTTATCCCAGCCCTGGTCCGTGTTCGGCGGGCATGTCAGCTCTGCAGTTATCGGTGTCAGCTGTGCGCTGTGGATTAATAACGACCTGTATGCAGCCGCGACGGCGGTCGGCCTCGCAACCGGGGCCATGTATTATCTGCGCTGCATCCATCCACCGGGTGGTGCGACAGCACTTTCCGCTGTGCTCGGAGGGGATGCGGTGCACGCTCTCGGTTATCAGTATGTACTCACCCCGGTGATGCTGAATGTCGTCACCCTTCTCGCTCTAGCATTTCTGTATAACTACTTATTCAGCTGGCGGCGTTACCCTGTTTACCTTCAACGCACACAGGAAGCACCCCAGAAAGTCACCGAAACCAACCAGCCGGCAGGGCTTTCTCAGGATGACGTCGAATATGCCTTTAGCCAGATTGATTCCTACATCGACGTTAACGAATACGATCTGTACCGGATTTATGAGCTGGCAAATACGCACGCTAAAAGCCAGCGCATGAAGAGCGAAGATATTCTACTCGGCTGTTATTACAGCAATGGACAATTTGGCGAAACCTGGTCGGTGCGACAGGTGGTGGATGAATCAAAGGGAGAAAACTCGACTGAAGATATCGTGATCTATAAAGTCATCGCCGGGCATCAGCAGCGTAGCTCGGGCTATATGCCGCGTGACGAGTTTGCACGCTGGGCAAAATATCAGGTAATACTCGACCAGAAAAACTGGCAAAGAGTTTTACCTGCTGAATAAACTATGCCAGTATTTTTCACCAACTTTCGACTCCTTAGATAAAACCATGACTGAAATAGACTGCCGACACTGCGGAACCACCTACGAAGAAGAGCAACTTTACTGCCCCAACTGCCGCACCCCGAGTCCAGCTCAGCAGCAACAGGATTTTAACCGGGTCAAAAACAGGTTTATCTATTTTGTGATCGGGCTGACTATCTTCTGTGCCATTATGATCGTGTGGTTACCACGCGTGTTCCGGTCCTGATTTTTGAGCTGACTATTATTTTCTGCTGTGTTGCTTAGGCTGTTGATGCGCTAACCAGAGCGTGTGTCTGGCACCTTTATTCCCATGCGCATAGACCTGTATTTCCTCAACCCTGAAATTGCAACGCTGAAGGCGCTGGCGGAAGGCGTTATCGGCGGCTGCCGACCAGTAGCCCACCAGTCCAGTGGAATTGAGTGCCTTGCGTGCAGCCGTGATACCACGCTCACTGTATAGCCAGTCATTACCCTGCTTGCTTAAACCTTCAGGGCCATTGTCTACATCCAGCACGATCACGTCGTAAGCGACATCGGCTGCACGTAACAGCTCGGCAACATCCCCCACATAAACACGGGTGCGCGGATCATCCAGCGGGCGACCGCTACGCTCACCCAGCTCACCTCGATTCCACTCCACCACTTCAGGGATCAATTCCGCAACCGTGACTTCGGCCTGTGCGCCAACCGCATTCAGTACCGCAGCCAGGGTAAATCCCATTCCAAGGCCACCGATCAACACGCGCGCACTGGCTGTCTCGGATAATTTTTCGCAGGGCAAGCGCCCGAGTGCATCCTCGGAGGCATGCTTGCGGGTATTCATCAGCTCAAGTCCACCGGAAATGATGATATGAAAATCATCCTTGCTCTGATACAGACCCAGGGTTCGCTCAGAACCGGGAATCGGGGCAACGCCCAGCTGTGTCCAGTGTCTCATGCTTACTCTTTCAAAATTGGGGGCTGCCGTTATAGGCGTTATTACAGGCACTGTCCATCTGAAATATTGCCGCTATGCGCAATCGCTCATTAGCACCCGGACATTACTGTTTTTTGCCGTTATACGTTTTTTGCAACGATCAATTACTCGTTAG
>JACNJF010000011.1 GCA_014382695.1 Gammaproteobacteria bacterium | reverse complement strand
AATGAAAAAGCCTGGTTTAAACCGGCGATGGCTGAATAAACATTTGATCTGTTAAGCCCGTAGGTAAAATTCTACGGGCTTTTGTTTCCAATATTTGTATAATTCTAGTCATGTTGCGACCACTGCCATAGTGTGGTGAATCAGCCATGGGTTGTGAAATGCTGACCTACTGGATACAAATGACCTTGTTTTTTGTCAACGCCATTGATTTCGGCAATGTTGTTTGTGTGAAGGTAACAACCCTCGCCCACTTCTACTGTGCGCCTGTGTCATAAGCTGCTTACAGTCTTACACTTAAGTGAATCCATGCTCCATCGGTTCCGGTTCATTTAAGGTAAGGCTGTAGCGGTCTCACACAGCACTACCCCTCTCTTTCATCACTTGCTGCCTCGGCTGGAAAATCGGGCGTCCCTATGTGCGTGTTCAGCACGTGCTCAGATTTGGTGGTCTTGTTACCCTTTTTTAGTAGACCAGATTCTTTTACAGGCTAAAGGAATTCAGGGTAAACCCTGGCGCTTTTGATATTCAAATTTACTCAAGTTTTAGTCTTTTGAATCAGCGCTAGTTGGGCATTAAAGAAAGTCTGAGAACCAGACTTTCTCAAAATCTATTCAGATCATTTCTATTGAAAATATCAGCGTAGCTTTTGAGAAAGTAGTTTTGCCGAATGTGTCTCGCGATGACCAAAACTCGCAACCAAGTAGAACAGGGATCAAGAAATTCTACGCCTCCTTGAGGTTGATCCACAGCAACAAGAGACTGCTTTGGCAGTTATTCATTACCCACCTGGGAAAACTATTCCCGGTGACGGGTTTTGGTTTTTTCATTCTGGGCTTTTCCAGCTCTGAGGGACTCATCTTATGAATCTCTCCGGGGGTTCATAAGTTGAGTCCCCCAAGAGCAACCTACGTAGGAGAAAACCATGACCACTAAAAGCCAAAACCCATTGCCTGTTTATGAAGTTGTCGAACTTGAAGTTGAAGAAATTGAATTAACTTCAGGAGACGGCGATGACAGCTAAAACAGCAACTGGATCAGAAATGATTGTGCACAGTTCAAAGCCTATGGCGGTGATTGATAAGCCACTGGTTAATTACCAGTGTGAAATCTTAATCATGCCCACTCAATCGGTAAAGGCAGCCAGTTTCTCAAGAGATGAAGCACTCACGGCTTTCAGTCGTGTGTGCTTCACCCTTGCAGGGTTTGCGCTGCTGATGGGCTATGGGCTTTCAGCCCTGTCACCTATCTGATCATCACACTATCGTTGAGGGGTAACGTTATGTTATCCCTCATTTTACCCCGCCCGTTTAATTTTTTTGCGAAGGACATGTTATGGATACAAAACAAAGAATTTACCGATTGTTACCGATTGCACGAGGTGATACCGGCGGTTCTAGCCGTGTCGCTCAGTTTCTTTTGTCATTATGGAATGGTTATAGATATCGAGTTGATTTACAGGATCTGCTCTATATCGATAATGATATTTTTCAGGACATGATGCAGGTATTGAATGACCTGCATCAGACGAATACTCAGCTTGATACATATCTTAAGGGTAACGATATCAAACCCGTTATTGAAAGTTGGGGAGATGCTTTTAAATCCCAATCCTTTGATAGTAATTAATCTTACTTCACTCCCCTGATATGGCTCAGGGGTTTTTCCCATGCCGAGACTGATCCTCAAATGCCAATAGAGTATCGGCCGATATAGGAAAGACCGAATTAATCCCGGTAGAGAGGTTATCTCTACAGCCTAAGCTGGACATGAACAATGAAAGCCAGTGCACCGAATGTATCCGGTGTTGTTCATTTTAAACCTTAACCCGACGGGACATACCCGTTGGGTATCTCCGTCATTATTTAACTGCGGAGATATCGTTATGCAGAATGTATTACCCATCAATTCAAGCAACAATGAAGATCAGTTTGCAAAGATTAACGCCTGCAGCCTGAATATGGCAGAGCAAACAACACTGGTCAGACTGGCTATTGAGATCCTTGAACTGCGTCATCAGCCCGGGGTCAGTTTTGACAGCCCTCAGGCCACCCGTGAATACTTGCGCCTGCATCTGAGTGATCGAAAGAATGAAGTGTTCGGCGTGATATTCCTGGATAACAAGCATCGACTACTCTCGATCGAAGAACTCTTCACCGGTTCAGTATCCAGCGCCTCCGTGTATCCACGGGTGGTTGCCCAGCGCACACTGGAATGCAATGCCTCTGCGGTGATTTTTTATCATAACCACCCGTCAGGAAATCCGGAACCAAGCCAGTCGGATATCCAGATTACCAAGCGACTCAATAGCGCATTAGAACTGATCGATGTGCGCACCCTGGATCATCTGGTGATTGGTAATGAGGGCACGGTTTCTTTTGCTGACCGTGGACTCATATAGCGGTTTCATTAACCCTTCACAAATTTCGACTCCTGTTCTGCAGGGGTCTTCCCTATTTCGATAAAAATCCAGTAAAGCCCACTGAATTATTGCGAAAAACGTAATAGGAAAGACCGAATTATTCCCCGTAGAGAGGTTATCTCTACAGCAAAACTGGACATGAACAATGAAAGCCAGTGCATCGAATGTATCCGATGTTGTTCACTTTTAACTTAACCCGACGGGACATACCCGCCGGGGTATTTCCGTCATTTTCGGAGATACCCCATGGATAAAAAAGATCCAATGACCGAGTTTTTCGGTCCTGCCATATCAACCTATACCCGTGAAATGGCGATAGAGGATGGCGTGTTAGTCGAAGTTACCGGAACCGCTAAACTGGCAGGCATCAAGTTTCCGGTTGCAGTGACACGAACGGTGTGGAATCGCTACATTGAATGGAGGCAGGCTGATACAGATCAGCAGGCTTATCAGGATCAATCAGGTCGATTATGGGATGTGGTGTGGATGGCACGCCACGGAATGAGTGGCGCTAAAGATCAGGCCAGCCAGATCAATTTTGATCTGGACTGTATTCCGCGTGATGGGCGAACCAAAACAGCACAGCTCACCACGTTAAAACTCCATATAGGCCCTGGCGATCAGGGCGAACCGGTATTGACCATCATGTTGCCGGAAGAGGATTAACCTTTCTCCAGCACTTAAATCAGCGCAACCTATTTAGCAGGACTGATCAATCCTGTCTTCCACCGACCTGGGAGTGTATTTATTTTTGCACTCCTGGTCGGAGGGTGCATGGGAGATTGTTATGGAACAAACCACGGATGCCTATCTGTTGATACCGGAGGTTCACGGCGTATTCGTTGACGCCATCTTGACCGATGAAGCGAGTAATCTGGTATTTGGCAGCTTTTGGGGTCGGGACACGGCCATACGCGAGTTACAGGGTCGTTTAACACTTGCACAGTCTGCCGGAGGACTATCGGCATTTACAGTCCAGGG
>JACNJF010000012.1 GCA_014382695.1 Gammaproteobacteria bacterium | reverse complement strand
GCTAGAAATAGCAATGAGAACAAATAATCTTTCGTGGAATACATTTGGAATCTCCTTAAATAAAAGAGTCTTTAAGCAAAATAGTTGCCAATCTATTTAAGCGGCTGATTTCATAGACTATTTCCAGGAAGTCGAGAAGTGCCTGTAAGATTTTTCGTCACCCCCTAAACAGGGGGGTAGGCGAGCAATTAATTAAATGAATAAAACTTATTCACTCGTATAGCTTGTTGATTTATATCTGTTTATAGGCGGCTATTGGACATATTTCTAAATGCCTGTTTAGCGTTCAAGCTGTCAAAAAATTTTACAGATTGAACAGAGGATAAGTTTAAATTTTAACGTTTTTGGAAGACCGTTATGTCGGGCTGATTAAACGCCTTCCGATAGCATTAAGTTGTTCCCAGGCGGTAACTCGGTATTTTTTTGTCTAGCCTTGTGGTCATAAAGAGTCGTTATGGATAGGCCCAATCTTAAAATTATCTACTCATTTTATGAATTCTTATGATGAGCTTAATTCTGCCAGAATCCTCTCAATCACCTGCACCATCTCTGCAGCTTTCTGCGGCTCAAGCGCATCGGCATGGGGCGACGCAAAGCGGCCGCAATCGTTGTCGAAATACTGGCCTGCAGCTGTCGCGAATTCATCCGACAGGGCGGCGCGTAGTAGTATGTCCGCACCAATCCGAATATCGTTTCCGGCCAGTCCAAACCCTTCCCTGACCATTTTTGTGGCCAGTAACGATCCGGGATTAAGCGCGATGATGGCCGGCCCCTTAGCACCGAGTGACAGCGCCAGACTGCGCGACCACGCGGTAATCGCCAGCTTGCTCTGTGCATAAGCGTTGAAGTCATCGGATAGTCTGGTCAGTCCGCTTAGCGCTTCCAGATCGACCGGGGACTGAGCTGCTGAAGAGAGGTTAATCACTCGTCCGGATGTTCCAAGCAGTGGCAACAATCGTTGCGTCAGCAGATAGGGGGCGATGGTATTGACTGCAAAGCGTACATCCAGTCCGTCCGGAGTGATGGGTTCGGGTGTTTTAAAGATGCCCGCATTATTGATCAGTACATCCAGTCGGGTGTGACGCTTTGCCACCGCTTTGGCGAGTGCCTCGACCTCTGGCATGCACGACAGATCGGCCAGATAGCTTTCAATGCTGCCGCCACCGGGCAGTGCGCAGAGTGATTTTTCCACTTCTGCCAGTTTTGCCGGGTTACGTCCGTGCAGCAGGACATGCTGGCCCTGTGCGAGCAACAGGCGAGCGGTTTGCAGACCGATGCCATCGGTCGAACCGGTAATCAGAATGGTTTTTTGCATGCTTTATCTCTCTCCGTTAGTAAACTCTGGTAGTAATTCAGTGGCTAGAGTTTTCAGCGTTGTTTCGATATCGGCCTGGTTAAAACGCAGGTTGAGTGCCACATGGTTGATGCCGATCTGTTGCAGCGATTTAATATAGGCGCGCAAAGGATTGAGTCCCGAGCGGAAGCCTAAATGGATGGCCTGCGCGGGTGCATCCGCGTCGTCAAGCAGGTCAATATACAGGGATTGTGAGGCCGGTTTGGGCGGGCCACCGGCAGCCTTAATGCGTGCGCGCCAGTGGTTAATAATATTTTGCTGCGCGTCGATACCGCGTGGATAGGTGATCCAGCCTTCACCATTGCGCGCGATCCAGTCAGGGTCCTGCTGACTGGCACCGGTAATTAACATCGGCAGTTTTCCGGACAGCGGTTTGGGTAGCATGTCCATCCCATCATCAGGACTGCCATAAGCATTCTCGAAGGCTGGTGCGTCATCCCACATGCGCCGGATATAGTCGAAGCTGTGGCGAAAGCGTTCGCCACGATCAGCGAACGGCAGGTTAAGTGCCGGGTATTCATCCGGACGGTCACCCGAGGCGACACCCAGCATGAGCCGGCCTCCGGATAACACGTCGACACTCGCCGCTGCTTTGGCAACATGCGCCGGATGGCGTAACGGCAGGATAATACTGGCCACCCCTAGTGCGATACGTTCCGTTTTGGCCGCCAGCAGCCCCAGATAAACGAAGGGGTCGAAAGTCTGCCCGGCATCCCCGAATGAAGGTACATTGAACGGCACGTCGCGTAACCAGACCGCCGCAAATCCAAGTTCTTCTGCCAGTTGAACGCGCTCTATATGACGTTGCATGGTCGGCACTGGCCCCTTTGTATAGGATTCAAGCGGCACCACAACCCCGAGGCTCAGGCGACCCACATGAAACGTTGAGTTATAGCCTCGATTGATGGACATGAATTCTTCGCTATCAGACAAACCATCGTCCTGTTTGATCATCATTTAATTCCCGTTATTCTAGTTGGAGAGAAACGTTCACCTGTTTTAAAAACCTTCCAGCACGATCTTGCCGATGGCTTTACCGGATTCCAGTTCTGCATGCGCAGCCTTCAGGTTTTTAGCATTGATCTGTCCCAGATTTTTACCGGAGGTTGTCTGAAGGTAACCCTGATCCACCAGATCGGCTACGCGATTCAGCAGGCGACTCTGCTCAATCATATCGGTCGCGTTAAACATGGAGCGCGCAAACATGAACTCTATGTGCAGCGACAGACTCTTCAGCTTCATTTTCATCACCGGTAGTGGTTTGGCCGGGTCATCGATCATCGCAATCCTGCCAAAAGGTGCGAGCAGTTCAATATAGGTTTCGAAGTAAGAGTCGGTGCTGTTCAGACTGGCAACGTGCGTCACCTGGCCGATACCCAGAGCCTCGATCTGTGGCTGTAGTGGCCGGGTGTGATCAACCACATGATGTGCTCCGAGTTTCTTTACCCAGTCCTGCGAACTCTGGCGTGATGCAGTGGCAATAATAGTGGCACCGGTAATCGCTTTGGCCAGCTGAATCAGGATTGAACCAACACCACCGGCTGCGCCGACTACCAGTAGCACTTCATTCGATTGCGCCGTTGAATCCGGCGATTGCTGCTGTAGCGCAAGATGCTCAAACAGAATTTCCCAGGCGGTGATGGTAGTCAGTGGTAACGCGGCCGCTTCAGCGTCCGACAGGCTTTTCGGTTTGTTGCCAACGATGCGTTCGTCCACCAGCTGGTATTCCGCATTGCTGCCCTGGCGGTTAAGATCGCCAGCATAATAGACCTGGTCACCAGGCTTGAATTGAGTAACGGCTGCTCCGCTCGCGACCACTTCACCGACCGCGTCCCAGCCAATGACCTTGAACTCGCCCGCGTCGGGAGTAACATTCTGGCGAATTTTGTAATCCACCGGGTTAACCGCAATCGCCTTAACCTTCACCAGCAGGTCATGCCCGCTGGCAACCGGTTGAGGCAGCTCGATATCTAGTGCCTGAACGGAAAAGCTCTAATTCAGAAAACCTTTTAAATTTCACCTGAGGACTTCAAGCCGAGTCTTCAGG
>JACNJF010000115.1 GCA_014382695.1 Gammaproteobacteria bacterium | reverse complement strand
TAAATGATGGAAAAAGAAAAGCCCCCTTAAATAACTTGAAAATTACTCAAGAGGGCTGTCTCCTATATTCTGCGAAGAAAAAAGGACGACAAATCCAGTGTGCCATGACTTTTTTAACGATGCCAGTTTTTATGATTTTCTGTTTCAAGTTGATCTTGATATAGCGTCTCAAGTGCAACAACAACCCTGTCAATATTGTGGCGGGACCCTGCACAGCGCCCGTTATCCTCGCAAACCCCGTGGACCACGATATGGTTTGACGGTTGACTATCAGACCCGCTTAAGTTTTTGCTGTGCAGAAGATGATTGCCGGCGCAGAACCACACCTCCCTCGGTACGTTTCCTCGGTCGTAAGGTTTATCTCGGTGTTGTTATTATTCTGATAACGGCTCTCAAGCATGGACTGTCTCATCAACGTCGACAGCAATTATTCGATCAATTAGACATCAATCCACAGACTTTCTATCGCTGGCTAACGTGGTGGCGAGAGTTTTTTCCAGCGAGTCGTTGCTGGCAGGCTGCACGAAGTCAGTTCATGCCCCCACTGAATAATATTCAACTGCCAGGTGCCTTATTGGGACGATTCACCGGTCGCGATTTACCACAGCGTTTGTGTCAATTTCTTCAGTTGTTATTACCCCTTTCCAGCACCTCCTGGTCAGGTTATTTGAGGGTGGCTATCGACCCGCAGAAGATGTGATTATAAACAGCTTCCATTTTTTCTAGACTGCCAATTCTTTTAATAAACAGGAATTAAGTCATGGGAAATGCCGATGATCCTGATCGCTGGGCACGATGTCGCTTTGCGATCATCGGGCCTTTATTGGCCGCACCACCGCCACGAGGTGAGCTGCAACAGAAGTTGCTGGATTTATCCAACAATCGTTGGAAACACCCGGTTAACGGTACCGATATTCAATTTAGTGTAGCGACCCTGGAGCGCTGGTTCTATGCAGCGCGTCTTGCCGCAGATCCGGTGGCGGCATTACGCCGGCAACGTCGCAGTGATGCCGGGCGTGCTCGTCGATTAACCGCCTGCCAAATTCAGGCCATTGAAGCGCAATATCAACTTCACAAGAGCTGGACGGTACAGCTGCATGTGGACAACTTGCAGGCCCTGGCCGAAGAGGATAAATCACTCCAGTTCATCCCATCCTATGGCACTATCCGTCGTTATATGAAAGCACAGGGGCATCACCGTAAGCGGATGCCAAAACGCGATACGCCGGGTGCGAGGATGGCCGAACAACGGTTGCAAAAACTGGAAGTTCGCAGTTATGAAGCCGATTACGTACACAGTCTATGGCATGCTGACTTTCATCATGGCTCACGTCAGATTTTACTGCCATCAGGGCGCTGGGTAACGCCGTTGCTTCTGGGGTTTATCGATGATCACTCACGCCTGGTGTGCCATCTACAGTGGTATCTGGATGAAACCGCCGAAACGCTGGTGCACGGTCTTTGTCAGGCCTTGCAAAAGCGCGCTTTGCCGCGTGCCTTGATGACCGACAATGGAGCCGCCATGCAGGCTGAAGAGTTTAAAAATGGCCTGCACGCCTTAGGTATTTTGCACGAAACCACCTTACCCTATAGCCCGTACCAAAACGCCAAACAGGAAGTCTTCTGGGCCACGTTGGAAGGCCGTTTAATGGCCATGCTGGAGGGGGTTAAAGAATTATCACTGGATAAACTCAATGAAATCACCCAGGTCTGGGTTGAGCAGGAATACCATCAAAACAAACATGCGGAGATAGGCACCACACCGCTACGCCGTTATCTTGATTCGACAACCGTCGGACGGGACTGCCCAGGCAGCCAAACCTTGCGACAGGCTTTCCGCTGTACCGTGAAGCGTCGTCAACGTCGCAGTGACGGCACCCTCAGTCTGTCAGGGAAACGTTTTGAAATCCCAGCCAGATACCGTCACATTGAACAACCGCTAGTCCGTTATGCCCGTTGGGATCTGAGTTGCGTTGACCTGATTGATGAACACACGCAACAAATACTATGCCCACTTTATCCTCTGGATAAAAGTGCCAATGCCAGTGGGCAACGGCGTGCACTGGAACAGGCAGAAGCCAGCATCCACACAGAAACAGCAGTGACACCCGCCAATGAACTGCCACCCCTGCTACGCAAACTGATGGCGGACTATGCCGCGACCGGCCAACCACCCGCCTATCTTCCCAAAACAACCCCGGAGTCTGACTGATGAACAAAACATTGCTATCCCTGTACGGCCTGAAATGGAATCCCTTCTCACCGGAACTGCCGACAGAAGGCCTGTACATCACAGCCAAAGTTGAACAGTTCTTCTGGCGCATCGAACAGGCGTTGATTCGAGAAGGTGGCTTTGCCATGATTACCGGCGACCCTGGCACCGGTAAAAGCATCACGTTGCGCCTGCTGGCAGAACGCCTGTCCAAGCTGCAGGATCTGAGTGTGGGAGCCATCGTTCACCCCAGTGGAAATCTAGCCGACTTCTATCGGGAGATGGGTGATCTGTTTGGCATTGAACTAAAACCGCATAACCGCTGGGGCGGATTTAAAGCCCTGCGCGAACGCTGGCTATCCCATCTGGAAGGCACCTTACTACGGCCGGTGTTATTGATCGATGAAGCGCAGGAAATGCACCCTGCGGTACTCAGTGAGCTGCGCTTACTGAGCAGCATGCAGTTTGACTCCCGTACCTTGCTGACGGTCGTACTGGCCGGTGATACTCGACTTAGCCACAAACTGCGTCGTGATGAACTGCTGCCACTGGGCAGTCGTATTCGCAGCCGACTGGTGATGGAATATGCCGATCGCAACGAACTGATGGCCGGAATGAAACACCTGCTATCAACGGCGGGAAATGCCAACCTGATGACCCCAGAACTCATTCAGATCCTGTGTGACCATGCGTTGGGTAATTACCGCGTTCTCACCGGCATGGCTGCAGAACTGCTAACCACAGCGGCCTTTAAAGAACTCACCCAGCTGGATGAAAAACTTTACCTGGAAGTATTTGCCGCACACGCATCCAAAACCCGCAGCACAGCCTGAACCCAACAGAGGAAAAAACAATGGATACCGCTCCACTGATACTGACTGACCTACCTGAACTCACGGATGAAAGCGCCGGACAACTACTCGACTGGTTAAACGCCTTCGTGACGGCATTTGAAGAGCGGTATTACACCCAGCTTCATCAATATTATCAATTACAGGCGGTGGCGGAACCCCCGGAACCCCCGGAACCCCGAAATACATCAGAAGATGATTTGTTTGAAGGCTTCGACGAGATGCCTTTTTAATAGTCAGCGGTAACAACCCATTCAAGACCGGCAGGGAAGCCGATTTCTCTCACTTTTTTGCAAATCATCCCATCAAATAGCGTGAATATGAGGTCATCAATTATCGTGAACACGCTCAC
>JACNJF010000082.1 GCA_014382695.1 Gammaproteobacteria bacterium | reverse complement strand
GGGGTAAACCTTTTTTCCTGCTGATTATCTCCACTCTGGTATGGAGTGCTTTACTAACCATGAGTCAGATAGGTGCATCCATTGCTTTTGAAATGGTGTATATCGCCGAGTTACTCCGGTATTTCACCTGGTTTTACATTTTGCAATATGTCATGGGGTCTTACCTGGACAAGCCTTATAAACTGGATTTCACCTCGCCACTTTCGCCCTTATCCATCACCCTGCTATTTATTCTGGCCATCATTTCACTGGGTTTTAACCAGCAACTAATTCAACTATTAGGTTTTCACTATAACAATGCTCTTCAGATCATATGGATGCTCATTTTCACCATCCTTGGTCTCATTCTAGTTGAGCAGCTTTACCGCAATACTTCACTGGAAAACCGCTGGAAAATTAGTTTTTTATGTATTAGTGCCGGTGCCGTTTTCATCTATGATTTTTTTGTTTTTTCGAATGCTTTTCTGGTTCAGAAGATTGATTATGAGTTCTGGAGCGCGCGCGGGATTATCAATGTCATGATTGCACCAACCCTGTTGATCGCGTCCGCCAGAAACCCTTCTCTATCGCCAAATATTCACATTTCGAGACAGTTTGTATTTCATTCAACAACGCTTTTGGGCTCCGGCATCTACCTGATTCTTATGTCCATGGCTGGCTATTATATTAAAGTGGTCAGTGGTGAATGGGGTGATATTCTTCAATACACTTTCCTGTTTGCCGCTTTTCTACTGTTCTCATCCCTATTCTTCTCTTCCACTCTGAAAGCCAGAATCAAGCGCTATGTGAGTAGAAACTTCACTAATAAATATGATTACAGGGAGGAGTGGAACAGGTTCTCAAGCACCCTACTAGAAGGCGATGAAAAACTGACTATACATCTGCGCTCATTGCAGGCGGTTAGCCAGATTGTAGACAGTCAGGGGGCACGCCTGTGGCTGAAAGATGTAAATCAATATAATTATTGCTCTGACTGGCATATGCCCTGGGAGTCACCCGTTGTTGAGCCGACAGACTCACCTTTCATCCAGTTTATTTACCGTAACAAGGAGTTGTTTAGCAGAGAGGAATACCTGAAAAGCTTAAAAGAACATTCGAGTAAAGAGCACTGGTTTTTAAAGAACCTGAATAGCTGGCTGATATTACCGTTGTGGGTAGATGATGAGTTATTTGGTTACATTCATCTGAAAGAGTCTTTTTCACCCATCAAACTGGATCACGAGGATCGTGAGTTACTGACGACTATTACCCATCATGTCACTCTGTATCTTTCGCAGTATGAAACAACTCTGGCCCTGCAGCAGGCTGAAAAATTTAAAAGTATGAATCAGATGACAGCCTTTTTGACCCACGATTTAAAAACCCTGTTGAGTCAGCTATTTTTACTGGTAGAAAATGGAAAAATACATAAAGATAATCCGGCCTTCATCGATGATATGCTGAATACTCTGGAGCATGTATCACAAAAAATGCAGCGATTGGTACAGCAGCTAAAAGAACCGATCAAAAATACCAGCAGTAGTAACTTTAAACTACTGAATGTTCTCAACGACATTCTTGATGAATATAGGCATAACCCGATAAAGCCAGAGCTTATCAATACTGGCCTGGTCAACCCTGAAATCAGCGCCAATAAGAGCGAAATTCAAAGTGCACTGAAACATATTATACAAAATGCAACCGAGTCTATTAACCGCCAGGGCTTTGTAAAAATTGAACTTGATTCAACTCAAATCAATGAAGTTCGGATTAGAATAATCGATAACGGCAATGGAATGTCCACAGACTTTATAGCGAATCGCCTGTTTCGCCCTTTCGATAGCACCAAAGGGGTTTCTGGCATGGGCATTGGTGTCTATCAAAGCAGAGAATATATACGATCCATCGGTGGAGAAATTCAGGTAAGCAGTAAACTGGATTCCGGTACCACTTTCACTATTACGCTACCTACTAAGAACAACTGATCAATGAATAAAAAACTGTTAATTATCGAAGATGATCCGGGACTTCAGTCGCAGCTACGCTGGTGCTTTAATGACTTTGACGTCTATCTTGCTGATGACGAAGCATCTGCGCTAACACTTTTCAAGACTCATGCTCCACAGGTCATCACTCTTGATCTGGGCCTGCCACCAGACCCAGGAGGTTTTTCTGTCGGATTTATTATCCTTGAAAAAATACTGACTATAAACCCGAGCGTTAAAGTCATCGTTGTAACCGGGCAGGAAGATCGTGAGCATGCGCTGAATGCGATCAGCTCAGGTGCATATGATTTCTTCAACAAACCAGTCGATGCAAAAAGCCTCACGCTGGTGGTTGAACGGGCGCATCACCTTTACCAGATTGAACAGGAGAATAAAGCATTACAGGAAAAGTCATTTAGCTCGCCGCTGGATGGATTGATCACTTCTAGCCCAAGCATGTTAAAAATTTGCCAGGTGGTAGAAAAAATTGCCCCGAGTGATTTGAGCGTACTGGTGTTAGGCGAAAGCGGTACCGGTAAAGAGGTCATTGCCAGAGCCATTCATAACCTGAGCGAACAGTCTGCAGGAAAATATGTCGCCATCAACTGTGCGGCCATCCCTGAAAACCTGCTGGAAAGTGAACTATTCGGCCATGAAAAGGGATCTTTTACCGGTGCCAGCAGCCAGAAAATAGGCAAGATAGAATTAGCCAGTAACGGTACGCTGTTCCTCGATGAGATTGGTGATATGCCGTTAGATCTGCAGGCTAAGCTATTAAGATTTCTACAGGAGAGAGTGATTGAACGCGTTGGAGGTACGAAAGAAATTGCGATCAATACCCGCGTTATCTGTGCAACGCATCGCTCCATCAAGGACATGATCAAACAAAACCTGTTTAGAGAAGATCTATATTTCAGAGTGAGCGACATCGTGATTGAATTGCCTCCATTACGTGAACGTGAAGACGATATTGTGCTGCTGGCCAATTTTTTCCTGAAAAAGTACGCTGAACAACAGCATAAAGCTATCACCAGCCTAAGCCCATCCGCAGAAAATGTATTAATGCATTATGAATGCAGAGGGAATGTACGTGAACTGGATCAGATTATACGAAGAGCCGTCATCATGTCGGACCATGCTATGCTGCAGGCGGATGATCTGAATATCAGTAGCTCAACAGTAAATGTAGACGAGCTGGATGATTCACCTGATACGCTTAATTTGAAAGTGATACGCAATACGGCTGAAAGAAGGGCTATCCGGCGCGCCCTGCAGGAAACTGAAAACAACATGACCGAGGCCGCTAAACTACTGGATATTACCCGACCAACACTGTATTCATTGATTGAAAGACTGAATATTAAATTTGATGGTGCATCGACTTGATGGTGCATCGACTTGATGGTGCATCGACTTGATGGTAACAAACCTTCCGACTGATGCCTTTACGAGC
>JACNJF010000108.1 GCA_014382695.1 Gammaproteobacteria bacterium | reverse complement strand
CAGGCTGTGTGAAAACACAATTAGATGGTCGAATCTTTACAGCGATGGTTTTCTAACCGTCTCTCCTGTTGGTTTGATCGTTGACTGAATCATTTTCAGGTTCAGAAAAAAGCACAGAATTTAGTTGTACGAAATTTATGCCCCTCAGGCTTCCCATAATTGAGGTTAAAATGCACTTAAAAGTGTTTCTATCCTTCTTATGCCTGCATCGCCTCCATCAGTTTCTTGGAACCCATAATATTGATCACTCGTTTCAGGTTATAAGCTAGAACATGTAGGCTCATTTCCGCACTGACCTGTTTAATCGTTTTCATTTGAAAGTGCGTAGAGCCCATCCAGAATTTTATTGTGCCGTACGGATGTTCCACTGTTGAACGTCTGACTTTCATCATCTCAGGCTCACGCTCCATTCTGTCTTCAAGCTGATCCAGTACAGCTTCATGTTCCCAACGACTGATACGCCTTTCCTTACCGGTTGTGCATTGTGTTTTAATAGCGCACTTTACACAGGATGAAGACCAATAACGCCGGATAATTTTTCCGCTTTCTTCTCGACTCGTTCTGTAGATAGCGCGTTCACCGGCAGGGCATTCGTATTCATCTTCTTTTGAGTGATAGATGAAGTCACGTTTCCCAAAGTATCCTTTTGCCTGATTACCCGATGTTTGTGGCTTGGCTAGATAGGTAGTAATCCCTTCATCATCACAGGCTTTAATCTCTTCACCGCTGTAGTAACCTCTATCTGCCACTACCGTTAAATGATCAACGTCTAAGACAGATTTAGCCTGAGTCGCCATATTCGCTAGCTGCGCTCTATCATGCCCTTGATTCGTCACCTCGTGTGCCAGGATTAAATGATGTTCACTGTCCACCGCTGTCTGCACGTTATAAGCCACCATGCCTGTTCCACGGCCACTGGTCGCCATAGAGCGGGCATCAGGATCGGTTAGAGAGAGCTGCCCATCGGGCAGTTCTTTAAGTTGTTCCTGGATTTTATTCAACTGCTCAACTTCTTTTTTGAGCTTTTCAATTTTGCTCTCCAGTCTTTCTTTTTTATCTTTGGCCGTACTTAACTCAACACGATCGGCTGATTCGATTTGTCCAAGATAACGATTAATACTTTCATCAATTTGCTTGAGTCTTAATTTTATCTTTGCCGGGGTGAAATTACGGTTGCGATTATTGACCGCTTTGAATTTACTGCCATCAATTGCAACCAGGGACTCCGCAAATAAGTTTAACTTCTTGCAGATTAAAACAAACTCACGGCACACGCGTTTTATAGAACCGGTATTATCCTTTCTAAAATCGGCGATCGTCTTGAAATCTGGTGCAAGGCGTCCTAGCAACCACATGAGTTCAACATTACGACCTGCTTCCCGTTCAAGACGCCGAGATGACTGTATGCGATTGAGATAGCCGTAAATAAATAGCTTCAATAATGTTCCGGGGTGGTAACCGGGGCGACCCGTATTAGCAGAGTCAGTTTTAAACCCTAAACGAAGTAGATCCAGGGAATCGACAAAAACATCAACAACCCGAACAGGGTTCTCTTCAGTTATATAATCGTCTAATGCTTCAGGAAATAAAGTGGATTGCGTGCGGGCTTCGCCTTTGATGAATCCAGACATTTTATGGCCAGGTTGTTGGAATGACCTATTATACCAAACCTTGAGTTTTCACACAGCCTGGACCCAATTCAGCCATTCCCTAAAGATTGTAGGCATCTGCAAATCCGTAGGCGTTATATTCCATTTATTGATGGCTTAATGAATAGGAGCTACCGCTCAAAAGTAGCCATTTAAGATTTTATTTGATTGCAAATTAGTTATGTCTGCACTCTAGAAAAGGGGAGCTATAATTCAACTATCCGCAAAGAAGCAGTATCAGTGAAAAAAATTAATGGTTCTTTCCCCCATACGTCTATACCCATTGTTTAGCGCCTTGTGCGTATTACTACTGATTTATTTATCTGGTTACATAATCCATCACAATGAAGCAGAAATGGATCTTCATGAGCATAGAGAAAATACTCAACAGCGACTAAATGATGTAGCGGCTTCGATCTCATCAGGTATGTATGTTCGGCTTAACTTGACCAGTAGTCTCAGCGCTTTTGTTACTACACGTAGAGAGTTCACTCCTGAAGAGTTTGATGACTTTGCAGGGATATTACAAAAAGGGCTCTCTGGAGTTATGAGCCTTCAGCTTGCTCCAGATGGGATAGTTACTTACATAACGAATATAGAGCGCAACAAAAAAGCTCTAGGCCATGACTTGATGAAAGACCCGGATCGCCGAAAAATGGCTGAAAAGTCAATACGTGAACGGAGCTATATAATTGCTGGCCCCATTAACTTAATCCAAGGAGGCCAGGCAATAATTGCAAGATGGCCAATATTCTTATCTATCGTCGATGGAGATGAAGAACATTTTTGGGGATTCGCAACCATTCTAATCGATTTGAATTTTATTTTATCTAATGAATCTATAGTTAGACTGGGTGATGAATTCAGTCTCGCCGTTCGAGGCAAACATGGTTTAGGAGAAAAGGGTGAAGTTTTCATTGGCGATAAATCGACATTTGATACCGCGTTAGCGAAGGCTGTTGTTCAACTACCTAATGCTAGCTGGGTAATGGCTGTAGCCGAGAAACACCCGAATAAGTTTCCAGGATTTATACGATCTCCCTGGTATTGGGGAATGATAGTTTTGCTTTCATTTATTTCTGCCATTGCAGTTTACATAAATGTAGATCGGCCTCGCCGTCTAAAAATTGCTATTAATAGAGCCACTAATGATTTAAATATAGAAGTTGAACATCGTAAGTCTATTGAAGATGAATTTCGCTACATGGCTCAACATGACAAATTAACTGGTTTACCCAACCGTCGACTATTCGATGAATTGAGTGCTCATGTGCTAGCAAAAGTCAGGAGAGATAAAACCCAATGCGGTATTTTATTTATTGATATTGATGAGTTCAAAGAGGCTAATGATTCTTTTGGGCATCAGGCAGGGGATCAGCTACTTAAAATGATTGCTAACCGCTTTACTGAGCGACTTAGAAAAGCAGATGTAATCGCTCGTTATGGGGGGGACGAATTTGTAGTGATTATTACCGAGAAGAACCTCGTTGATAGCATTCAGCTTATAGCAAAAGATATTGTCACCCTCATTTCAAACCCATATAAAGTTGGAGATGATACGATTACAGTTGGAGCCAGTATTGGAATATCCATCTACCCCGATCATGGCAGTACCATAGATGGCCTTATCGAGAAAGCAGACGCTGCGATGTATATGGCTAAGAAAAATGGCAAAAACGCTTATAAATTTGCCAATCCATGATAAATCGCAGCTAGATAAATATGAAGTGAGAATTGGGGCCGGACTAAGTCTTGGTAAGCAGATTAACGGCTGGTTTTGGCAC